>DATLNF010000019.1:0-50208 GCA_035536955.1 Mycobacteriales bacterium | reverse complement strand
CCGCCGGCGCGCTCCGGGCGCTCGGGCGGCACCCGGCGGACGCCGGTCGGCATCCCGTCCCGGCGCGGTGCGGGCTCCGACCGCTCCGATCGGACCGACCGCTCGGCCCGCTCGGACGGGTCGACCCGGCGCGCGCACACGCGGCCACGGCGTCCCGGTGAGGACGCCGACGAGGTCGTCGTCGGACGCAACCCCGTGGTGGAGGCGCTGCGGGCCGCCGTGCCGGGCCGGGCGCTGCTCGTGGCGCGCGGCATCGACCACGACTCGCGGGTGACGGAGGCGCTCGAGCTGGCCGAGTCCGCCGGCGTGCCGACCCGGGAGGCCGTGAAAGCCGAGCTGGACCGGCTCGCCGACGGGTCGCTGCACCAGGGGCTGGTGCTCCAGGTGGCGCCGTACGACTACGCGCACCCGGAGGACGTCCTCCACCGTGCGCTCGACGCCCCGGCGCCGGCTCTCCTGGTCGCGCTGGACGGCGTCACCGACCCGCGCAACCTCGGGGCGGTGCTGCGCTCGGCGGCCGCGTTCGGCGCGCACGGGCTGCTGGTGCCCGAGCGCCGGGCCGCCGGGGTGTCCGCGACCGCCTGGCGAACCAGCGCGGGAGCCGCGGCGCACATCCCGGTCGCCCGCGCGGTCAACCTCGCCCGCGCGCTCCGCACCTATGCCGACGCCGGGCTCGCCGTCGTGGGACTCGCGGCCGACGGGGACGTCCCGCTCGACGACCTGGAGGCCGCCGTGGGGCCGCTCTGCCTCGTCGTGGGCTCGGAGGGCAAGGGGCTGGGCCGGCTGGTGGGCGAGCAGTGCGACGTGCGGGTGTCGATCCCGATGGCGGGCCCCACGGAGTCGCTCAACGCGAGCGTCGCGGCCGCCGTGGCGCTGGCCGAGATCGCCCGGCGGCGGCGTACCGAGCCGTAACCAGGCGGGCGCCGAATCGTTGACAGGGCGCACAGGGAGGTCCGGCCGGTCGGGGGCCGGGTCTGCCAAGTCTTCCCAATGAGCTATACGCCCGGTTACGCTCGGGTAAGTACACTTGTGATCGAGGTCACACGCTCCCAGCCGCGAAAGGTGACGTCACGTGCGAGCACGCCGCGATGGGTACGACGACGAGCCGCTGCGCTCGGACGACGAGCTCGTCATGGCTGCCCGCAGCGGCGACGACATCGCGCTGGCCGAGCTGCTGACCAAGTACCGCAACTTCGCCCGGGTCAAGGCGCGCTCCTACTTCCTGGTCGGCGCCGACCGCGAGGACATCGTCCAGGAAGGCATGATCGGCCTCTACAAGGCCATCCGGGACTTCAACCCGGAGATGCTCACCAGCTTCCGGGCGTTCGCCGAGCTGTGCGTGACGCGCCAGATCATCACCGCGATCAAGACCGCTACCCGCCAGAAGCACGGCCCGCTGAACAGCTACGTCTCGTTCAGCCGTCCCGTTGTGTCCGACGAGGACGGCGACCGCGTGCTCGGTGACGTGCTGCCCAGCTCGGCGATCTGCGACCCGGCCGACCTCGTCATCTCCTCCGAGCGGATCCGCTCGCTGCAGCGGCACTTCGACGAGGTGCTCTCCGACCTCGAGGCCGAGGTCCTGATGCTCTACGTCGAGGGCAAGAGCTACCACGAGATCGCCGAGATGCTCAACCGGCACGTCAAGTCGATCGATAATGCCCTGCAGCGCATCAAGCGCAAGCTCGACATGCACCTGCGCGCCCGCGACATCGCGGACGTCTCCTAGCACCTGCGATCCCTCGGCGCCGTGGCCCGCGCCGTACCCCCGCTCGATCCGGCACGCTCCGAGGGGACCGTCATCATTCGCGCGCCGCGCCGCTTCGCCCTAGCCACGATCCTCGTCGCCGTCCTCGGCCTGCTCGCGGGGACGTCCTCCGCCGCGTCCGGCGAGGGCATCGAGATCAGCGGCTCCTCCTCCGGCTGGGTGGACATCTTCGTCAAGGAGATGGTCACCGTCACCGAGAGCGACATCAAGATCGACAGCGCCGGCCGGTACGCGGGGTTCTACCTGGTCCCCGACACGGCGACCCGCACACCCGTCGGCGCGCTCGCGCTGCCGCTGGTGGGCGCCGGCGGGTCCTCCGGTGGCCGGCTCATCCGACTCGGGCCGACCTACGACGTCGCGCCCGGCGGCTACCGGCTGTACCTCATCGCCGAGACCTCGACCAAGGCGTTCATCCCGATCCCGAACCACGTCTTCCAGAAGGTGAGCCCGCGCGGGCGGGTCGCCTCGGCGCTGCGCACGACGAAGTTCGTGGTGCCCGCTGCCGAGCAGCGCGGCGAGCGCCGGATCGGCGTCCACGTGCGCCGTCCCACGATGACGCTTGCGGCGCAGCTCGTCACCTCCGACGGCCTCGCCGGCGTCGACACCGTCACGACCTGCCTCACGGCGGCCGGGCAGGTCTGCACCCGGCCACCCGTCCGCACGATGCGCGCGCCGTTCACGACGGCCCGGTCGTCGGTCGCCGAGCTCGCCCGTCCGGCGGCGTACGACGCCGTGTTCGCCGTCGAGCGCGGGGTCGGGCTGCACGCGGACACCACCGTGACGGCCGCCTCGCTCACGCTGGTCCTGTAGCCGACGCCGCTTCGGCGGCAACCTTCCGGCGAGCCAGCGGCTCTTGTCCGTCGGGAGGGAGGGCGACCACGTGAGCAGCTCGGCCGAAGAGGAGTTCTCGGCGCTCGTCACCACGCGGTCCGACGCGCTCGTGCGTACTGCTTTCCTGCTCACCGGCGACTGGGGCAAGGCCGAGGACCTGCTGCAGACCGCGCTGGCGAAGACGTGGACCCGGTGGTCCGCGCTGGAGCACCCCGCCGCGGCCGAGGCCTACGTCCGGCGAGTGATGGCGACGACGTCGATCAAGTGGTGGCGACGCAGGTGGGGCGGCGAGATCCCGACCTCGGACCTGCCGCCCGCCAACGCACCCGACGGCTACGCGCTGGTGGAGCACCGGGACGCGCTCGCGCGCGGCCTCGCCCGCCTGACGCCCCGGCAGCGTGCCGTGCTCGTGCTGCGCTACTACGACGACCTCCCCGAGGCCGAGGTGGCCGCGCTCCTCGGCTGCTCGGTCGGCACGGTGAAGAGCACCTCCTCCCGCGCGCTGGCGCGGCTGCGCGACCTCGACCTGCTCGACTCGACCGACCCGACGACTCCGGCACGCACCGCGCTGCCGGCCTGGGAGACGCAGTCATGACCGATCACGACCGCCTTCGCCGCGCCCTCGCCGACCTGGCTGCCGCTCCGCCCGCTGGCGGCGATCGGGCGACCGCTGTGGCGCACCGGATCGCCGTACGACGTCGCGCCCGCGCGGTCGGGGCAGCGGCGCTGCTCGGCACCGCTCTGGCGTCAGGCGCGGTCGCCGGCGGCGCGATCGAGCCGCCCCGCGCCGTCAGCTTCCTGGCCGTCTCCGGCGACGACCGGCGCGACGGCGCCGGCCGTGATCCGGAGCCATCCGCATCGGCGAGTCGGTCCATGCGCCCGTCCCCGCGCCGGAGCCCGTCCGACCGGCCGACCCCGAGGTCCTCCTCGGCGCACGCCTCCCCGCGGCCGTCGTCGCGCCGGTCGCACACCGCCTCGCCGTCCGCTGGGACAGCCCATGCTCCGCTGGGCGTGCGGGTGCGCGTCCGGCCGACGGAGCCGACGGCCGGCCAGCGGGCGATCGTGGTCGTGGGCGTGCGGGACGGCGACGGCGCCGTGCTCGGCGTCCGAGTCGTGTTCGGCGACGGCAGCGAGGTGACCAGGCGGTTCGAGGCGCGCTGTGACGGCTCGCGGCCGCAGCCGACGTCCCGCGCCGTCGAGGTGCCGCACGTCTACGACCACGCCGGCGGCTACGTCGTCGCCGCCACGGTGCGCACCGGTGGCTGCGGGGCCGAGCGTGAGCAGCGCGAGGCGCGGACCCGGGTCCACGTCCTGCCGCGCGGGGATAGCCGTCCGTCGAACGGCGGCGCCCTTCCCGTCGCCCGTGCGCAGCAGGTGCGGCCACCGGAGGAGAACCCGGCGCACGTCGCCGTCCGCGTCGGCGGCGCCGACAGCGACGGCTACGTGACCCGGATGGTCCTCGACTGGGGCGACGGCACGCAGCCCTCCGTCGTCACGTTCCCGCTGTCCGAGTGCCGCGTCGCGGACAGCGGCTACCCGGCCAGCCGGCGTTCGACCGTGCTCCGGCACACCTACGCACATCGCGGTCACTACGAGGCGCGCCTGCTGGTCGTGTCCACGGGCTGTGACGGCGGGAGCGAGCAGAGCGCGCGTACGACGACGGCCGTCAACTACCCGATGCCGTCGCCGTCCCCGCGCCCGTCGCCGTCACCCTCGCCGACGCACGCGCACTAGGCCATGCCGCCGGACGGGTAGCCTGCGCGGCACCCGCCGGCGTGGCGCAACGGCTAGCGCACCCGACTTGTAATCGGGCGGTTGGGGGTTCGATTCCCCCCGCCGGCTCTCGTGAACTTTTGTGAGTACCCGGCTGATGCCGGGCCGTCTCATGGTCACGAGCGACGACGAGTGCCCTATCGCCCGCAGCCGCTCGTCGTTCCCAGTGGCGCTGCGGTGATATGCGCGTATCGAGCATGGTTGTGCGCCGCTCGTGGGGGTACCGTGCTCGCGCCGGTTGAGCAACCAGCCGCCTGAGGCAGCCCGCCTCACGCGCGACGTCTCCCGGACCCGCGCTACGCCGCGTGTTTCCGACGCCAGGCGGTTGTCATGGTCGCCACCACCACCACCGAGTGCCTGCGACTGACCCGGACCGACTCGGGGCGGGCCTCGCTCGTCCTGTCCGGCGACTTCGACACGGCGGCCGCCGAGCACCTTGACGACCTCGTCAGGTGGCTGATCGGCCTGGGCACGGTGCACCTGACGGCGGAGGTGCTGGACGAGCCGGACTCCCCCGACGGCTTCGCCCTGCGCCGCCTCGTCGCGCTCGCCCGCGCGCGCCGACTGATCGAGGCGAGCGGCGGGTCGATCACGGTGCTCGCCGCGTCGAGACTGCGGCGCACCCTGGAGGCGATGCGGCTGCCGACGCCCGACCTCATGGAGTTGGTGAGCGCATGAGCGACCGGATCACCGCGGAGCTGGTGCGCTGCCTGGAGGAGTACCAGGCGGCGATGCTCGAGCTCGAGGACCGGCGCGGAGCGGCCGACCCGAGCTCGGCCGAGCGCGTCCGCCTCGAGGTCGAGGCCGCGGAGCAGGCGATCCTCGCGCGGCTCGCGCTCTACCGCTGCCTGGTCAACCAGGGTTGGCGCCCGCCGCCGAGTGTGGCGACCGTTCTCGACCGCGACGTGACCGTCGTCCGGATGCCTGTCGGGTCGATCGGCGGCTAGCTGCTCTCGGTACGCCGGTGCACCCGATGTGCTGCGGCCTGCTGCTGCGGTGTGAGCTGGACCAGGTCGACGTTGACGTGCGCCGGTCGCGCCGCCACCCAGGCGACGACGTCCGCGACGTCCTCGGCCGTGAGCGCATCCACACCCGCGTAGACCGCGGCCGCGCGCTCGGTGTCGCCGTCGAAGCGGACCAAGGAGAACTCCTCGGTCGCGACCATCCCCGGCGCGACCTCGCACACCCGGATGCCGTCCTCGACCAGCTCCAGCCTGAGCGTGTCCCGGACCGCGGCGACTGCGTGCTTCGACGCCACATAGCTCCCCCCACCGGGGTAGGTCCAGCGCCCGGCGGTCGAGCCCGTGACGACGATCTGCGGCGCGCGGCTGCGGCGCAGCAGGGGGAGGACGGCGCGGACCACCCGGACCACGCCGAGGACGTTCAGGTCGTACGTACGACGCCACGCCTCCAGGTCCGCCTCCGCCACCGCGTCGAGGTCGAACGCGCCGCCGGCGTTGCACACCAGCAGATCGCAGCTCACCAGACCCGCCGCGAGTACGGCGACCGACGCATCGTCGGTCACGTCGGCGACGGCGACGTGGACCTCCGGATCGCCGCCGGCGACCTCGTCGAGGCGGTCCCGACGGCGCGCGCTCGCCACGACCTGCCAGCCATCGAGCCGCAGCCGGCGTACGACGGCGGCACCGATCCCGCTGCTCGCCCCTGTCACCAGCGCCGTCCCGGTCATCAACCGCTCCCTCTGCCTCGGCTCACCTGCTGCTTGGTGGGAGGATGCCCAGATGGAGCCACGGCTGCGCGATCTGCTGCGCACGATGACGCCGTACCGTCCGGGTCGGCGACCGGCCGAGGGCCAGGTCGCGGCGCGGCTCGCGAGCAACGAGACGCCGTACCCGCCGCTTCCCTCCGTGGTGGCGGCGATCACCGCCGCGGGCAGCGAGGGCAACCGCTACCCCGACCCGCAGGCGGTCCGGCTCACCGCTGCGATCGCGGCGCACCACGGGGTCCGCGACGAGCAGGTGGCGGTCGGCTGCGGCTCGGTCGCGCTCGTGCAGCAGATCGTCCAGTCCACGTGTGACGCCGGCGACGAGGTCGTCTACGGGTGGCGGTCGTTCGAGTCCTACCCGCTCTTCGCCGGGATCGCCGGGGCGAGGTCGGTCGAGGTTCCGCTCGTCGACGAGGCGCTCGACCTCGAGGCGATCGCGGCCGCGGTCGGCCCGCGCACCCGGCTCGTCCTGCTCTGCACGCCCAACAACCCGACCGGTCCCGCGCTCGCCGCCGGTGACGTGAAGAGCTTCCTCGACTCGGTCCGCGACGACGTCGTCGTCGTGCTCGACGAGGCGTACGCCGAGTTCGTCCGGGAGCCCGGTGCGGTCGACGGGCGGATCTTCCTCGACGACCGGCCGAACATCGCGGTTCTGCGCACCTTCTCGAAGGCGTACGGGCTCGCCGGCCTGCGGGTCGGCTACTGCCTGTCGCACCCCGCCGTCGCGACCGCGCTGCGCAGCGTGCAGGTGCCGTTCTCGGTCTCCTCGGTCGCCCAGGCCGCCGCGCTCGCCTCGCTGGCCGCGCACGACGAGCTGACCCAGCGCGTCGAGCAGGTCGTGGCCGAGCGGGCGCGCGTCGCCCCGTCGCTTCGGGAGCTGGGATACGCCGTGCCGGACGCACAGGGGAACTTCGTGTGGCTGCCGCTGCGCGAGCGGTCGGCGGCGGCGAGCGCGGCGTTCGACGCGCACGACGTGCTGGTGCGCTGCTTCGCCGGCGACGGCCTGCGCATCACCGTCGCGGACCCCGCGTCGAACGACGCACTCCTCGCCGCGGCCGCGGCGATCCGCGACGTGGCGCTCGGCTGATGCCCTACTACCGCAGCGTCGGAGACGTGCCGCGCAAACGGCATGTGCAGTTCCGCCGACCTGACGGTCGTCTCTACGCCGAGGAGCTGATGGGTGAGGAGGGCTTCTCCTCCGACAGCTCGCTGCTCTACCACCGCGAGATCCCGACGCGGATCTGCCGGGCCGAGCCCGCCGGTGAGGACGCCGGCCCGCTCGCTCCGCCGGACACGCTGCTGCCTCGGCACCTGCGCACCCATGACGTCTCGTCCGGCGGCGACCTCGCGCTGGGCCGGACGCTCCTGCTGGGCAACGCGCAGGTGCGCATCTCCTACGTCGCCGCGACCGAGGACAGCCCGCTCTACCGCGACGCGGACGGCGACCTCGTCGTCTACGTCGAGTCCGGCACGGGCGTGCTGGAGAGCGTGTTCGGCCGGCTGACGGTGGGCCCCGGCGACTACGTCGTCATCCCCACCGGCACGACGCATCGCTGGACCGTCGACGCGGGCGCTCCGCTGCGCGCGCTGGTGCTCGAGGCGCGCGGCCACGTCGGCCCGCCGTCGCGCTACCTGTCGGACCGCGGCCAGCTGCTGGAGCACGCGCCGTACTCGGAGCGCGACCTGCGCGGGCCGGCCGAACCGCTGCTCGTCGACGGCGGCGAGACCGACGTCGTCGTACGCCGCCGCGGCCGGCTCACCCGCTACACCTACGCGTCGCACCCCTTCGACGTGGTCGGGTGGGACGGCTGCCTCTACCCCTACGCGCTCTCGATCCACGACTTCGAGCCGATCACCGGTCGCCTGCACCAGCCGCCGCCGGTGCATCAGACGTTCGCCGGGCCCGGCTTCGTCGTCTGCTCGTTCGTGCCGCGACTGCTCGACTACCACCCGGACGCGGTGCCGGTGCCGTACAACCACGCGAACGTCGACAGCGACGAGGTCCTGTTCTACGTCGGCGGCGACTTCACCAGCCGCAGCGGGAGCGGGATCGGCATGGGCTCCATCTCGGTGCACCCGAGCGGGTTCGTGCACGGTCCGCAGCCCGGGAGCGTCGAGAAGGCCCTGGGCAAGGAGGCGACCGACGAGCTCGCGGTGATGGTGGACACGTTCGCGCCACTGGACCTCGCGCCGGCGGCGTACGACATCGAGGACCCGGCCTACCCGTGGACCTGGGCCCGGTGACCACCGGACCCGTGCCGCCGCTGCTCACCGCGCTCGTCGACGATGCGGGGCTGTTCCCGCCGACCCGGCTGGCGATGGGCGACGCCCTCGCGCGACACCGCGCAGACCGCGCTGCGGGCAGCCCCATGCTGACGCACCGGTTCCTCTGCCCCGCGTCGCGCGTCGCCGAGCTGCTGCGCGAGCTCGGCACCGGCCACTCGATCGAGGTCGGGGTGATCGCAGACACGGGTCCGGGCGGGATACCCGGCGTGCTCGCCGCGATGGCGTCCGACGGCCGCGCCGCCGTACGCAGCGTCGACGTCGCCGTCGGGTCGGCCGACGATCTGGCCGCGGGGCTCGCGGCGGTGCGGGCGCTGCCGCAAGGTGTCGACGGGTGGGTCGAACCCGCGCGCCGTGGTGACTGGCTCGCGGTGCTGCCGCAGGTCCGCGCCGCGGGCAGCGCGGTCGGCGCGAAGCTCCGCTGCGGGGGAGCGGACGCCGCGGCGTTCCCCACCGCGGACGAGGTCGCGAGCTTCGTGCTGCGCTGCGTCGAGCACGGCGTGCGGTTCAAGGCCACCGCGGGCCTGCATCGCGCCGTCCGGGGCCTTGACGCGGGCGACGGCTACGTCCATCACGGTTACCTGAACCTGCTGATCGGCACCGCGCGCGCGATCGGCGGCGAGCCGGAGAAGGCCGTGCTCGCGGCGATCGCGTCCACCGACGCACAGGCCCTCGTTGCCGAAGCCAAGGGCATCCCCGACGACGCCGTCGCGGCTACTCGCGCGGCGATGGTGAGCTACGGGTCCTGCAGCACAGCGGAGCCGCTCGCCGAGGCCTCGGCGCTGGGTCTGCTCGGATGAGCGACTGGCTCGACGAGATCGTCGGCGAATCCGGCTTCGGCATCGACAACCTGCCGTACGGCGTCTTCTCGACCGCGTCGACCGGCGAGCGCGCGGCACGCCGGATCGGCGTGGCGCTCGGCGCCCACGTGCTCGACGTAGCAGGCGCGCTCGACGACCCGGGCTTCGCGACGCACTCCCTCAACGAGTTCCTGGCGCAGGGCCGGTCGGCGTGGACCGCGACCCGCAACCGGCTCCAGGACCTGCTCTCGTCGGCTCGCGGCGACGGCCTTCGCGATCACCTGCACGCAGTCGACTCGGTCACCCTGCACCTGCCGTTCGAGGTCGCCGACTACGTCGACTTCTACGCATCGCTGGACCATGCGACGAACCTGGGGCGGATGTTCCGGCCGGACAGCGAGCCGCTCACGCCGAACTGGCGGCACCTGCCCATCGGCTACCACGGCCGTGCGGGCACCGTTGTCGTCTCGGGTACGGACATCGCCCGACCCGCCGGCCTGCGGGTGCTCCCGGGCGAAACCGCGCCGACGTACGGCCCGTCGCGCAAGCTCGACGTGGAGGTTGAGGTCGGCTTCGTCGTCGGCGTGCCGTCCGCGCTCGGGGTCCCCGTGCCGGCCGACGCTTTCGCCGACCACGTGTTCGGCGCCGTCCTCGTCAACGACTGGAGCGCGCGGGACATCCAGGCGTTCGAGTACGTGCCGCTCGGGCCCTTCCTCGGCAAGTCGTTCGCGACGTCGGTGTCACCGTGGGTCGTGCCGCTCGAGGCGCTGGCCGCGGCTCGGGTGCCGCCGCCGCCGCAGGATCCTGAGCCGAGCGCATACCTGCGAGGCGGCGAGCGGTGGGGAATCGACGTCGCGCTCGAGCTCGCCCTCAACGGCGAGGTGCTCTCGCGGCCGCCGTTCGGCTCGATGTACTGGACGGCCGAGCAGCAGCTGGCGCACCTGACCGCCAACGGCGCGTCGCTGCGGACCGGCGACCTCTTCGCGTCGGGGACCGTGTCCGGGCCCTCCCGCGACGAGCGCGGCTCGCTCATCGAGTTGAGCTGGAACGGCACGGAGCCCATCCACACCGCCAGCGGGGAGCGCACCTTCCTCGAGGACGGCGACCTGGTCGTCATCAGCGGCCACGCGCGCACGGCGGGCGGGCGGGTGGCGCTGGGGTCGGTCGCCGGGCGGGTCGTGCCTGGCCACCCGGGCTGAGCGCGCCGGCTGAGCGGCTGGTCGGCGTCGGCTGACCCCGTCGTCAGTCCACTCGCCGCAGACCCGTCGCGTAGCGCCGGCCGTTGCGGCGGTACAGCTCGGCGGCAGCCGCGATCCGGTCCTCCTGACCGGCCGGACCGCGCGGCCGCGCCGGCACGCCCAGCACGAGCGTGCCCGCCTCGACCTCCGTGCCCTCCGGGACCAGCGCCGCCGCCCCTACGACGGCCCCCGTCCGCACGAGCGCGCGGGCGAGCACGATGCTGCCGGACCCGATGAGCGCCCGGTCCTCCACAGTGCAGCCCTCGAGGTGCGCGAGGTGCCCCACGACGCAGTCAGCGCCGATCGTCGTGGCGTCGAGCGCCGTCGCATGCACGACGGTGCCGTCCTGGATCGACGTGCCGGCACCGACCGTGATGACGCCGTAGTCCCCGCGCAAGACCGCGCGCGGCCATACCGTCGCCCCCTCGCCCAGCCGCACGTGGCCGATGACGACCGCGTCGGGGTGGACGTACGCGTCCGGATGGATGTCGGGCACCAGGTCGTCGAGCGCGTAGATCGCCATGGGGTGCAGCATCGCGCATGCGTCAGAGCACGCGGTGGCCGTACATCTCGCCGAGCGGGTCGGCGAGCAGCTCGAGCCGAGCGCCGTCCGGGTCGCGGAAGTACACCGAGGTGCCGCTCTCGAGCTGGTAGGGCACGCCGGCCGCCTCCAGGTTCGCCCGGAGGCGCATCCATCGGTCCGGGTCGACGCTGATCGACAGGTGGTGCAACCCGCCGAGCACCTCGGCGTAGGGGCCCACGTCCAGGCCCGGGAAGTCGAAGAACGCGATCAGGTTGCCGTGCCCCAGGTCGAAGAAGAAGTGGTTCGAGCCGGGGTAGTCACGGTTCTCGAAGATGTCGGTGAGCGGGAGCTCCAGGACGTCCTGGTAGAAGCGGACAGTGCGTTCGACGTCGGACGACACCAGCGCGATGTGGTGCACCCCGCGCGTCGACGACGGCGGCCGGTGCTCGGCCGGCCGGAGGTACGTGGCGCGGATGCGCTCGCGCTCCCGCTCGATCCGCTCCAGGTCGATCTCGCCCATGGCCCGATGCTGGCAGACTCCGCCAGGTGACGCAGCCGGCACTGGTGTCGATCGACGAGATGCGCGCCGCCGCCGAGCGCATCGCGCCCTACCTCCACCGCACCCCGATGATGACGTCGACGTCACTCGCCGAGGAGTGCGGCACGCGCCTGGCGCTGAAAGCCGAGCTCTTCCAGCGCACGGGGTCGTTCAAGGCGCGCGGCGTCGTCAACACGGTGCTGCAGCTCACGCCGGAGGAGCTCGCTCGCGGCGTCGTCACGATGTCGGCGGGCAACCACGCGGCTGCGCTCGCGCACGCGGCCCGAACGGTCGGCACCAGCGCCGTCGTCGTGATGCCGGCCCACGCCGCGACGTCGAAGGTCGCCGCGGTCCGGCGGTACGGCGCCGAGGTGGTGCTCACCGCCGAGTCTCTCCTCGACACCATGCGCGCGATCCAGCAGGAGCGCGACCTCGTGCTGGTGCATCCGTTCGACGACCCGCGGGTGATCGCCGGCGCGGGGACGGTCGGGCTCGAGATCGCGGAGGACGTCCCCGACGTCGACGTGGTCGTCGTGCCGGTCGGCGGTGGCGGGCTCATCGCCGGAGTCGCCGCTGCCGTACGCGGGATCCATCCGGGCGCTCGGGTGGTCGGCGTCGAGCCGGCGGGAGCGGACGGGATGACGCGGGCCCTGGCTGCCGCAGCCGTCGTGCCCGTCGAGCGTCCGATGTCGGTCGCCGACGGCCTCACAGCCCCTTTCGCGGGCATTCACACCCTCGCCCACGTGCAGGCACTCGTCGAGCAGGTCGTCGTCGTGTCCGACGACGAGATCGTCGCCGCGACGCGGCTGGTCTACCAGCGGGCCAAGCTCGCCGTTGAGCCGGCGGCGGCCGCCGGCATCGCCGCGCTGCTGCGTGGTGGGCTGGCCGCCGCTGGTGACCGCACCGTGTGCGTCCTCACCGGGGGCAACGTGGACGACGCCGTCATCGCGCGGGTGTTCGCGCCTTCATGACCGACACGCCCTAGGCTGGCGACACCACCGGCAACGGCGCCGAAGGGGGGACGATGGCCCGACCGCAGGACCAGGCGCGCGACGCGGCGAAGGCCGAGGTCGTCGCTGCTGCCGCGGCTCTCGCTCACGGCGCTGGTCGGACCGCCGCCAACGGCGGTGTGGCGGTCGAGCGGTTCGTCCACGAGTACTACGCCCGCGTCGCGCCCGAGGACGTCGTCGTGCGGGAGCCGGCGGACCTGTTCGGGGCGGCGCTGTCCCACCTGCAGCTGGCCGAGCGCCGTACGCAGGGCACCGCCCTGGTGCGCGTCCTCAACCCCGCCGCAGAAACCGACGGGTGGGACAGCCCGCACACCGTCGTCGAGGTCGTCACCGACGACATGGCGTTCCTCGTCGACTCGGTCACCGCGGAGCTGACCCGGCACAACCTCGCCATCCACCTCGTCGTGCATCCGCTGGTGCGGGTCCGGCGTGACGCGGTCGGCAACCTGCTCGCGCTGTCCGACGAGGACGGGATCGACGTCCTGCATGAGTCGTTCATCCACGTCGAGATCGACCGCCAGCCGGACGCGGGGTTCGCGGACCGGCTGCGCAACGATCTCCGTCGGGTGCTCGAGGACGTCCGCGCGGCCGTCGAGGACTGGCCGAAGATGCGCACGCGGGCCGCGGAGGCGGCCGAGTCGCTCTCGGCCCCGGCGCCGGGCCAGGACGCGGCACAGGTCGGCGAGGCCCGCGCGCTGATCGAGTGGATGCGCGAGGACAGCTTCATCTTCCTGGGCTATCGCGAGTACCGGCTCGAGGGAGACACAGCCGACCAGGCGCTGTGCTCGGTCCCCGGCACGGGTCTCGGGGTGCTGCGCGACGCCGGCCTGGCGCCGCTGTCGCGGTCGTTCGCCGGGCTCTCCGACGACGTCCGCGCCCGGGCTCTCGACCCCAACCCGCTGATCCTCACGAAGGCAAACTCGCGCGCCACCGTCCACCGCCCGGCGTACCTCGACTACGTCGGCGTCAAGATGTTCGACGCGTCGGGTGCCGCGATCGGCGAGCGCCGGTTCCTGGGCCTGTTCACCTCGACGGCGTACAGCGCCCGCCCTGCGGAGATCCCGGTGATCCGGCGCAAGACGGCCGCCGTGCTCGCCCGGGCCGGTTTCATGCCCGGCAGCCACGACGCGCGCGACCTGGAGCACATCCTCGACCGCTACCCGCGTGACGAGCTGTTCCAGATCTCCGAGGACGACCTGTACTCGATCGCGCTCGGGATCCTGCACCTGCAGGAGCGGCGGCAGGTGCGGCTGTTCGTCCGGCACGACACGTACGGGCGGTTCGTCTCGTGCCTCGTGTTCCTGCCGCGTGAGCGGTACACGACCGCGGTGCGGCTGAAGATCCAGGACATCCTCACCCGCGCCGTGCAGGGCACCAGCGTCGACTACACGACGTCGGTGTCGGAGTCGGTCCTGGCACGGCTGCACATCGTCGTACGCACCGACCCGACCAACCTGCAGGACGTCGACCTCGAGGACCTGGAGCGGCGACTCGCCGCCGCCACCCGGTCGTGGCACGACGAGCTGTCGGACGCGCTGCTCGACGCCGTCGGCGAGGCGGCGGCGCCGGAGCTGGTGCGCCGGTACGGCGACGCGTTCCCCGAGGCGTACAAGGAGGACTTCTCCGCACAGCGCGGGGTCGTCGACCTGCAGCGGCTCGAGGCGCTGGAGCGGAGCGAGGGCGACCTCGACGTCACGCTCTACCGCCCGACCGGCGGCCCGCCCGACGAGCGCCGCTTCAAGATCTTCCGGGTCGGCCCGCCGCTGTCGCTGTCGGAGATCATGCCGGTGCTGCAGAACATGGGCGTCGAGGTCACCGACGAGCGGCCCTACGAGATCGAGCGCCCGGGTGAGCCGGTCGCATGGGTCTACGACCTCGGCCTGCGCCTCCGCGGCGTCACCGAGATCGGCTCGGACGACCGCGAGGCGTTCCAGGACGCCTTCGTCGCCGTCTGGCGCGGGCAGGCCGAGAGCCACCGCTTCAACGCGCTCGTCCTCGTCGCCCGGCTCGGCTGGCGGCAGGTCTCCGTGCTCCGCGCCTACGCGAAGTACCTCCGCCAGGCCGGCACCGCGTTCAGCGAGATGTACATCGCCGAGACGCTGGCCCGCAACGTCGACGTCGCGCGGTGGCTGGTCGCGCTCTTCGAGGCGCGCTTCGATCCCGACTCGCCGGACCCGGCCGGAGCGGAGCGACTGAAGGCCGACATCGAGACGGCTCTGGAGGCGGTCGCGAGCCTCGACGAGGACCGCATCCTGCGCAGCTACCTCGCGCTCGTGCTGGCCACCTTGCGGACCAACTACTTCCAGGTCGAGCCAACCGGCCGGCCCAAGGGCTACCTCGCGCTCAAGCTCGACCCGGAGCGCGTCCCCGACCTGCCGCTGCCGCGGCCGAAGTTCGAGGTCTTCGTCTACTCACCGCGGGTCGAGGCTGTGCACCTGCGGTTCGGGCCGGTCGCGCGCGGCGGCATCCGCTGGTCGGACCGGCGGGAGGACTTCCGTACGGAGATCCTGGGGCTGGTCAAGGCGCAGATGGTGAAGAACGCCGTCATCGTGCCGGTCGGCGCCAAGGGCGGCTTCGTCGTCAAGCGGCCGCTGGCCGACCGGGACGCGATGACGGCCGAAGTCGTCGCCTGCTACTCGGATTTCATGCGGGGGCTGCTCGACGTCACGGACAACCTGACCGAGGGCAACGTCGTCGTACCTCCACCACGGGTCGTCCGCCACGACGGCACCGACGCCTACCTGGTCGTGGCTGCCGACAAGGGCACCGGCGCGTTCTCCGACATCGCCAACGCAATCGCGATCGAGTACGGCTTCTGGCTCGGCGACGCGTTCGCGTCGGGCGGCTCGGCCGGCTACGACCACAAGGCGATGGGCATCACCGCGCGGGGTGCGTGGGAGTCGGTGAAGAGGCAGTTCCGCGAGATGGGCGTCGACGTCCAGGCGGACCAGTTCACCGTCGTCGGGATCGGCGACATGTCGGGGGACGTGTTCGGCAACGGCATGCTGCTCTCGGAGCAGATCCGCCTGGTCGCCGCGTTCGACCACCGGCACGTGTTCCTCGACCCCTCGCCGGAGCCGGCTGCGTCGTACGCCGAGCGCAGACGGCTCTTCGAGCTGCCGAGATCGAGCTGGGACGACTACGACCGCGCGCTCATCTCACCGGGCGGCGGGGTGTTCCCGCGGACGGCGAAGTCGATCCCGATCACGCCAGAGGTACGCGGCGCGCTCGGCGTCGACGCGGTGACGATGACGCCCGCCGAGCTGATGCGGGCCATCCTGCTGGCGCCCGTCGACCTGCTCTTCAACGGCGGAATCGGCACGTACGTCAAGGCTGCGGGCGAGTCCCACGTCGACGTCGGCGACAAGGCCAACGACGCGATCCGGGTCGACGGCGGGCAGCTCCGGTGCAAGGTCGCCGCCGAGGGCGGCAACCTCGGGTTCACGCAGCGGGGGCGCATCGAGTACGCCCTCGCCGGCGGCCGCGTGAACACCGACGCGATCGACAACTCCGCGGGGGTCGACACCTCCGACCACGAGGTGAACATCAAGATCCTGCTCGGGCAGGCCGCCGCTGCCGGCGAGCTCACCGAGAAGCAGCGCAACGCGCTGCTCGAGGCGATGACGGACGAGGTCGCGGCGCATGTCCTGCGGGACAACTACGAGCAGAACGTGGCGCTCGGCAACGCGCGGGCCCAGGCCGCCGACATGCTGCCGGTCTACGCCAGGTACATCGCGCACCTGGAGCGGGCGGGCGACGTCGACCGGGCCCTCGCGGTGCTCCCGGACGACGCAGAGCTCGCCCGGCGCGACGCCGCCGGCATCGGGCTGACCAGCCCGGAGTTCGCCGTCGTGCTCGCACACACGAAGATCGCCCTCACCGCCGACCTGATCGAGTCGGACCTCCCCGAGGACACGTACCTCGCCCGCGAGCTCGAGCAGTACTTCCCGACGGCCCTGCGCGAGCGCTACCGGGCGCAGATGGCCGAGCACCCGCTTCGCCGCGAGATCATCGCGACCGCCGTCGTCAACGGGATGGTCAACCACGCCGGGATCACCTTCGTCTACCGAATGGCGGAGGAGACGGCGTCGACGGTCGCTGACATCACCCGCGCCCACACCGTGGCGCGCGAGGTGTTCGCGATGCCGGCGTTCCTCGCCGACGTCGAGGCGCTCGACAACGTGGTGCCGACCGCGGTGCAGACCTCCATGCTGCTCGAGGGTCGCAAGCTCATGGAGCGCGCGACCAGATGGCTGCTGCACACCCGGCGCTCGCCGCTGGACATCGCCGCGACGATCGCGGCGTTCGCGCCGGGAGTTGCCGAGGTGACCCGCCAGCTCGGCGAGCTCGCCGTCGGCTCGCAGCGGGACGCGATGGTGGTGCAGGAAGCCGGGTTGCAGCAGTCGCTCGTGCCGGCGGCGCTCGCCGCGCGAGTCGCCGGATTCGCGTCGGCGTACGGCGCGCTCGACATCGTCGACGTGGCCGGGCGGGTCGGCGCCCCGGTGCCCGAGGTCGCGCGTGTCTACTTCGCGCTCGACGAGCGGCTCGCGCTGCACCGGCTGCTGCGCGGGGTGCTCGCGCTGCCGCGCGACGACCGGTGGCAGACGCTGGCGCGGGCTGCGCTGCGCGACGAGCTCTACGCCGCGCACGCCGCCCTCGCCACCGACGTGCTCGCGACGACCGGCGGCGGCGATCCGGACAAGCGGATCGCCACGTGGTGCGAGGAGAACAGCAAGTCGGTCGAGCGGGCGACGGCACTGCTCAACGACGTGACCGCGTCGGAGAGCTACGACCTCGCCACGCTGTCCGTGGCCCTGCGCCAGATCCGCGGCCTCGCCCAGGCCACCGCCGCCTCCTGACCCAGTTTTGACCCGGCTCCGGCCCGCGCCCGCGCCCGCCCCTCTCACCGGATGATCTTGCGCCCCCGGTCCACAGCCGCCGCACCCCAGGCCCGGCGTCGCTGTGGACACCGGCACCAAGATCACTGGTTAGGGAGGGGTGGGGAAGAGTCAGCGGACGAGCGGGAGCACGAGGGAGCTCTTGTCGAGCAGCAGGGTGTTGCGGGCGCGCAGCTCGTCGGGGAAGACCCAGGTCGTCGAGGACGACGAGATGATCAGCTCGAGGTGGCGTCCCTCCGCCACGACGTGGTCCTTGTCGATGAACTCCAGCGCCGCGGTGTAGACCTTGCCGGGCTCGAGGTCCTTGCCGGCGGTCAGCCCGCCGAGGTACCTCGCGTTGAGGTAGGCGCGCGAGACGATGCGGCAGGCGCCGTCCGGCCCCACGTCGCACAGGACCGCGTCGAGCTGCGTCGACGGACGGTCGCTGGAGAAGGCGAGGCGCAGCACCGGGCGGCCCTGCAGGTGCAGGCCGCCCTCGGTCTTCGGTACGGCGATGCGCACGAAGCGCGTGCCGGCGCCGGCGCCGCGGAGCATCTGCTCCTCGTCGAGCGTCCCGTCGTCGACGATCGTGGTCGGCTCGCCGCCGAGGGGGAGCGCGAAGCGCTTCGCGCGTCCCCACTCGCCCATCCGCCACTCGCGGTCGCTCGACTGGATGCGCACCGGCGGCTCGTGCTCCACGCCGTTGCGCACGCCGTACAGCCAGCGCTCGTACCACTTCGTCAGGAACTCGTCCCAGTCCGGGTACTTCCCGCGCGGCGACGCGTGCGGCCACTGCCCGAGGACCATCGCCTTCTCGGTGCGCAGGGCCTCGTACCAGGCGGTGCCCTCCCACGTCTTCACGTTGAAGTCGAGCAGGCCGTGCGAGATCAGCACCGGGACCTTCACCCGAGCCGCGAGCTTGAGGTAGTCGCGCTCGACCCAGAATGCGTCGTAGTCGGGCTCGAGGTCGTACCCGCGCTCGGTCTGCCGCAGCCGGTCGCAGAGCGTCCACCGCATCGCGATCTGCTGCGCGCTCGTGACCGTGTCGGGGTGCGGCGGCGGCACGAAGCCGTAGGCGAACATGAAGTCGGTCGGCGTGTCCGACGGCGGGTCGATGTCGGCCGAGGTGCCGGAGTACGACGACCGCGCGCCCTGCTGGTAGGCGTATCCCCACCAGCGGCTGATTGCCGAGATCGGCACGATCGTCGCGAGGTGCGGGGGCCGCTCCACGGCTGCCGCGTTCGCGGTGGTGCCGTCGTACGACGCACCGGTCATCGCGACCTTGCCGTTGGACCACGCCCGGGTGCCCAGCCACTCGACGAGGTCGTAGCCATCCTGGCGCTCCTTGAGGCCGCCGTAGTCCCAGCAGCCGCCGGAGGCCCACGTCCCGCGCACGTCGGCGACGACGTAGGCGTAGCCGACGGGGACGTAGCGCTTGGCCTCGCCGGTCGGCAGGTCGTCCTCGTTGGGGTCGAGCGCCTTGTAGAGCGAGTGGTACGGCGTCAGCTGCAGGATGACCGGCACCCGCACCTTCGCGGGGGTCACCGGGCGGTAGATGTCGGCGGCCAGCTCGACGCCGTCGCGCATCGGGACGCGGACGTGCTCCTTGACGAAGGAGTCGTAGCGCACCTCGCGTCGGCGCTCGGGCGCGGCCGTGGCCTGCTCGGCGGCGGTCACGGGCGCGGCGAGGCCGGCGCACAGCACGGTGACGAGGCCCAGCAGGGTCGAACGGCGCATGGCGTCACGATTCGGCGTGAGAGGTGCCCGCTCCTGCGACCGGACGCTGCACTAGGGTCAGCCGATGACCTTGACCGGGATGCGTGCCCCCCATTTCGAGCTCACCGACACGAGGCTGGCCAACGGACTGCGGGTCGTCGTCAACGAGGACCACGCGGTGCCGATCGTCGCCGTGAACATCTGGTACGACGTCGGCTCCCGGCACGAGGAGCCCGGGCGCACGGGCCTCGCGCACCTGTTCGAGCACCTGATGTTCGAGGGCTCGGCCCATGTCGAGAAGGGCGAGCACCTCAAGCTGCTGCAGGCGGTGGGCGCGACACTCAACGCGACCACCTGGTGCGACCGGACCAACTACTTCGAGACCGTGCCGAGCCATCACCTCGAGCTCGCGCTGTGGCTCGAGGCCGACCGGATGGGCGGGCTCGCCGACTCCCTCAGCCAGGAGACGCTCGACAACCAGCGCGCGGTGGTGCAGAACGAGCGCCGGCAGTCCTACGACAACCAGCCCTACGGCGGCTGGATCGAGCAGCTGCAGCAGAGCGCCTTCCCGGCCGGGCACCCCTACCAGCACTCGACGATCGGCTCGATGGACGACCTCGAGGCCGCGTCGCTCGACGACGTGAAGGACTTCTACCGGCGGCACTACGCGCCGAACAACGCGGTGCTCACGCTGGTCGGCGACGTCGACACCGACGCCGCGCTCGCGCTGGTCGAGAAGTACTTCGGCGGGATCCCGGCGTGTGCGGACCTGGTCGGCGCGCCTGACGGCACCGCACCGCCGGTGATCGGCGAGGAGATCCGCAAGGTCATCCCGGACAACGTCCCGCTGCCGGCCGTGTTCATGGGCTACCGGTGCCCGCCGTTCGGCACGCCGGACTTCGACGCGCTGTCGGTCCTGTCGGTGGTCCTCGGCGGGGGGCGCGGCAGCCGGCTCTACCGCGAGCTGGTCCTGGAGCGCGCCCTCGTCCGGCCCTCGGAGGAGTTCGTCGGCGCCTTCGACTTCGTCGGCGGCGTGAGCCTGCTGATCGCCGACCTGCACTGCGCCGAGGGCGTGACCCCGGAGCAGGCCGAGGCGGCGTACGACGAGGTCGTAGACGCCGCGCTCCGCGACGGCATCGCCGACGACGAGCTGGCGCGGGCTCGGGCACTGCTCACCAGTGACGTCCTCGGCCACCTCGCGTCGCTGGACTCCCGCGCGGACGCGCTCTCGCAGCACGCGACGCTCTTCGGTGACCCGGAGCTGGTGAACACCCGCGTCGACCGCCTGCTCGCGCCGACCGCGGACGACCTGCTGCGCGTCGGGCGGGCCGTGCTGCGCCGGGACAACCGGGTCGTGCTGACCTACCTGCCCGAGGAGGAGTCCGCATGACAGTCCTCGTGCCGGAGCGGCCGGCTGCGGGGGAGCCGCGGCCGTACCGGTTCCCGGCCTTCACCCGGCACGACGTCGCGGGCGGGACGGTCATCGCGTGCCATCTCGAGCGCCGGCCGATCGTGTCGATGGCGCTGGTGTCGCGGGTCGGCGCCGCCGCGGAGGATCCGGGTTCCGCGGGTGTCGCCCAGCTCACGGCCGACCTCCTCGGCCAGGGCGCGGGCGGGCTGGACGCGCACGCCTTCGCGATCGCGGGGGAGCGGCTCGGCGCGAGCTGGTTCGCCGCAGTCGGCTGGGACTCCAGCCACCTCGGCTTCGACGTGCCGTCGTTCGCCGTACCGGAGGCCGCCCGGCTGCTGAACTCGGCCCTCGTGGCACCGGCGATGATCGCCGAGGAGCTGGCGCGGGTGCGCGACGAGCGCGTGGACGACCTCGTGGCCGAGGCGGCCCGGCCGCGTGTCCGGGCCGCGCGCGAGCTGGCCGCGAGGCTCTGGGCGGAAGGCACGCGCTACGCCCTGCCGCAGGGCGGCACGCCGGACACGGTCGAGGGCGTCGACCTCGACGCGGTTCGGGCCTGGCACGAGTCGCGGCTGCTCCCGGGCGCCGCGGCCCTCGTCCTCGCCGGGGACCTCACCGAACTCGACCTCGACCTGGTGGGGGCCGCGGTGTTCGACGGCTGGGCCGGCACGGGCGAGGCCGGCGGAGCCAGTCCGCAGGCGGCGACCGGTGGCCGTCGGGTCGTCGTGGTCGACCGCCCCGGCTCGGTCCAGTCGGCACTGGCGCTGGGCCACCTCGGCCCGGCCCGCGGGGCGCCCGACGAGGTGGCGCTCACGACCATGCAGGCGGCGCTCGGCGGGTTGTTCAACTCCCGGCTCAACTACACGCTGCGGGAGAAGAAGGGCTACACGTACGGCGCCTCGGCGCAGTACGACATGCGACGCGACGGCGGCGTCTTCGTGGCCCAGTCGGAGGTCAAGACCGAGGTGACCGCGCCCGCGGTCGTCGACGCCGTCGCCGAGATCGCCGGCATGCAGGCCGGGGGGATCCGCGACGACGAGCTCGACGACGTGCGTCGGCAGCGGGTCGAGCGCTACCCGCTCGCCTTCGCGTCGCCGCGCGGCGTGCTGGGCGCGCTGAGCGACCTCGTCGTGCACGACCTGCCGGACGACTACTACGACCGGCAGCGCGAGCGGATCGCGGCCGTCGGCAAGGACGAGGTCGACTCGGCCGCCGCGAAGCACCTGCGCCTGGATGAGCTGACTCTCGTCGTGGTGGGCGACGCGTCCGCCGTCGCCGACTCTCTCGGCGACGTCGGCCTCGGGCCCGTGGAGGTCCGGACGGACGAGTGAGCGCCGGCGGGTCGGCCGGTTGTCGGCCCAGGTTGTCAGCCCGGCCGGCCAGACTGAGCCGCGCGCCAGACGCTTGCTTTGTCGGAGCGTCGTGCCAGAATGACAACGGTGTCATTCGATCGGACCGCTCAGGGAGCACACGTGGACGCGGCCTCCGCGATCAGCAGCCTCGACGCCGGTGAGCTCACCGACCGCGAGCGGGCGATCCTGGCCTTCGAGCGGCAGTGGTGGAAGTACGCCGGCGCGAAGGAGCAGGCGATCCGCGACCTGTTCGACATGAGCGCGACGCGCTACTACCAGGTCGTCAACGCGCTCATCGACCGCCCCGCGGCGCTCGTGCACGACCCGATGCTCGTGAAGCGGCTGCGTCGGCTCCGGGCGACCCGTCAGCGGACGCGGCAGGCCCGCCGACTCGGGCTCGAAGGCTGATCAGGCGCGCCGCTCGCGAGGCGGCGCACCGTGCCGCGGTCTCGACGCCGACCTGGCGGGCAGGGCTGGCTCGTGACCTCGTCGGTGCCGTGGCCGCGATCTCTCTTGTGGCCGGCGCGATCCTCGGCCTGAACCTGGCATTCGGCGGGTCGGCGCCGCCGCGCCCGCCCGGTCAGGGGCCGGTGGTCGCCGCCCCGTCGGTCCGGACGTCCGCGCCGACGGCAGCAGCAGCACCCGACGCCGCCAGCGCGAGCCCGGGCGCGACCGCCCCGGTCGGCGCCTCGCCGGCTACCCCATCACCCGCCCCTGCCGCGTCCCCGGGCGTCGAGGAGCGGCCGCCGCTCACCGTGCTCAACCACTCCCGCCGGCCCAAGCTCGCGCAGCGTGCCGCCGACCGGTTCCGGGCCGGCGGCTGGCGGATCGCCGAGGTCGGGAACACCCGCCGCACCGTCGTCGAGACCACGGTGTTCTACGAGCCGGGCGGGGAGGACGCGGCGGCGCTGCTCCGCCGGCAGTTCCCCGAGGTGCGCGCCGCCGCTCCTCGGCCCGCCGACCTCCCCGGCCGCGGGCTCACCGTCGTGGTCACTCGCGAGTTCCCCGCCTGACCTCCCTCCCGGTGCCCCCGCGGGCGGTGCCCCCCAGTCCGGTCAGGACCGGAGTGAGCGGCACCGCTTCCCGTCGCCCCCGCGGGCGGTGCCCCGCAGTCCGGTCAGGACCGGAGTGAGCGGCACCGCTTCCCGGGG
Source organism: Mycobacteriales bacterium (assembly GCA_035536955.1). Taxonomy (GTDB): domain Bacteria; phylum Actinomycetota; class Actinomycetes; order BP-191; family BP-191; genus DATLNF01. The sequence continues at coordinate 27,217 of DATLNF010000019.1, read as the reverse complement.
GGCCGCTCGCGCGGCAACCGGCAGCGACGCGCGGGATGATGCCCGGGTGAGCGACGACCTGGCCGGGGCGCACGAGCGCAACCGGGCCCAGTACGCCCGGGTGGCCGACGAGTACGCCGTCAGCGCCAGCCATGCCGGCGGCGAGGACCTGGCCTGGCTGGCCGGCCGCGCCGCGTCCGTCGTACCCGGGCTCGCGCTGGACGTGGCGTGCGGCGGCGGCTTCTCCACCCGCGCACTGCTCGACGCGGGACACCAGGTCGTCGCGACCGACCTGACGCCGGAGTCGGTAGCGGCGGCCCGCAGCACGACCGAGCGCCCGGCGCTCGGCTGGGTGGCCGGAGCCGCCGAGCGGCTGCCGATCCGCACCCACTCGATGGCGCTGGTCGCCTGCCGGATCGCGCCGCACCACTTCGGCGACATCGCGCGTTTCGTCGACGAGGTGGCACGCGTCCTGACGCCGGGCGGCATGCTCCTGCTCGTCGACTCGACGGTGCCGGAGGACGACGACCTCGCCCGCTGGCTCGACGACGTGGAGCGGCTGCGCGACCCGTCGCACGGTCGGTCCTGGGCTCCGTCTCGCTGGCGGGCGGTGCTCGCCGGTGCGCGGCTGCAGGTCGTCGAGTCGCGGCTGACCCGCAAGCGCCACGAGCTTGAGCCGTGGCTCGCGCGGTCCGGCTGCGCCGGTGAGGCTGCGGTGGAGGTCCGGCGGCGGTTCCAGGACGCGCCGCCTGACGCTCGGTCGGCGTACGCCGTCGAGCAGTCCGCCGACGGGACCGTCCTGGCCTACACCGACAGCAAGGTCTGCCTCCGCGCCACGAAGCCCGCCTGAGGAGCGGAGTCGGATGTTCATCGCGATCTACCGCTGGCGTCTCGAGCCGGGCATGGAGGACCAGTTCGTCGAAGGCTGGACCCGCGTGACGGCTGCCATCCACGAGACCTGCGGGAGCTACGGGTCCCGCCTGCACAGGTGTCACGACGGGACCTGGCTTGCGTACGCCCGGTGGCCGGACGCGGCGACCCGGGACGCCTGTGAGCACCTGGAGCGGGAAGGTCAGCGGCTGATGCGCGACGCGGTGGCCGAGGACTTCGACGAGGTCCTCGGCGAGGTCGCCGTCGACATGCTGCGGGAGCCTGGGAGATAGCGGCGGCGTCGTCGGTGTGCCGACCGCTGCCGCAGCCACGCCGCACCTGGGAGACCCGCCGACCGCGCTACGCCTGCTCGGACAGCACCGCCAGCACGGCCTCGGCCCAGCCCAGCCCGAACGAGCCCGCGGTCACGGTGACGTTGCCGAGCGCCTCGGCGGCCGCGCGGGTCGCCGGCGACTGCGCGCCGTTCGCGACGAGGAAGAACCGGCCGACGTACGGCGCCATCGCCAGGTCGCTCGTCGAGTCGCCGATCGCGACCGCGTCGGCCGCGGGGATGCCACGGCGGTCGAGGTCCCGCGCCACCGCGACGCCCTTGTCGATGCCGTCGGGGAGCAGGTGGTAGACGTGAACCGGCTCGGCCGTCGACGGCATCTCCCGGCGCGGCAGCACTCCGTTGTCGTGGATCCGCAGCCAGCCGAACCCGGCCGCGTCCAGCCAGTCGTGCACCTCGACGGTCGCGACGTTGCCGCGGAGCATCAAGTCCGCCTCGTGCCCGACGTGCCATGGCGCGTGCCACTCGAGGCGACCCGGGAACGCCGCGAAGAGCCGCTCGGCCAGGTCGGCACCGTCCATCGCCTCGACCGGCGTACCCGGCAGCTGGTCGGGCATCTCGCCGCGGAGCACCTCGCCACCTCGCCCGCGGTCCCAGCCGAGGACCGCGCCGAGCTCGCCGATGAAGCCGTCGGCCCCGAGCAGGGCGGCCGCCTCCAGGAGCTGCGGCCGGGTACGCCCGCTGACGAGGACCAGGGGTACGCCGCCGCGGTGCAGCTCGACGAGGGCCTCGGCCGGGACGAGGGTCGGCTGCGGGTCGGGTCCGGCGAAGAAGCTGCCGCGCCAGCCGACCATGGTGCCGTCGAGGTCGGTGTAGACGATGCGGACCGTCATCGCGACGCGCCCCGGGCCGCGACGTACTCGGCGACGTCGACCAGCGGCGGACGCTCGTCCACCGGCAGCTCGTGCGTCACCGCGAGGTACTCCCCGCGCCGGTTGCGGAACTGCGCGATGCGCGGCACGGGCACGTCGGTGAGCGCGAGCCGGCCCTCCCGCTGGAGCCGCGACATGAGCGACTGCTGGATGACGAACGCCATCCGACCGAGCTTCTCGACGGACTGGTTGCGGTGCACCCGTCGCTCGAGGTCGACCTGCGCGATCGCGTCGAGCCCGACGGCGTCGTACACGTCGATGAGCAGCCCGATCTCGACGCCGTAGCCCGAGACGAACGGCAGCCGCTCGAGCACCGACCGGCGGCCGGCCTGCTCGCCGGCGAGCGGCTGGATGAGGCCGCCGAGGTCCGGCCAGAACATGTTGAGCCACGGCCGGGCGACCAGCTCGGTGACCCGGCCGCCGCCGGTGGGGCGCAGGCGGTCCCGCTCGGCGAAGGGGCGCTCGTAGAACCCCTTGACGAACGACACCGAGCTGTCCGTCAGCAGGGGGCCGAGGATGCCGAACACGAACGACGGGTCGATGTTCTCGATGTCCGCGTCGACCCAGGCGACCACATCTCCGGTGGTGGCGGCGAGCGACTTCCAGAGCACCTCGCCCTTGCCCGGCCGGTCGCCGTACGCCGGCAGCACGTCGGCCGAGCGGACGACCCGCGCCCCTTCCGCCGCCGCGATCTCACCGGTCCCGTCGGTCGAGGCGTGGTCCAGCACGACGAGCTCGTCGACCAGCGGTACGGCGGAGGTCATCAGCGTCTCGCGGACGCAGCGCACGATCGCGCCGACCGTCCCCGCCTCGTCCCGCGCGGGAAGGACGACCGTCACCGTGGTCGCGCCCTTCGCGGCGACGAGCGCGTCGAGGTCGGCGTACCGCGACCAGTGGTGCGTGCGGCGCGCGAGCCACTCGGCCGCCGCCTGCGACACGGTCGTCCTCCTGATCGCGTTTGACCGACCTGCCCCGACTGCCGAGACTGACGACCCACAACTGCATACGCAACTCATCACGAGGGACTGAGGGAACGGCCCGACGACGTCCCGGCAACCACCGCGGAAAGCGCTGCCCGACAGCCGCCGCCGCGACAGGTGCCAACTCCGGCCCCGGCTCACCGCCGGGGGAAGATGAGCGAGAGGCCAACGCACGTGACCGCCGTCCTGCCCTGCACCCGGCCCCCGGGCTCTGCCGTCCTCGGGCTGCAGTGCCGCGAGTGCCGCCGCGACTACCCCGTCGCCGCCGCGCACGTCTGCGAGCTCTGCTTCGGCCCGCTCGAGGTGGCCTACGACCACACGCTGTGGGCGAGGCGGGTGACGCGGGCGACCATCGAGGCCGGACCGCACACCATGTGGCGGTACGCCGACCTGCTGCCCTCCGGGCACGACCCGGCCACCCGCGTCGACCTCGGCGCCGGGATGACCCGCCTCGTCCGCGCCCGCAACCTCGGTGGCGCGCTCGGCATGACCGAGCTGTGGGTCAAGGACGACAGCGCGAACCCCACGCACAGCTTCAAGGACCGCGTCGTCTCCGTCGCGCTGTCGAAGGCCGTCGAGCTCGGCTTCACGACCGCGGCGTGCGCGTCCACGGGCAACCTCGCCAACTCCGTCGCCGCGCACGCCGCGCGCGCCGGGCTGCGCGCCGTCGTGTTCATCCCCGCCGACCTCGAGGCCGGCAAGGTCGTCGCGACCGGGATCTACGGCCAGACCCTGGTTGCGGTCACCGGCTCGTACGACGACGTCAACCGGCTCTGCGCCGAGGTCGCCGGCGAGCTGCCGTGGGGGTTCGTCAACGTGAACCTGCGGGCCTTCTACGCGGAGGGCTCGAAGACGGTCGGCTACGAGATCGCCGAGCAGCTGGGCTGGCGGCTGCCGGCGCAGGTCGTCACCCCAGTCGCCAGCGGGTCGTTGATGACGAAGGTCGACAAGGCCTTCCGCGAGCTCGTCGCACTGGGGCTCGTCGCCGACTCGCCTTACGCGATCTTCGGCGCGCAGGCGACCGGGTGCGCGCCGGTGTCGATCGCGTGGAAGACCGGCCGGGACGTGGTCCGCCCGGTGAAGCCGGCGACGATCGCCAAGTCGCTCGCGATCGGCAACCCGGCCGACGGCCCCTACGCGCTGGACGTGGCGCGGCGCACCGGGGGTGCGGTCGAGGACGTCAGCGACGACGAGATCGTCGCCGGGATCCGGCTCCTCGCCGAGACCGAGGGCGTGTTCGCAGAGACCGCCGGCGGGGTGACCGTGGCGACGCTGCGCCGGCTGCTGGCCAGCGGCGCGCTGCGCCCGGACCTGCCCACCGTGCTGCTCAACACCGGCGACGGGCTCAAGACGCTCGACGCGGTTGCCGCCGTGGCGCAGCCGACCCACACCATCTCGCCGAGCCTGGAGGCGTTCCGCGCCTCGGGCGCCGCCGACCACGTACCCGGAGGATCCCTGTCATGAGCGTCACCGTCCGGATCCCGACCCCCATGCGGTCGCTCACCGGCGGCGCGGCCGAGGTCACCGTCGCGCCCGGCTTGCTGGCCGAGGTGATCCAGGCGCTGCAGGCGGCCCATCCGGGCGCCGGGGACCGCGTGCTCGACGAGACCGGTGCCCTCCGGCGGTTCGTCAACGTCTACGTCGGCGACGAGGACGTCCGCTACCTCGACGGGCTCGCGACCCCGGTGCCGGACGGGGCGACCGTCTCCATCATCCCGGCCGTGGCGGGCGGCTGAGCGTCGCCGGTCCCGCCAGCCACGCCTTGCACTCGACGAGGGAGAGTGCTAAACCTGTGGTTGGCACTCGCCGTCCGTGAGTGCCAGATCGGGCGACGAGGCCCGCCGGCGTCCGCGGACCACCGCGGTGCGGCGTGGGCCGTCCGTCGCGGGCGTCGGCCCGGTCGACACGGCACTCATAGCCAGTCCGGGAGGACCACCAGCATGGCCAAGATCATCAGCTTCCAGGAGGAGGCTCGGCGCGGGCTCGAGCGGGGCATGAACCAGCTCGCCGACGCCGTCAAGGTGACGCTCGGCCCGAAGGGCCGCAACGTCGTTCTCGAGAAGAAGTGGGGCGCGCCCACCATCACCAACGATGGTGTGAGCATCGCCAAGGAGATCGAGCTCGAGGACCCGTACGAGAAGATCGGCGCCGAGCTCGTCAAGGAGGTCGCCAAGAAGACCGACGACGTCGCTGGTGACGGCACGACCACCGCGACCGTGCTCGCCCAGGCGCTCGTCCGCGAGGGTCTGCGCAACGTCGCCGCCGGTGCCAACCCGATGAGCCTCAAGCGGGGCATCGAGGCGGCCGTCGAGAGCGTCGTCGACGCGATCGGCAACATGAGCAAGGACGTCGAGACCAAGGAGCAGATCGCCTCCACCGCGAGCATCTCCGCGGGCGACTCCACGATCGGCGACATGATCGCCGAGGCGATGGACAAGGTCGGCAAGGAAGGCGTCATCACCGTCGAGGAGAGCAACACCTTCGGCCTCGAGCTCGAGCTCGTCGAGGGCATGCGCTTCGACAAGGGCTACATCTCGCCGTACTTCGTCACCGACAGCGAGCGCATGGAGGCCGTCCTCGAGGACCCCTACCTGCTCATCGTCAACGGCAAGATCAGCGCGGTGAAGGATCTCCTGCCCGTCCTCGAGAAGGTCATGCAGGGCGGCAAGCCGCTGGTCATCCTCTCCGAGGACGTCGAGGGCGAGGCGCTCGCGACCCTGGTCGTCAACAAGATCCGCGGCACGTTCCGCTCGGCCGCCGTCAAGGCGCCGGGCTTCGGCGACCGCCGCAAGGCCATGCTGCAGGACATCGCGATCCTCACCGGCGGCCAGGTCGTCAGCGAGGAGGTCGGCCTCAAGCTCGAGAACGCGACCCTCGACCTGCTCGGCCGCGCCCGCAAGATCGTCATCACCAAGGACGAGACGACGATCGTCGAGGGCGCCGGTGACGCGGAGCAGATCTCCGGCCGCGTGAACCAGATCAAGGCCGAGATCGAGAAGAGCGACTCCGACTACGACCGCGAGAAGCTCCAGGAGCGCCTCGCCAAGCTGGCCGGCGGCGTCGCCGTCATCAAGGCGGGCGCGGCCACCGAGGTCGAGCTCAAGGAGCGCAAGCACCGCATCGAGGACGCCGTTCGCAACGCGAAGGCGGCCGTCGAGGAGGGCATCGTCGCCGGCGGTGGCGTGGCGCTGATCCAGGCGTCGACCACGGCGTTCGAGAAGCTCGACCTCGAGGGTGACGAGGCGACCGGCGCGAACATCGTGCGCCTCGCGCTCGAGGCTCCGCTCAAGCAGATCGCGATCAACGCCGGGCTCGAGGGCGGCGTCGTGGCGGAGAAGGTCCGTGGCCTCAAGACCGGGTTCGGTCTCGACGCGTCCAACGGCGAGTACGTCGACATGATCAAGGCCGGCATCATCGACCCGGCCAAGGTCACCCGCTCCGCGCTGCAGAACGCGGCGTCCATCGCCGCGCTGTTCCTCACCACCGAGTGCGTCATCGCCGACAAGCCCGAGAAGGCCGCTCCGGCCGGCGCGGGTGGCGGCGGCGGCATGGGGGACATGGACTTCTAGTCCGACGCTCGAACGGCTCGACGACAGGGCGGCCCCGCTTCGGCGGGGCCGCCCTCCGTCGTACCGGCGGACCGCCGTACCGGCATATGGCACGCTGGCCGGCATGACGCAGAGCGCTGAGGGCCCACCCGCCGGCTGGTACGACGACCCGTCCGGGCAGCACGCGAAGCGCTACTGGGACGGCACGTCGTGGACCGAGCAGGTCTCGTCGGGGGAGGCGGGTGCTGCCGTGTCCACACCGGTGCCGATCGACGACTCGTACTTCGCGCCGACTCCGGCGAGCGCTCCGGCGGGTGCACTCGAGGAGCCCACCGCGCGGCCGGCGGTCCCGCCGCGGCTGCACATCCTGCAGAAGATCACGCCGTTCCAGAACGTCTACCGCGTGTTCTGGGACGACAACGGCAGTCCCGGTCAGCTGGTCGCGTTCGTCAAGCAGAAGCGGATGGCGCTCAAGGAAGCGTTCACCGTCTACTCCGACGAAGCCGCGACGCGCGCCGTGCTCAGCATCAAGGCGGACCGCCGGATCGACATCCGCTCGGCGATGACGGTCACCGACCCCGGCACCGGCGAGCACGTCGGGACGGTGCGCAAGAAGGGGGCCGCGTCGGTCCTGCGGTCCACTTGGCAGCTCGAGCAGCCCGGCCTGCCGACGGTGACGATCACCGAGCGCAGCCTGCCGATCGCGTTGCTGCGGCGGGTGTGGGGGCTGATCCCGTACGCCAACAACATCCCGGTGCCGTGGGTCTTCCACTTCGACGCCGTGGGTGGTGGGTCACCGGTGTTCACGCACACCCGGGTGTGGGGCTGGCGTGACCGCTACATCATGGAGATCCAGGACCAGCGGCTCGACTTCCGGATGGCGATCGCGATCGGCATCCTGATGGACGCCATGCAGCACCGGTGACCGGCGCGCCTCGTCGGCTGCCGCAACGAAGCACGGGGCGTGCGGCCGCCGCTGGGGGCGTGGTCGGGTTCGACCTCGACCTCACGCTCATCGACCCACGCCCCGGCGTGATCGCCTGCATGGAGCTGCTCTCCGCGGAGACCGGCCGCGACATCGACGCGCGTCTGGTCGCATCGCGGCTCGGCCCGCCGCTCGAGGTCGAGCTCGCGAACTGGTTCTCGGCGACCGACGTACCCCGGGTGGCCGACCGCTACAGAGCGCTCTATTCGGAGCACGCGGTGCCCGTGACGACCGCTCTGCCGGGCGCCGCTGGCGCCGTCGACGCGGTGCGCACGGCCGGATCGCGCGCCGTCGTCATCACCGCGAAGTGGGAGACCACCGCCCGGCTGACGCTCGATCACCTCGGCATCGTGGTCGACGGCGTCGTCGGCTGGCGCTGGGGACCGCAGAAGGCTGAGACCCTGCGCACCCTCGGTGCGTGGTGCTACGTCGGCGACCACGAGAGCGACGTGCTCGCGGCGCGAGAGGCCGGCGCGGTCGCCGTCGCCGTGGCGACCGGGCCATGCACGCGGGACCAGCTGTCGCGCTTCGCCGGCACCGTCGTCCTCGACTCGCTGGCCGAGTTCCCGGCGTGGTACTGCGGCGCCATCCGCGGGGAGGGTCAGCCGGCTGCTCCCGCTCGCGTTGCGAACGCGCCGAGGACCAGCACCCATCCCTCGTCGTAGTTGCGCTGGATCGCGGCGCCGTCGGCTCGGCTCTCCCACCCGGTGTGCTCGAGCTCGACGAGTGTCTCGGCGCCCACCGCGCTGAAGGTGACGACGACGCGGGTCTCCTCGCTCGGCGCGCGGCCGGGATGCCAGGTCAGCCCGAGCCGGGTCGGCGGTGACCACTCGGTGACCGTGCCCCAGGTCTCCTCCGCACCGGACCGCAGCCGCTCGACCACCCGGCCGCCCACCCGCGGCTCCACGGTGACGCCGACGGCATCCGCGCCGCCGACCGAGTGCGTGAGCAGCGGCCACCACGCGGCCATCTCCTCGGTGAAGACCCGGAACGCGGTCCCCGGGTCGGATACGACGGTCACGCTGCGCCGGACCGGTGCGATCGCGGTCATCGGGGTCTCCTTCTCGCCGTCGGACGTGTGTCGGCCACGTGGTCGGCGAAGCTGCCGAGCACGTCGTCCCAGAACTGCTCGGTCCAGCGCCGCAGCTCGGCGAGGCCGCGCGGGTCGAGCCGGTAGAGGTTGCGGGTCCCTGATGTCTCATGGGTCACCAGACCGCATTCGCTGAGCACCCGCAGGTGCTTGGAGATCGCGGGACGGCTCACCGGGAACGCCGCGGCCAGCTCGGTCACCGACCGCGGGCCTCCGCGCAGCTGCTCGACCAGGCGGCGGCGAGTGCCGTCGCCGAGCGCGTCGAGAACCGATTCGTAACTCATGGGTTACCGTAACTGTAGGGTTACCGGTGTCGACTCGTCAAGAGCCGCGTCGGGAGCGAGGATGCGGATGTGGATCTCGCCGGCAAGCTCGCCGACCTCGCCGCGGAGCTGACGTCGTACGACGGCGTCGTCGTGGCGTTCAGCGGCGGCGCCGACTCGGCGTTCCTGCTCGCCGCCGCGGTCCGGGCGATACCGGTCGATCGGGTCGTCGCCGCGACCGCGGTGTCGCCGAGCCTGCCCTCGGTGGAACTCGCGCAGGCAGCCTCGTTCGCCGTGTCGCTCGGCGTGCGGCACGAGCTGCCGCGCACGGACGAGATGGCCCGGCCGGGCTACCGCGCGAACGACGGGGACCGCTGCTTCCACTGCAAGGCGGAGCTGCTCGACACGCTGCGGCCCCTCGCCGACGCGCTCGGCATCGCCACGGTCGCGACGGGGACGAACGCCGACGACGTGGTCGCGGGGTTCCGGCCGGGCATCAGTGCGGCCGCCGAGCGCGGCGCGCGGACGCCGCTGCTGGACGCCGGCCTCACGAAGGCCGACGTTCGCGCGGCGTCGCGGGCGTGGGGGCTCCCGACGTGGGACAAGCCGGCCGCTGCCTGCCTGTCGAGCCGGGTCGCGTACGGCATCGAGATCTCGCCGAGCCGGCTGTTGCGCGTGGAGCGCGCCGAGACCGCGGCGCGCGAGTGGCTGCTGCGCAACGGGTACACCGTGCGGGATCTGCGGGTTCGCGACCTCGGGGACACGGCCCGTCTCGAGGTTGACGCGGCCCTCGTCCCGCAGCTCGCCGAGCGCGCCGACGAGGTCTGCGCCGAGCTCGTCGCGGCGGGATTCGCCAGCGCAGAGGTCGACCCTCAGGGCTTCCGGTCGGGCTCGCTCAACGCCCTGCTGCCGGATCCGGAGCGGTGGCGCTGATGGCGACAGCGCGGTGGCACCTCAGCTACCCGGAGGCACTCGTCAGCGAGCCGGTGCTCTGGGAGCTCGCGACGCAGCACGACGTCGTCACCAACGTGCGGCGCGCGAACGTCGAGGACGATGTCGGCTGGGTGATCGTCGAGGTGCACGGCGAGGCGGGAGCGCTGGTCGACGGACGCGAGTTCCTGATCAGCCGCGGCGTCCAGGTCGCCGACCTCGACTAGCGCCGGCGGCGCAGCGCCTTCGGGAGGCCGCGGTGGCCTTCGACACTGCACAGGCAGGCGCGGTCCGCGTCTCGCCGGACTCGTCCACGAGCGTCGCCGTTCCGCAGGCTGCGTCCGCCGCACCGTATGCCGTTCTCCGCCACTTCACCGAGCCAGTCCACCTCCGGAAGGCTCTGAGCGGCCATTCGAGGTGGACTGGATCGGTGAAGTGCGGATACGAGGGCGAGCTAGGGCAGCTCGCCCTCGCCGCGGATGTTCGCGCCGGTCTCGGTCATCTCGCGGTAGTGCTCGGCAACCTCAGGCGACGAGGTCAGGCCGTCGGCGGCCGCCATGCCCTCGACGTCGTCCACGGATCCCGCGTCAGCGGTAGTGACGGACTCGTCCCGGGCGCGCGAGTCCTCGGCCTCGGCCTGCGCGGCGGGGTCCCGGAAGTCGGACTCGGACATGCGTTCTCCTCACGGTCGGGTCGGTCGAGGGGACACCTACCCGGCGGGGCGCGACGAAACGCCTACTCCACGACGACCCGCACCCGCAGGTAGCCGCGACCGTCTCGAACCCCCGCGCGTACGCCGACCGCGGCGATCGCCCGCAGGTCGTCGTACCTGTCGCTGTCCTTCGCGAGGGTCAGCAGCTCGCGCAGGTCGGCGTAGGCGACGAAGGCGACCTCGTCGTCGAGGTCGCCGACCGCCCGGCGGAAGCGCGGCCGCTCCGCCAGCCTCGACCCGCCCGCGCTCAGCGCGTCGAGGTAGCTGTCGCCCGTCGCGACGAGGAAGGTGTTGCCGACGACTCGCGCGCGCAGCGGCGCGCCCTGCTGGGTGGCGAGGTCCTGGATCTTGCTGGCCACCTTGCCCGCGCGGGCCGGGTCCGCGACGAGCGAGAGCAGCGCGACGTCCGGCGCCTCGTCGCTCTCGAAGTCGGGGACGTCGCCGAGTGAGAGCACCGTCTGGTCGCCCAGCAGCGGCAGCAGGTCCGCCGACAGGTCGAGCCCGAAGCTCTCCTGCACCGACGCGGTGAGGTCGGCGCGCGTGGGGAGCCCGGGAAACGCGCCGAAGGCATCCAGCGACTCCTCGAGCTGCCTGCCGACGTCGACGGCGGAGACCGCGGCGACCGTCGAGCCCGGCAGGTCGGCGAGCAGGGTCGCCGGCGACCCGGTGAGCGAGCCGGTGTCGACGCCGGTGGTCACGCCCTCCATCTCGATGTAGTCGCGCTCCGCGTGGACCCCGAGCGCGAAGCGCCCGGTCAGCCGGTCCGCGAGGATCTCCGGCACGTCCTCGGGGTCGGCGCCGAGATCCTCGGCCGCCGCTTCGTACGCCTTCGTGAGGTCGGCCCACGCGGTGACGATCTGGTCGCCGTCGAGCGCGGCGACGTCGTCGGCGTACTCGTCGTGGTCGGCGAGCGTGCCGTCGGCGATGCCGGCGACCGCGAAGTCGAGCGAGGCCTGGTCGGGTCCGACGAGGACGTAGCCGTCGCGGAGCAGGTACGCCGCAGCGCTGTCGTCGGCGGCGGCGAGCCGCTGCAACGCCGGCACGGCGGCGCCGTCGTCCTTCGACCGAATGATGCCGAGGACGCTCGGGCGTCCTGACGGCCCGGTGAACCCGGCGACTCCGATCCGGTCCCCGAGCCACGGATCGACGTCGCGGTCGAAGTCGACGTCATCATCGCCCTGCAGCGCCGTGCGCAGGAACTCGTCGAAGACCTCGTCGAGCTCGCCCTGCGGCGCGTCCGGGAACTTCCGCATGAGCTCGCGAACCACGAGCTTCTGCCTGGCTGACGGGTCGAGGTCGACCTTGGCGAACGCGAACGCCGTGGCGGGCGCGACCGTCTCGGGCTGGCGCCCGCCGCCGCGCAGCTGCATCGCGGCGTAGGCACCGACCCCCGCGGTGACGGCGACGGCGGTCGCGATCGCGCCGATCACCAGTCCGGACCGCGACCGGCTCGGCCGATCAGCCGGAGCGTCGTACGGCGGCTGCGCGGACATCTCAGCCTCCTCGGCGGCAGCGATCCGGTGCTCGCGTGCGGTAGTCGTCGGCCCGGAGCCCGGGCCGCTGAACCTGATTGTCCCAATCGATTCGACAGGTGTGCCGACTGAGGGGCTAGCCTTTGCCCGCGCACCCGGCCCACGGGTGCCGCGCAACCCGACGTGCTCGAAGGCAGAGAGGTCCGGCGTGCCCACCGGCAAGGTCAAGTGGTTCGACGTCGAGAAGGGCTTCGGCTTCCTGTCTCGCGACGACGGCGGCGACGTCTTCGTGCATACCTCGGCGCTGCCCTCGGGTGTCGAGGCGCTCACCCCCGGACAGCGCGTCGAGTTCGGTGTCGCGGAGGGCAAGCGCGGGGAGCAGGCGCTCTCGGTGCGCATCCTCGAGGCGGCTCCGACGCTCGCCGGAGCGGCAGCGGCGGCTACCCGCCGCGAGCCCGAGGAGCTGCACGGCATGATCGAGGACATGATCAAGCTGCTCGACACCGTGCAGCGCGACTACCGCCGCGGCAAGCACCCCGACCGCAAGTCGGCGAAGAAGATCGCCGAGGTCCTGCACGCCGTCGCCCGCGAGATCGAGGCCTAGACCCACACGGAAGGCGCACGACTGGCGCGTTCCGCGTCCGCTATTCGACCGCCGGGTCGACGTGGACGACCCAGTCGCCGACGTCGCGGAATCCCAGCCGCCGGTACATCGAGTAGCCGTCCGACGTCGCCTGGAGGGCGACGAACGCCGCGCCGAGCCCAGCGGCGTCGCGGACGGCGTGCGCGGTGATCGCCGTCCCGAACCCGCGACCGCGGCTCGCCGGCGCGGTCGCGACGCCGTAGAGCGCCGCGACGGTCCCCGTCATGAACACCGACGCCGCGGACACCACGGTCCCTTCGTGCGCACCGACGAGCAGGGTGACGTCGGCCGTGCCCGTGATGGCCTCGTAGGTCGGGAAGCCGCGCGCAACCTCGGGCGTCATGCCGAAGGTCTCGGCTTGCAGCTCGACGTACGCCACCCAGTCGGCGGTCGAGGTCACGCGACGTACGACGAGCGGCCCGTCGCACTCGGCCTCGGTGAGCGAGTCCGACTCGATCAGCATCCCCGGGCGGCGGGCCCGCTCGACGTACCCGAGGTCTGCGAGAGCTCGCTCCAGATCGGGGTAGCGCGACTCCGGCAGGTCGATGCCGGTGGTCGGTGCCGGCAGGGTGGCGCGTACTGCTGCCGACCAGCGCACCGCGCCGGCGGGGTCTCTCGAAGAGGAGACCGCGAATGCCGGGTTCAGGGTGCGATCCGCGAGCCCCGACGTGGCGACGAGCAGCCCGTCGTGCTCCGCGAGCGTCCCGGCGGGCAGCCTCGTCGCCAGCCACCGCCACGCGCCGACGAACGCCGCCGCCGCGATGACGCAGTCCTCAGTCAAGAGACGCCGATGGCGCGCCGACCGTGTCGCGCCGCTCGGGCCCGGTGCCGTCGAACTCCGGTACGACGGCCGCGGGCACGACGAGGGTGAACACCACGTAGCCGTCCGACGACTCCGCATCGATGCGGCCGCCGATCGACTCCGCCTGGCGCGCCGCGATGTGCAGTCCCAGCCCGACGCCCGCCGAGGGTGGGTCGTCGCCACGACGGAAGGGCTGGAACAGCATTGCCGGGTCGGTGTCCTTGGGCAGGGATCCGGTGTTGGTCACCGACACGCGTACGTCAGGTCCGGTGGCCGAGCCGCACACGATGACGGAGGTGTCGGCGGGGGAGTGCGACACCGCGTTCTCCACGAGGATCCCGATGACGTCCTGGAACGCCGCGGTGTCCACGTCGACCTTCACGGACGGGCCGCCGACGACCTCGATCTGGCGCAGCTGTTCGAACCCTGCGACGCCGGCCGCGATCAGGTCGGCGAGCGCCGCAACTCGCCGGACCCCGGCGAGCTCGGCGCGCGCGCCGCGCAGCAGCCGGTCAATGAGCCGCTCCAGCTCGCGACCGCGGGTGAACGCGGTCCCCAGCAGCTGCTCCTGCATATCGGGTTCTACCGCCCGGCCGTGGGTCTGCAGCGTGCGCAGAATCCCCATGATCACGGTGAGCGGGGTCTTGAGCTCGTGCGACACCATCGCGAGGAAGAGCTCCTTGGCCCGGTGCGCCTCTCGCATCGACTCGGCGTGCCGCGCGTCGGTGAGAGCGAGGCTCGCGTGCTCGGCGAACGTGAGCAGCGCTTCTTCTTCGCTCACGGTGAACCGGCGGCCGGGACGGTAGCTCGCCACGACCAGGCTGCCGGCGACTTCACCGCGCTCGTGCACCGGTGCAGCCATCGCCGCGACGAGGCCGGTCGCGCGCAGCTCGGGGATGCCGTCGCTCTGGTCGGCGTAGTCGTAGACGGTAATGAGGCGGTTCTCAGTGATCGCTCGGCCACCGGCACCCTGACCGACCGGCCCCCGCTGCAGCGCTTCCCGCAGCGAGTCGTCGAGCCCGCAGAGCGACGCGAGCACGAACGAGCCACGGTCGTCCGGGTCGATCAGGCGCAGGCCGACGACCTCCTCACCGAGCAGGTCCCGCGCGCCGCTGGTGATGGCGTCGAACACCTCCTGCAGCGGCGTGCCGTGGGAGATCGACCGCTGGATCCGGGCGAGGCGCTCCAGCAGTCGTTGGCGCTCCGTGAGCGAGGCGAGCAGGACCTCCTTCTCGGCGGTCTGGCGATCGGACTCCGCGCGCATCGTGCGCTCGGCCTCGAGGGTGCGAAGGAAGCGCAGCGACTGGCTCAGCACTCGGGCCATGGCGCGCAGCATCGCAACCTCGACTGCGTCGAACGGCTCGTCGGCGCGCCGGGCGACGACCAGCCGCGTCGGACCGGAGTCCTCCAGTGGCACCGATACGACGTGGCACGTGCCGACCGACGGCAGGTCGAGGACTGCGGACGTCCCGGCGAGGGCGGCCGCGGTCAGGTCGGCGCTCGTCTGCGACTCTGCGGCGAACCCCACGCTCGCCAGCAGGCGGTCGTGGTCGACCACAGCCGCGAGCTGGGCGTCGAGGGACTCCGCCGCGCGCTCGACCGCGCAGCTCAGCGCCACGACGACCTCGGGACAGCCGGCCAGCGCCTCGAGGTACTCGGCGAGCTGCAGGGTCGTCCAATCCCCTCGGGTCGGCACTCAGGCCACCACCAGGACGACGAGGGTCTGGTTGTGCAACCCGCCGACGCCCATCCAGCGTCGCGGCGTCTCGGTCGTCACGGTCGTCCCTCCTGCTCACCGCTTTCGCTGCCAGTGTGACCGTGCGTGACCCTTGGGGAGCGCTGTTCCGCGCAACTCGCCGCCCTGTCGCCGGGACCGCGGGTCGCGATGTCCACGGTCCGGTCACAAGTCGCCGTAGACTTGCGGTCTTCCCGCTGAGCTGCCCGACCGACCGAAGGGCTTCGCGTGAGCATTCCGGGAGACGGCTTCGACACCGTCCTCGTGGTCGACTTCGGCGCGCAGTACGCGCAGCTGATCGCCCGGCGGGTGCGTGAGGCGAAGGTCTACAGCGAGATCGTGCCGCACACCATGCCGGTGAGCGAGATGCTGGCGAAGCGGCCGAAGGCGCTGATCCTCTCGGGCGGTCCCTCGTCGGTGTACGCCGACGGCGCGCCGGCGGTCGACCCCGAGCTGTTCACCGCCGGCGTGCCCGCGTTCGGGATCTGCTACGGGTTCCAGGCGATGGCGCTCGCGCTGGGTGGACGCGTCGAGAAGACCGGGCTTGCCGAGTTCGGCCGAACGCCGCTCACGGTGACGGCGCCCGGTGCGCTGTTCGGCGGTCTACCCGAGTCGCTGTCGGTGTGGATGTCGCACGGCGACAGCGTCGCGGAGGCGCCGGCGGGCTTCGACGTCACCGCGACGTCGGCGGGCGCTGCGGTCGCCGCCTTCGAGAACTCGTCGCGGCGCCTCGCCGGCGTGCAGTTCCACCCCGAGGTCCTGCACAGCCAGCACGGGCAGCAGGTTCTCGAGCACTTCCTGTACGACGTCGCGGAGTGCCGCCCCACCTGGACCATGGTCAACATCGTCGACGAGGCGGTCGACGCGATCCGCTCCCAGGTCGGCGGCAAGCGGGTGATCTGCGGCCTCTCCGGCGGCGTCGACTCGGCCGTCGCGGCGGCGCTCGTCCACCGCGCCGTCGGCGACCAGCTCACCTGCGTGTTCGTCGACCACGGCCTGCTCCGCAAGGGGGAGGCCGAGCAGGTGGAGCGCGACTACGTCGCGGCGACCGGCGTACGCCTCAAGGTCGTCGACGCGCAGGAGCGCTTCCTCGCCTCGCTCGCCGGCGTGGCCGATCCCGAGGCGAAGCGCAAGGCCATCGGACGGGAGTTCATCCGGGTGTTCGAGGCGGCGGCCCGGGAGGTGGTCGCCGACGCGGGGGCCCACGGCGACACCGTCGAGTTCCTCGTGCAGGGCACGCTCTACCCGGACGTCGTCGAGTCCGGCGGCGGTGAGGGAACGGCCACCATCAAGAGCCACCACAACGTGGGCGGTCTCCCCGACGACCTGCAGTTCGCCCTGGTGGAACCACTGCGCAAGCTGTTCAAGGACGAGGTGCGCCGCGTCGGCGAGGAGCTCGGGCTGCCGCCGGAGATCGTCTGGCGCCAGCCGTTCCCCGGCCCCGGCCTCGGGATCCGCATCGTCGGCGAGGTGACCCGCGAGCGCCTCGACGTGCTTCGCGAGGCGGACGCGATCGCGCGGGAGGAGCTGTCACTCGCCGGCCTCGACCGCGACATCTGGCAGTGCCCGGTCGTGCTTCTCGCCGACGTTCGCTCCGTCGGCGTGCAGGGCGACGGCCGGACGTACGGTCACCCCGTGGTGCTCCGCCCGGTCTCGAGCGAGGACGCGATGACCGCCGACTGGACGCGCGTGCCCTACGACGTGCTCGCGAAGATCTCGACGCGGATCACCAACGAGGTCCGCGAGGTCAACCGGGTGACGCTGGACATCACCAGCAAGCCTCCCGGCACCATCGAGTGGGAGTAAGCCGCCAAGGCGGGCATCCGTGGTTCGGTTCTGACGCCTCACGATCTGTCGTTGCTTCTCAGGCACCGATCGGGTGGGGAGCGGGACCGCGGTGGCGGGCCAACTGGGCGAGGAACGCGGCAAGCGACACCCCCGCAACCGAGAGGTGCAGAGCGACGTCGGTCGCGACGTTCGGAAAGTACAAGAGTCCGAGCGGCGTCCTGTCGATCACCGACCACACCGACTCGGCCACGTTGCCGATGGTGTTGCCTGCAAGGAAGACCATCGCCGAGCGCCGATGGGCAGCCGCCGCGAGCGCTATCGGCGCTAGCGCTAACGCCGACACGGCGTGCCAGCCGTTCCAGTCCACCAGGAACTGCTTGGAGCTCAGCTCCGACCCTGTTCCGAAGTCCGGGTTGATGATCAACCCGATGATGCCGTTCACCAGAAAGAACACGCCGAGCCCGATCGAGACTCGTTGTGCGAGCGTGCGGCTCCGGCGGGGCATGTCGCGAACATAGGCGGAGCGTCATGCAGCTGGCTACCAGGCAACGGACGCTTGAGCTGGGGCCCCCAAGGATGCTCGGCGTGCTGACCAATGATCTTCGGAGCCCCACGCAGAGGGGAGCTGCGCAAGTCCCACGTCGTTCACCCACACATCGATCACGGGGCAGGACACCTGCTCCTGTGGTCTTCCGATCGCCGTGAATGGTGCCTATCGTGGCCAGTCCGCACCGCGCCGTGCTCCCGCGCGCGAGGTCTGACCCGGTCAGAACCGCGCTGGCGCGGATGAGCGATCGACGGCCGCCGGGAATTCCTCTGCGGACACGGGTCGCATCGGGGGGCAAGAGATGTTGGGACGCCTATTGCCGCGACGCCGCGCATGGGTCACAACAACCGCGGGGGCGGCGGCGGCGCTGCTTGTCGTGGGTGGAGTGGCGTGGGCCGTCATACCTGGAACAGACGGTGTCATCCACGCCTGCTACGACAACCGCACCGGGATGGTCCGGGTCATCGACCCGGCGATCACGGCGTGCGCCGCCCGGGAGTCGTCGCTCAACTGGAATCGGACCGGGCCTCAGGGGCCTGCGGGTGCAACCGGCGCCGCCGGCGCAGCAGGAGCTGACGGCGTCGACGGCATCGACGGCGCGGCGGGGCCGCAGGGCGCGACGGGGCCGCAGGGCCCGGCCGGGCCGCAGGGCGCGACCGGGCCGCAGGGCGCGACCGGGCCGCAGGGGGAGATGGGTCCGGCCGGGGCGTCCGGCGTGACCGGGTACGAGATCGTGTCGAAGAGCATCGTCATCGCTGGGACTTGGGGGCAGACCACGGTCGACTGTCCCCAGGGCAAGAAGGTTCTGAGCGGCGGGGCGCAGATCTTCGGCGGCAGCGGCTCGCTTGATTCGAGCTTCCCGGATCACCACTTCGGGTGGCGAGCGGCCGCGAACAACACGTCTGGGACCAGCATCACCTTCCACCTGTGGGCGATCTGCGCGATCGCCAGCTTCTAGTCGGTACGACGCCCGCGGGACCGAGCCGGTCTCGCGGGCGACTGTCTCGGCGGGTACGGACCGAGACATCTGGCGGCTCTGGTCGTGCTGCCGGCCGACGTGATCTGCGCGTTCCGTACGACGTGCTCGCGACGATCTCGACGCGGATCACCAACGAGGTCCGCGAGGTCAACCGGGTGACGCTGGACATCACCAGCAAGCCTCCCGGCACCATCGAGTGGGAGTAGGACACCCGATCGCCACAAAGAGAGGCGCTGGCCTACAACGAGGCGCCCTTTGTTCTTCCTCGCTGAGCACGCACAGTCGGAGGCTCCGCAAGTCCCACGTCGTTCACCCACACATCGATCACGGAGCGGCTACCCAGGGGGGTCTGTCCATCGAACCAGGCGTAGTTGCAGATCAGTAGCGCACCCTTGCGATCGAACGCCAGGCTCGCTGGGAAGTCCATCTTCCCGCCGCCGGTGAGGTCGTCGTTCGTGACCACCTCGACCGCACCACTGGACCGTCGGATGTAGATCCTGTTGGCGTTGTTGCTCAATACGTAGAGATCCCCCCTTGCTCCGTAGGCAAGGCCGTCGGTGGTTGCATCGTTCGGCAGCACGAGCAGATCAGTGACCTTGCCAGCGGACGGGTCAGGGAAGGGCACGGCGATCACGCGAGAGGCGCGGTCGATCGGACCGACGGTGGCGGTGTCGGGTCCGGTAATCGCCACGGCCATGAACCTGCCGCCGGGCCCCACGCGCAGTCCGTTCGCGCCGAACACCCGATCGAAAGCTGCGGACTGGAACCACGGCTCGATCGTGGGCCGGGCCTTACCGAGGGTCACCTTCCAGATGGTCGACTGGAACGAATCGCTGATGTACAGACGCCCGTCGGGGCCCCAGGTCAGGTCGTTGCCGAGGCCGCGGCGGTCGGTCAGGGTCGGTGAACACGGCGCTGTGCTCACCGCACAAGGAGCGAGATCGGGCAGCTGGACGAGGTTCTCTTGATGCCACTTCTTGTCTCGGTTGCGGGTGAAACGGACCAGCCCGAGTTGGTTCGAAAGCGCATAGAGCCGGCCCTGGGCATCGAATTTGATTCCGGTGATGCCGTGCTCGACGCTGGTGTCCTCCCCGCCGAGGACGATCGTTCCTGTGGGCACACCGGTCACGCGGTTCCATGAGAAGATCCGCGAAGCCTCCCCGCGATTCGTCAGCGGCGCGCCGGTTCCCGTCGATCCGAATCCCGTTCCGGCGTAGACGTCTGTCCCGTCGTACGCAATGCCTTCGATGTAGCCGCGGTCGCCCGCCGGTACCGAGGCCAGGATCCTGGCGTGGTGCATACGGCGCGGCTCTTCACCGTGCCCGACAGCGGGGATCGAAGTTGCGAGCATCGCGCTGGCGACGACCAACACTCCAGTCTTCATGGAACCTCCCCTCCCCGGTTCCCCGAACTCCCAGAGATCCGTGACTACCTTTCGGCCAGGCGTCGGCGCCGCGCCCGTTGGCCCTTGTCCTCCCGGCCGTGTTCGGTTCCGTGACAAGTTCGCCCGCGGTACTCGTGATGAGTGCTAGGCGCGCACTGGAGTGGCAGTTGTGAGCCCTAGTTGACCAGGAAAAGGTCGCACTCGAACGAGTCTCCGTCCGACGCGGAGTACGCCTTGAGACCTCGTCGCGAGTAATCCGATCGCGAGAAGACACCCTTCTCGCCGGTCCAGTCCACATCCCAACGTGTGTCAGGAACTAACCCTGGCGAGTTGGTCGCGCGCGCGCACATGTGGTCAATGCAATGGAGCATCTCGCGCCCGTCGTCACGTTCGGTGCTGAAAGAGTTGATGCAGTCTTGGTCGACGGCAGCCTGAATGACGTCGATGCCATTCGAACGCCGGGGCAGCGTGAGCGAGCAGCTGACTTGGCTCTCGGGACGGTTGCCGACGAAGGGCACGTCTACGTTGTAGGAGAACGTGATAGTCACCGGGCTGCTGACCTGCCCCGCCTGAGCAGGCATCACGCCGATGAGCAGAACAGCGCCCACCGCCGCGCTCAGCGTTCGACCTGACCGTCGCATCGAGTGCGTGTCCACGGCTCCCCCCGGACGAACGGCTCTATGGGGCACCCGCCAGGGTATTGCTACCCCTCTTTGACGGACAACCCCGAAAAGGTGCCCAGGAGTGGGGCTCGAGTAGTTCGTCGCCTTCGTCTCGCAGCTGCCGCGGCGGCTGCCCTCAGAGGCGCAGAGCCGCGTGATCCTGGCGGCGGCGGCGGCGGCGTACTCAGCCATGCTCATGATGGCCGCCCTGCTGTTCGCGAGCCTCCCCATGGGCATCTCCATCGGAGAGCCGGCGCCGAGATCGAGGGAGAGCAAGCCACCAACGCTGACCTGCGAAACGCGCCGACTCGTCCCACCTGCTCGCCGTCGGTTCGGTCTGTGGTCAGGACAACTAGATCAGCCGGGTGCGGCTACGCCGTAGCAGCAGTGCGCCAGCGGTGCCGACGCCCATCGCGGCGACCAGGAGAACGAGACCGATCGTCAGCCTGCTGTTGCTCTTCGGCAGTGCCTCGTCCAAAGATGCGAGCGGCCCGCTGCTGGGTGACGGCCCAGTCACCGAGGACGTGAACACTGTTGGCGCCGAGGACTGGGCAGCGATGTCCTCGACCTTGGTTGGTGACGGCTCACGCGAAGAGGTTTCCGGTCGGGCTGACGCCGGGTTCAGCCCCGACGGCGAGGCCGTGGCTGTCGGCCGAGCGCTCGCGCGCGTTGGTGAGGGTGCGGAACGCGGCGAGGCTCTAGTCGGTGACGGGGCCGCTGGCGACGGCTGCCGCTGTCGAATCACGACGGTGCCGCGCATCGTGGCGGGGTGGATGGTGCAGAGATAGGAGTAGGTGCCTGGCTGCGTGAACCGCGCGCTGTGCCTGCTCCCCTTGCCTTGCGTCGGCCCGGAGGCCGGAAACCGGCCGTC
This sequence comes from Mycobacteriales bacterium, assembly GCA_035536955.1. Lineage (GTDB taxonomy): Bacteria > Actinomycetota > Actinomycetes > BP-191 > BP-191 > DATLNF01. The sequence goes on along the minus strand of DATLNF010000019.1, from coordinate 5,756 downwards.
GCTGGAAGTTACGTTGTGCGGATTGGAGCCAACCCAAACCCAGGTGACTGTGGCACCGACATCACGCGTGATCTCCGTAGGCGTGTACTCATTGTCAGCCACCTCGACGTCGCCCGACTGAGCCAGCGCCGGCAACGGCGTCAGTCGGAGAGCTGCAGTGACGAGCACTGCCACGCTGACCAGCCGTGAGCCAGAGCGTGTCTTAGCGCGCGGGGCTGACATGAGCTCAGCCTAGGACCGCCCGGCAGTATCTCGAACTCCCATTGACGACCGCGCGCCCCCAAGCCAGCTGTGTCACGCGGCTGATGGACAACAACTCTGCCGCTGCGGCGGGGTGCCGCCTGGGTGACACGCCCTCCACGTACTTCTCCGCACAGATCAACGACGCAGCGGCTGGCGCTCCCGCCCCTGTCGTGGTGGCACCTGCCACTCCGGCCAGAGCGGCCCCTCGCGCGCCGTGAGCGGGTGGCGAGAAGATCGCGTGGCCCGTCCTGATCGGAGACCATCCGCGTCGAGCTGCAGCGAAGGGTTCAGCCGTGATCCACCTGCGCGTCGTCGCTCCACCGGAGCTCGCTGCCCCGGCCGTGGCGTGCCTGACGCGATCCGAGGCAGTGAGCAGTGTCGTGCACCTGCGGGGGGCCGCCACGAAGCCGGCAGGCGACCTCATCCTGTGCGATGTGGCCCGGGAGCAGGCCAGCGTGCTCGTGGCCGAACTCACGGCGCTCGGGTTGGCTGAGTCCGGCTCGATCACCATCGAGGAGGCACCCACCGTTCTGTCCGCAGCCGCTGATCGGGCGGAGCGAGCGGCGCCCGACTTGGCCTTCGGTGACCAGGTGGTGTGGGAGGACGTCGAAGCACGCACGTCCGAGGAGACCGCGCTGTCGGTCAACTTCGTGGAGTTCATGCTGATCGCGGGAATGCTCGCGGCGATCGGCATCCTGCTCGACTCGCCGATCTTGATCGTGGGGGCGATGGTCGTCGGGCCCGAGTTCGGACCGTTGGCGGCGCTGTGTGTCGCACTGGTGCAGAAGCGGGCCGGCCTTGCTCGGCGCTCAGCGGTGGCACTGGCCGCGGGCTTCGGCGCGGTGATCCCCGTGGTGTACGCCGCGACGGCGGTCTTCCGTGCCGTGGGAGTTGCGCCTCAGGTCTTCCCGGAGCACCCGCTCACGCTGTTCATCAGCAACCCAGACCTCTTCTCATTCCTGGTTGCCTACATGGCCGGCACCGCCGGGATCCTGTCCTTGACCTCAGCGAAGTCCGGTGCGCTCGTCGGGGTGCTGATCTCCGTGACGACCATCCCGGCAGCGGCAAACATCGGCGTCGCGGGTGCCTACTCCCAGTGGGGCGAGGTCCGCGGTGCCGTGCTGCAGCTGGTGCTGAACCTCGTCGCCATCGTGGCCGGCGGCGTTGCCCGAATGCTCGTGCAGCGCCGCGTCTACCTGCGCCGGGCTCGGCTGGCGTCACCAGCGCGAACCCCGAAAGGCGAGTTCTGACGCCGTCGTGCTGTCCGGGCGCGGCGAGTGTCGGCTGCGTGACAGCCAACCTGCGACGCGAGGCGTAGGACTGGGAGACCAGACCAAGGGGGTCCCTCATGCGACGACGAGCGGTGGCGGCGGCGATGCTGGCGATGGTGGCGGTCGCATCGACCGCAGCAGCGGCCCCACGGCCGCATGTGGAGGACGCCAAGGGTGACGCGGTGTTGGCCTCGCACGACATCTTGTCGATGACCTTCTCGACCGTCGGGACCGGCGCCAACGCCGAGCTGCAGATGCGGGTCGAGCTGGCGGGGCCACCCAACCCCGACGTCGGCCACTACTGGGCGGTGAGCTGGCGGTCGCCCGGCTGTGCGCGCACCGACGTCATCTACACGCGCTCGGTGTTCTACCCGGGTGAGGACCGGGCGCAGATGGGCTGGCAGTGCAAGGCGGGCGACGAGGTCAAGCTGGGCTATCCCGCGACCGGCCGCCTCGAGGGCTCGTCGCTCATCCTCCGGGTGCCGCTCGGGCGGCGGTACCGGCCGGGGACCATGCTGTCCGAGCCGTTCGTCACCAGCTACGCCGCCGTGTACGTCGCGAGCGGGATGCCGTCGTACTACCGCGCAGACTCGACCGACCAAGGCCGCGAGTACCGCGTGGGCAGCCGCGGCTGACCGTTCACCTCTCCGGGCATCATTTTCCGGGTCTACCGACGGAGTGTGCCCCCGCGCAGCGATGAGCCTCACGACGCCCGGGTGGAGCGTCATGTCCACGTCGTGGGGGAGACCGCAATGAGGCACCGACCGCCCGTCATCTCCTTGCGCTGCGCGACAACGCGTCGAGCGGTCGCTGCCGCGATCGCCGTCATCCTCGTCGCACCGCTGTCGTCATCGGCAGCCACCAAGCCCGCGTTCGGCACGACCACCGTCTTCGCGACCGTGCCGGCGCCGGGTCACCCGTACGGCGTGCTCGCGACGAAGGACAGCGTGTACGTCGCGACCGGTGCCGGCCGCCCGTTCCACCCGAACACCGGCCCGGAGGCCGTCTTCAAGTACCGGCGCTCCGGCGGCGAGCCAATCGCGACCTTGCCGATCCCGACGATGCCGACCATGGGGCTGCACGGGATGGCCGAGGACGGCTACGGCCGGCTCTACGTCGTGGACATGAACAGCCGCATCCTCCGGTTCTCGCCGGGGTCGGCGACGCCCGAGGTCTACGCGATGGTCCCGGAGCCCTACATGACGCTCGGCTGGCCCGCGTCGATGTGGCACGACCTCGCCTTCGACCGCAACGGCAACCTCTACGTGACGGACGCGAGCCTCGGCGGGATCTGGCGGATTCCGCCGAACGGGATGCCCGAGGTCTGGTTCAAGTCCGTCGAGTTCGCCTCGATGCCGATCTCGGGAATCAACGGGATCGGCGTCGGGCCGGACGGAATGCTCTACGTCATGCTTCTCGCCAGCTCCGCACCGGACCGGCTCGGCAAGAGTGCCCTGTTCCGGCTTCCGATCACGGCCGCATCCCCCGGACCGGACCAGCTCGACAGGGTCTACGAGTTCGAGCACGCGATGACGTCGGACGCGCGATCGCTGCCGATGGCCGGCGCCAGCGACCTCGTGATCGGGCGGTCCGGGCGCGTCTACATCACCCTCACTGGAAGCAACGAGCTCGGGGTCGTGAACCTCGCCGACCGCACCGCGAAGCGCATCTCCTCTCCCCTGTTCGACGTACCGATCGGGATCCGCTTTCTGGGCGACTCGTTGCTGCTCGCCAACTCGAACTTCTACGACGAGAAGCCGGAGCACTGGCAGGTGCTGAAGGTGTACGTCGGCGAGCCGGCGCACCCGCCGTACCGCCCGCGCATCAGGTGACCGTGATGGTCAGCTTCTCGGTGTGCTTGGGCGTGCCGTCGTTCTCCAGCTGGCAGACGAACATCACCGGCCCCGGTGGCAGGTCCATCTCCACGACGATCTGCTCGTTGGGCTCGAAGTCGTGCAGCTGCAGCACGACCGCGCCTTGTGCCGGACCCGTGGGCGGCTTGCCCTCGAACTTCGCCTCGATGTACGCCAAACCCTCATCGGGCGTCTTCCCGCCGAGCCCGACGACGCCGATCAGCTCGTGGTTCGCGTCGGTCGTGACGTTGAAGACGGTCTTCCCGGCCGGCAGCGTCTCGGGACCGTCGAGCTTCCCGTCCTTGAAGGACAGCTCGAACGCTGGGGTCGGGGGCACTGCCGTGGCGCTCGTGGCCGCCGTCACCTTGATCTCGGACAGCATCCCCTTCTCGTAGTGCGACTTGCCGTCCGGAGCGGGGATGAAGCAGATCAGCGCATACGTCCCCTCGCTCAGCGTCGTGTACGTCGCCGCTGAGTACCCGGGACTGAGCAGCTGGGGTGCGTCCTTGTCGCCTTCCTTCTCGTCGAAGACGGCCCCGAACGCCGACTCCTCGCCGGACTTCAGCGCGGTCTGGACATCGGCGAGCGTCTTGCCGGCGACGAGCTTGCCCATGCCCGTCATGTGCTCTTCCTTGCCGGCATTGGTGAACGAGATCTTCGTCATGCCGGCGGTCGCCGTACCGGTGACCTGGAACGCGTAGTCGACCCCGGTGATCGCGAGCTCCGGGACGGTCGGGGTGGGACTCGCCGAAGCCGAAGGTGCCGTGCTGGTCGTGACCGCGCTCGGGTTGTCCGCGCCGTCGCTGCAGGCTCCCGCCAGGGGCAGCACCACCGCCAGGATGAGTGCACCGAGGGGTCGGGTACGTCGCATGGTTCGAGCTCTCCTCTGCGGGATCAAGGGATGGCCACGCCGGACACGGCGCGGCTGATGACGAGTCGTTGGATCTCCGAGGTTCCCTCGAAGATCGTGTAAATTGCGGCGTCGCGGTGCCAGCGCGACACGGGGTACTCGCGGGTGTAGCCGTTGCCGCCGAGGATCTGGATCGCCTGCTGGGTGACCCAGACCGCTGTCTCGCCGGCATACAGCTTGGACATCGACCCCTCGCCGGCCGTGAACGGGATGTCGTTGCGGCCCATCCAGGCGGCCCGCCAGACGAGCAGGCGGGCCGCGTCGATGCGCGTCTTCATGTCGGCGATCGTGAACGCGACGCCCTGGTTGGCGATGATCGGCCGGCCGAACTGGACCCGGGTCTTGGCGTACTCCAGCGAGTACTCGTACGCCGCCCGCGCCACGCCTACGGCCTGCGCGCCGACGGCCGGCCGCGACGTCTCGAACGTCTTCATCGCTCCCTGGCCGCGCGAGGACACGCCTTCGCGGGCGCGGGCGAGCCGCTCGTCCAGCTTCTCCTTGCCGCCCAGCAGGCAGCGGCCGGGGACGCGGACGTTGTCGAGCACAACCTCCGCGGTGTGGCTCGCGCGGATGCCGTGCTTGGAGAACTTCTGGCCCTGCGACAGGCCCTTCGTGCCCGGCGGGATCAGGAAGCTCGCCTGCCCGCGTGCCTTGAGCTCCGGGTCGACCGACGCGACGACGATGTGCACGTTGGCGATGCCGCCGTTCGTCGCCCAGGTCTTCGTCCCGTTCAGGACCCACTCGTCGGCCTTCTCGTCGTACTCCGCGCGGGTGCGCAGGGAGCTGACGTCGGACCCCGCGTCCGGCTCGGAGACGCACAGCGCGGCGACCTTGACATCCTCCGGCGTACCGAACATCTGCGGAACCCACTCGCCGAGCTGCTCGGGCGTGCCGATCGCGAGCAGCGACACGGCAGCGAGCGTCGTGCCGACGATCGACAGCCCGATCCCCGCGTCACCCCAGAAGAGCTCCTCCATGACGACGGGGATCTGCAGGCCGGTCGGGTCGAACCAGGCCTGGCCGAAGAACTCCAGCGAGTAGAGGCCGACCTTCGCGGCCTCCTGGATGATCGGCCAGGGCGTCTCCTCGCGCTCGTCCCACTCCGCGGCAGCAGGGCGCACGACGTCAGCGGCGAAGTCGCGCACCCACTTCTGGATCTGCTGCTGTTCGTCGTTGAGCGCGAGCGTGAAACCGACGGGCGTGGGGGGCTGCTCGGCCACGGTGCGTCTCCTCGGGGTGCTGCGCGGTCACGTCCCGGGGAGCGTACGGCGAGGAGCGGCTCGGCCGCCGTGGCCGGTGTCACGGCACCTTGACGTAGATCTCCAGGTCGCCCGTCGCGGTCGTGGTCAACGAGATCGTCTCCAGCGCGACGTCCGCGGGCAGGTCCAGCGCGAACTCCCACACCCCAGGCCCCACCTGCTGCGCCGGAGCCGAGCGCTCGGTCCCATCGGCGAACTGCACCACGAGTCGCCGCGGTGT
>DATLNF010000018.1:0-12025 GCA_035536955.1 Mycobacteriales bacterium | reverse complement strand
GGCCAACAACTCCGCCGTCGAGCCCGGCCGGTCCTACGACCGCTTCATCGTGCACTTCGACGCCGCCGCCAGCGCGGCTCGGAGCGACCAGTCGGCGCGCGGTGAGATCGCCGCGGTGGAGCACTCCTCCGGGCACGGTCTCGCGTTCACCCGTCGCCTCGCTACGACAGGGGTGCTGCTGACCGTCAACCGCGAGCTGGACGCCGACGAGTCGAAGCGGCTCATGGCGCACTTCGTCGCGCGGCCCTCCGTCAGCTACGTCGAGCCGGACGCCGTCATGACTGCGACGCTGACGCCCAACGACACCAGCTACTCGAGCCAGTGGCACTACTACGAGTCGGTCGCCGGGATGAACCTGCCGACCGCTTGGAACACTGCCGACGGCGCGGGCGTCACCGTCGCGGTGATCGACACCGGCATCACGAACCACTCCGACCTCAACGCCAACGTCGTCGCCGGCTACGACTTCATCTCCAGCGCCTCTGCCGCGCGCGACGGCAACGGCCGCGACGCCAATGCGGCTGACGAGGGCGACTGGTTCGGGCTGGGCGAGTGCATCGGCGCGATCTCGTCGAACAGCTCGTGGCACGGCACGCACGTCGCGGGCACCATCGCGGCGGTCACGAACAACGCGAAGGGCGTCGGCGGGGTCGCGTTCAACGCGAAGATCCAGCCGGTCCGCGTCCTCGGCAAGTGCGGCGGCACCGCGGCAGACATCGCGGACGCGATCATCTGGGCCTCCGGCGGCACTGTCGCCGGCGTGCCCGCCAACGCCACCCCGTCGAAGGTCATCAACATGAGCCTCGGCGGCAGCGGCAGCTGCGGCGCGACGTACCAGAACGCCATCAACAGCGCCGTCTCCCGCGGCACGACCGTCCTGGTCGCCGCCGGCAACAACAACGCCGACACGAGCGGCTACCAGCCGTCGAGCTGCGCGAACGTCGTCAACGTCGCCGCCAGCGATCGCCAGGGCAACCGGGCGTCGTACTCGAACTACGGCACGCTGATCGACGTGACCGCCCCGGGCGGCGAGACCGCGACCCTGGCGAACGGCGTGCTCTCCACCCTGAACTCCGGTACGACGACGCCGGCCGCTGAGTCCTACCAGTACTACCAGGGGACCAGCATGGCGACCCCGCACGTCGCCGGCCTCGCGGCCCTCATCCTCGGCGAGACGTCGATGACTCCTGCGGCCGTGGAGAGCCACCTCAAGGCGAACACGCGCGCTCTCGTCGGGACCTGCTCCGGTGGCTGCGGGGCCGGACTCGTCGACGCGACCAAGGCGATCGCGGCGCTCGGCACGTCGACGGCGAGCCCGTCGCCCAGCGCGTCGTCGAGTCCCAGCTCCTCACCGAGCCCGAGCCCCAGTGCGTCCGCGTCCCCGAGCCCGACCTCGTCGCCGTCGCCGACCTCGACCCAGCCGGCGTACTTCGAGAACGCCACGAACGTGACGACCAAGGACCTGGGCACGGTCGAGAGCCCGATCAGCGTCTCCGGGCGAAGCGGCAACGCGCCGTCCACCTTGAAGGTCGGCGTCGACATCAAGCACACCTACCGCGGCGACCTCCAGATCGACCTGGTCGCGCCGGACGGAACGCTCTACCGACTCAAGAGCACGAGCAGCAGCGACTCGGCCGACAACGTCATCGCGACCTACACGGTCAACGCCTCGACCGAGCTGGCGAACGGGACCTGGAAGCTCCGGGTGTACGACAGCTGGCTCGGCGACGGCGGGTACATCGACCTGTGGAGCCTGCAGTTCTAGGAGCCACGCCAGCTCAGAGCTGACCCGAGAGCCCCGGCCGTTCAGGCCGGGGCTCTCGGCGTTCCCGCGTGGGGACCGCTGGCGCCGCGGGCGCCTCGGGGCCGACGCGAGGCCAGACTGCAGGCGTGAAGGGACTCGTCCGGGCCAGCCATCCGGAGCCCACCGCGGCGGTCACCGTGCTGATGACCGCGCTCGCGATCGCGGCGGGGCGCGGGTGGGGCAGCGGGTGGGTCGGGCTGGCCGTCCTGGCCGGCCAGCTGTCCGCCGGCTGGAGCAACGACTGGATCGACCGCGACCGCGACCGCGCGGCGGGCCGGACGGACAAGCCCGTGGTCAGCGGGGCGCTCGCGGCGAGCACGCTCGGCCGGTGGGCGGCAGGAGCACTCGTCGCCTGCGTGCCGCTGTCCTTCGCGTCGGGCCCTCGCGCGGCCGCGGCACACCTCACCGGCGTCGGCGCCGCCTGGGCCTACAACCTGCGGCTGAAGTCGACGGCGCTCAGCGTCCTGCCGTACGCCGTGGCGTTCGGTCTGCTGCCCTCGTTCGTGACGTTAGGACTCCCGGGTGGAGGGACGGCGCCGTGGTGGGCCACCACGGCGGGCGCGCTCCTCGGCAGTGGCGCGCACTTCGCCAACACCGTCCCCGACCTCGCGGTCGACGCGCAGACCGGCGTGCGCGGGCTGCCGCACCGGCTCGGGCTCACGTGGTCCGTGGCTCTCGCCGCAACGCTGCTCGGGAGCGCCGTCGTCGTCCTCGCGATCGCTCCCGGTGTCGACACCGGGAGGACGGTCGCGACCGCGGCGGCCGCGTCGGTGGTCGCGCTCGTCTGCGTGGCCGGTGTGGTGGTCGCGGGCCTGCGCGGTCACCCCGCGCTGGGCTGGCGACTCACGCTGGCGACCGCGGCCGTGGCCGTCGGACTGCTGCTGGCCCGCGGCGGCTCGCTCAGCTAGCCCCCTCGCCGACCCCCGTCGCGCCACTCACGCGGCACTCAACGAACGATCTTGCTGTCGTCATCCACAGCGGGCTCAGCGCACCCCGTGCTGCCTGTGCACGACGACGTCAAGATCACACCAGCAAGGACACGGGCGCCGAGCGGGTGCGCACATGCGGCGCGGCGTGCCCTCTCGCTGTCGGTCGCCGCCGCTAGCCTCGCTCCATGGCGATGAAGAGCCCGCCGCGGGCGACGTACCGCTGCGCCGAGTGCGGTCAGACGACGGCGAAGTGGGTCGGCCGCTGCCCCGAGTGCCAGGCATGGGGCGCGGTCGGCGAGGTCGGCGCCGGCCAGGCGCGGGCGGTGCGCGGTGGCGCCGTCACCGCGGCGGCGATGCCGATCGCCGAGGTCGACGTGACGTCCGCGGGCGTGCGCCCCACCGGGGTCGACGAGCTTGACCGGGTGCTCGGCGGCGGTCTCGTGCCGGGCAGCGTGGTCCTGCTGGCGGGTGAGCCGGGCGTCGGCAAGTCCACCCTGCTGCTCGAGGTCGCGCATCAGTCTGCGCGGGCCGAGCACCGCTCGCTCGTGGTCTCCGGGGAGGAGTCGACCGCGCAGGTGCGCCTGCGCGCAGGACGCACCGGCGCGCTGTCGCCGTACCTCTACCTCGCCAGCGAGACCGACCTCGCCGCGGTGCTGACCCATGTGGACGAGGTCGCGCCGTCGCTTCTCGTCATCGACTCGATCCAGACGCTCGCGCATCCGGAGGTCGAGGGCGCGGCAGGTGGCGTCACCCAGGTCCGTGCCTGCGCCGCGGCGCTCACGAAGCTCGCGAAGGAGCGCGGCATCGCGACCGTGCTCGTCGGCCACGTGACCAAGGACGGCTCGATCGCGGGGCCACGTGTCCTGGAGCACCTCGTCGACGTGGTCCTGCACTTCGAGGGCGATCGGCACGCGAGCCTGCGGCTCGTCCGGGCCGTCAAGAACCGGTTCGGCGCGGCCGACGAGGTGGGCTGCTTCGAGTTGACCGACGCGGGGATCGAGGGGCTGGCCGACCCGAGCGGCCTGTTCCTCTCCCGGCGCAACGAGCCGGTCTCGGGGACCTGCGTGACGGTCACTGTCGAAGGCCGGCGCCCGCTCGTGGCGGAAGTCCAGGCGCTGGTCGCCTCGACCTCGCTGCCGGCGCCGCGCCGAGCCAGCAGCGGACTCGACGCGGCCCGCGTCGCGATGGTGCTGGCGGTGGTCGAGCGGCGCGGCGGCGTGTCGCTGGCAGGTCGTGACGTCTACACCGCCACGGTCGGCGGCGTCCGACTGACCGAGCCAGCCACCGACCTGGCAGTCGCCCTCGCGGTCGCGAGCGCGGCGTCGGACACTCCGCTCGCCGCGGATCTGATCGCGGTCGGCGAGGTGGGCCTCGCCGGCGAGATACGCCGGGTGTCCGGGGTGCAGCGTCGGCTCGGCGAGGCCGCCCGGCTGGGCTTCACCACCGCCCTGGTGCCGACCGGCTGCGCGCCCGGCATGCCGGCCGGGCTGACGGTGGTCGAGGTCTCGGACATCGCCGCTGCGCTGCGCGCAGCCCGTCGCCCACGCGCCGTCGGGAGCGGACCCCTGGCGTCGTGACGCGTTCGTGACGCAACCGCGCGGCGGCAGCCGACGTCTGACCAGGACGATGAGCACGATGCCGGCACTAGACTCCGCCGCGACGCCACGCGTCCCGCTGGCTGCAGTCCCCCCGAGCAAGCGAGGAGCCCCGGTGCCTCCGGAGCGCGACGACCAGCTGCTCGCCGCTCTCGCCGCCGTGGCACCTGGCACGGTCCTCCGCGACGGGCTGGAGCGCATCCTCCGCGGCAGCACCGGCGGGCTGATCGTGCTCGGCTGCAACCGCGCGGTCGAGGCCCTGTGCGACGGCGGGTTCGTCGTCGACGTCGACTTCTCGGCGACCCGGCTTCGCGAGCTCGCGAAGATGGACGGCGCGATCGTCCTCTCCGACGACTTGGCGACGATCGTGCGCGCCGCCGTGCACCTCGTTCCCGACCCGACGATCGCGACGGAGGAGTCGGGCACCCGGCACCGCACCGCGGAGCGGGTCGCGAAGCAGACCGGATACCCGGTCATCTCGGTCAGCCAGTCGATGCAGATCATCGCGCTGTACGTCGACGGTCGCCGCTACGTCCTCGACCAGGGCGCCGCCATCCTCAGCCGCGCCAACCAGGCACTCGCCACGCTCGAGCGCTACAAGCTCCGGCTGGACGAGGTGGCCGGCACTCTCAGCGCGCTCGAGGTGGAGGACCTGGTCACCGTTCGCGACGTCGTCGCGGTCACCCAGCGGATCGAGATGGTCCGTCGGATCGCCGCCGAGATCGAGGGCTACGTCGTCGAGCTCGGCACCGACGGGCGGCTGCTCAGCCTGCAGCTCGAGGAGCTCATGGCCGGCGTCGAGGTCGACCGTGAGCTCGTCTGCCGGGACTACCTGCCGCTGGGCAAGAAGGCCAAGCCCGTCGACGACGTCCTCGACGACCTCGACCTGCTCTCACCGGAAGAGCTGCTCGACCTGTCGACGATCGCGAAGGTCCTGGGCTTCCCGCCCGGCGCCGAGGCGATGGAGGGCGCGATGTCGCCCCGCGGCTACCGTCTGCTGGCGAAGGTTCCGCGGCTCCCGCGGCTCGTGGTCGACCGCCTCGTGGACCACTTCGGCGCACTCCAGAAGCTCCTGACGGCGAGCATCGACGACCTGCAGGCGGTGGAGGGAGTCGGCGAGTCGCGCGCGAAGACGGTGCGCGAGGGGCTGAGCCGCCTGGCCGAGTCGTCGATCCTCGAGCGCTACGTCTGAGATTCGCTGAGCCCCGCCTCGGGCAGCGCGGCGCGGGCGGCCTGCAGCGCGCGGTCGCCCGCCATCGCCTTGACGTCGACGAGGAACACCGCGCCGTCGGGCCCGCGGAGCACCTGCTCGACGTAGCCGGGCAGCGCACCACCGCTCGCCGCGCCGCCCTCCTCCGGAGGCAGCAGCCCGGTGTCGAGCACCGCGGTCACCCGATCACAGGCGAACCCGTAGTCGGTCCCGTCGACGTTCAGCACGAGGACGTCGCCGGGGCTGGCCTCCCGCGACCGGATGTCGAGGACCGGGAGCGACGTGCCGCGCAGGTCGAGGATCCCGGCGAGGGGCGCCGACATGCCCGGCAGTCGGGTGAGCTCCGCGAGCCGCACGACCTCGCGGACGTCGGCGATCCTCGTGGCGTAGTCGCAGCCGTCGAGCCGGAATGTCACGTAGTCCGTCATCCCGCGGTTCTCCTCGTCCCGGAAAGCTGCCAGCACAGGTCGACGAGCTCCTGCATGTTCCGACCACCAAGCTCGTCGGCAGCATGGTCACCGGTGTTCTGGCCGAGGGTCTCGGCTGCGGCTCGGTAGGAGCGGGCCGCGGCAGCGCCGTCCCCGAGACGGGTCAGCGCGCCGGCGATGTGGAAGTGCGCGAACCCGGCCTTCGGGTCGACGTACACCGCCTTGCGGAGATGCACGAGCGCATCCGCGTCGCGACCCAGGTTGGTCAGCGCCACACCGCACAGGTAGTGGGCGTCGGCCCGCAGCGGCTCGCTCGCCGTGAGCGCCCTGGCCAGCTGGACCGCGTCCTCGTAGCGACCGGTCGCCATCGCCGCGCGGATCTGCTCGACGGGGCTCTCTCCCGGCGGCCCCTGCGGGTCGCCACCCCCCGGTGCGGACTCCCCGTCGCGGTCACGCAGCAGCCGAGGCAGCGGCAGCGAGCGAGGCTTGGTCAGCACCTCCCAGGCGGCCGACCGGCGGTCCGCCTTCCCACTGCGGCGCTCGCCGTACGGCGTCCCGTCGTCACCGGTGCGCCGGTCGGGGAGCACGTTGCGGCGTTCACCGGCGGCGTTGACCACACCGGCGCTGCCTTCGCCGTCGCGCCGGTAGACGAACGCGTCGCCGAGGGTCACCAGCCGGAACTGGTCGTTGACCTGCCAGAGCGTCTCCGAGTGGCCGAGGAAGAGGTAGCCGCCGTCGGCGAGCCGCTGGTGGAGCCGAGCCATCAGCGTCCGGGTCGTGTCGCGGCTGAAGTAAATCGTCACGTTGCGGCAGAGGACCAGGTCGATCGGCTCGTCCCCGAACGGCGGTGGGTCCGCGACGAGGTTGTGCCGACGGAACTCGACGAGCTCGCGCACCTCCGGGCGCACGACGTAGTCACCGCCGTCGCGGATGAACCAACGAGCGACGTCCTCCGGATCGGCGACGCCGAGCGAACGTGACGTGTATCGGCCGACTCGGGCAGCGTCGAGCGCACGTGTGGAGATGTCGGTGGCCATCACCTTGATGTCCCACCCGTCGAGCAGCGGGACGAGCTCCCGGACGAGCATCGCGATCGAGTAGGGCTCCTCGCCGGTCGAGCAGCCGGCGCTCCAGATGCGGAGCCGGCGGCTGCCGGTCGCCGCGGCGCGTACGAGGCCCGGCAGCACGTGCTGGCGCAGCGCGCGGAACTGCGGCGGGTTCCGGAAGAAGTGCGTCTCCTGGATGGTCACCTCGTTGATGAGCAGCTGCATCTCGTCGACGCCACGCGACGACTGCAGCAGGCTGAGGTAGTCCTCCACGCGGCCGATCGCGCACGACGCCATCCGCTCGCCGAGCGAGTAGCACAGCGAGTCGCGACGGCTCTCGTCGAAGACGAGTCCCGCCGTCCTGTCGAGGACCCCGCGCACCTGCAGGAACTGCTCGTCGCTCAGCTCGATGCGCACGAGGGCGCACCTCCCTGCACGATGCTCAGGATCGCCGGGCCGACCTCGCCGATCGGCAGCTGGTACTGCACGGCACCGATCGCATGGCCGGCCTGCGGCATCCCGTACACCGCCGACGTCGCCTCGTCCTGGCCGATCGTCACTGCCCCGCAGTCACGCATCGCCTTGAGCCCCTGCGCGCCGTCTCGGCCCATGCCGGTGAGCAGCACGCCCACTGACTGAGCTCCTACTGCTTCCGCGATCGACTCGAACGACGCGTCGATCCCGGGCACGTGGAACTGCCGCTCCGGCGCCGGTTCGCAGACGACTCGCAGCCGGTCGCGCACCAGCAGGTTGAGCCCGCTGGGAGCGACCGTGACCGTCCCGGACTGCAGGCGCCGACCGCTCTCCCCCTGGACCACGGGCAGCGGGATGAGGCCGTCGAGCCAGCTGACCAACCCCGGGATGAACCCCTCTGCCATGTGCTGCACGACCAGGACCGCCGGCTCGAAGCCGGCCGGCAGGTGGGCGAGCACGGTCGCCAGCGCCTGCGGCCCGCCGGTCGACGCGCCGATCGCGACCAGCTGGGTCGTGACGGTGCGGACAGCGACGGGTGGCTGGGCAGCCGTACGGCGGGGCGACGCCGGCTTCGGATCTGTCCGCCGGGGGTGCGCCTGCGGGAGTGCCTTCGCCGGCGCGGCCGTGGGTGTGGCCGCGGCGGCCGGCGCGCGGAGCCGGCCGCGGGGGTGCGTGATGACCCTGACGCGGGCGGCGACCCGCAGGCGCCGGCGGATCTCGTCGGCGTACTCGTCCAGCCGGCCGCCCTCGCCCCACGTGGGCTTCGCGAAGACGTCCACCGCGCCGGCTGCCAACGCCTCCATGGCGTTGGTCGAGTGCTCCTCGTCGACGAACGCCGAGTAGACGACGATCGGCGTCGGTCGACTCGCCATGATCCGCTCGATAGCCTCGATGCCGTTCATCACCGGCAGCTCGAGGTCCATCAGCACCGCGGCCGGACCGAGCCGCTCGACCATCGCGACGGCTTCGCGTCCATTGCGTGCCTCGCCGACCACCTCGAACTCAGGAGTTGCCTCGAGCGCGCTGCGCAGGAAGCGGCGCTGGACGCGCGAGTCGTCGACGAGCACCACCCCGACCGCGACGGTTCCCTCGCCGTTCGGTCGCATGGCCGGTTCGTCAGTGGCCACGGTCGCCGCCCTCAAGCAGCCAGGGGGCGAGCAGCACGACAAGGGTGTCCAAGGCGGCCGCCGCGCTCCTCGCCGCATCGGCGGGCACCCGGTCGGCATCGCCGTCGACGTACGGCTGAAGGTCCGCCTCGCAGCGGCGAGCCTCGTCTGCGGCCAGGTCCTCACCGAGGACGGCGGCGCTCGACGCGAGCGTGTGCGCGTGCCGGCGCAGCTCGCGAGCGGCCTCGATGTCCCCATCGGCGACCAGTGCGGCGCGGGCAGCGGTCATCTGGGGAAGTCGGCTCTCGACCTCACCGGCGAACAGCTCACGGAGGGGTGCGGTGTCGACGTGCGGCAGGTCACGACGGGGCCCGGCGTCGCTCACCTGGCCACCGCCGTCCTGTCGCTCGAGCCCTCCAGGAATGCGTCGACTGCCCCGGAGATCCGCTTGAGCCGAGCCTCCATCGGACCTCACCCGCGCAAGCTGAAGACGTCACCCGGGCGCTCGATCGTCCCCAGCCGGCCGATGACGCGGTATGTCCCAGGGGCCGCCGGCGCGCGGTCCGGCGGGCAGCCTGGGCGTGACCGCGTGCGGGACCACGTGACGCCGAAGGACTTGGTCCGGCCCGGCTCCAGGAGGACGACGTCGGCCGGCCCACCAGGCGCGCAGTCGTCGCTGGACCACACCCGGTCCGAGCCCGAGATCACGCGCAGCTCCCGCGCGGCGGCGCCGAGGTCGCGAGTGCACGACACCCCGGCGAGGTTGGTGACCACGAGGGTGAGTCGCGGTCGCGAGCCCGCCGCGAACTCCTTCGCGTTCGCCGTCGCCATGACCTGGAGGTCTGTGTCGCGGCACGGCTGGCCGGGAGCCCGGGCAGCACTCGTCGCGGGCGCGGCCTGGGAGGCTCTCGGGGACGCCGGCGCGGGCGCTGCCGACGGCTTCGGGGACGCGCTCGGCGCCGGCGTCGCTCCACCCGTGCGGAGTGTCGCGCCCCCGCTGCCGTCGTCACCGCACGAGCGGGCGAGCAGCACCAGGGTGAGCACGACGAGGGACACCGTCACGGCGCGGCGACGCCAGTAGACCCCCGGGGGCAGCGGCCCTCGGGGATGCAGGAGTGCGTCAGCGTCCATCACGGTGATGCTAGTGGCGCCGAGGAACGCGCGGGGCGCCCTCGTAGCATCCGACGGATGACGGCCGAGCTCCACTCCGCGGTGTTGGAGTGGTTCGACCGCAGCGCGCGCGACCTGCCGTGGCGCGAGCCCGGCACGAGCCCGTGGGGCGTCCTCGTGAGCGAGGTCATGCTCCAGCAGACACCGGTCACGCGCGTGGTCCCGGCGTACCGCCGCTGGATGCAGCGCTGGCCGACGCCGACGTCACTCGCGTTGGCGCCGACCGGTGAGGCCATCCGCGCGTGGGACCGGCTGGGCTATCCGCGCCGCGCACTTCGACTTCACGCTGCGGCGATCGCCATCGCGCAACGGCACGCGGGCGCCGTGCCGACGGAGCTGACCGCCCTGCTGGCGCTGCCGGGCGTCGGCGAGTACACCGCGAGGGCGGTCGCGTCGTTCGCCTTCGCGCAGCGGCATGCGGTCGTCGACACGAACGTGCGACGAGTCGTCGCACGAGCTGTCCACGGTCAGGCCGACGGCGGGGCCCCGTCGGCGCGGCGGGACCTGCTCATGGTCGAGCCGATCGTGCCGCGCGAGGCGCCGACCGCAGCCCGGTTCGCGGCGGGGCTGATGGAGCTCGGCGCGCTGGTATGCACGGGACGCGTCCCGAAGTGCGGGGAGTGTCCGTTGGCGACCACCTGTGCCTGGCGTGGCGCCGGGTTCCCCGCCTCGGCGACCCGCCCTCGGTCGCAGTCCTGGTCCGGGACCGACCGGCAGGCGCGCGGTCGAGTCCTCGCACTCGTCCGCGCGGCCACCGGCCCGCTGCCCGCCGACGCCTTCGCGGCGGTGTGGCCGGACCCGGCGCAGCTCGCTCGCGCGATCAGCACCCTCGTCGCCGACGGGCTGGTCACGTCCACCGCCGACGGGAGGTACGTCCTACCCGGATGAGCCTCGCGGGCTGTGTAGTTGAGCACGCTCGCCCGCGTCGCCACCTGCGCACAGCTGAAGCTGCGCGCCTGTCGGCACGTGGTCAGGCCCTGTCCGCTGTGACCGCGGTGAGTGCGCCGGCGCGACGCAACCACCGGGAGCCCCGGTCGTGCGCCTGTCGACACGTGGTCAGGCCTTGTCCGCTGCGACCAAGGTGCGGGCGCCGGCGCGACGCAACCACCGGGAGCCCGGTCGTGCGCCTGTCGGCACGTGGTCAGGATTTGCCCGCTGTGACCGCGGTGAGTGCGCCGGCGCGACGAAACCACCGGGAGCCCCGGTCGTGCGCCTTCCTTGCGCTCTATTCGGCGGTGCCGCCGGCGCCGGCCGATCCCGACCCGGCCATGTCGACCGGCGGCGCGTCCGGCACCTCCACCGGCTTGGGCTCACCGCGGAAGACGAACTTGGTGTCCGCGAGCGGCGTGCTCTCCTCGTTGGCAGGGTCGACGTCGACGACCACGATCTGGCCCGGGCCGAGGTCCTTGTAGAGGATCCGCTCCGAGAGCGCGTCCTCGAGCTCGCGCTGGATGGTGCGACGCAGCGGCCGCGCGCCGAGAACCGGGTCGTAGCCCTTCTTGGCGAGCAGCGCCTTCGCGGCAGGGGTCACCTCGAGAGCCATGTCCTTGTTCTTCAGCTGCGCCTCGACGCGGGTCAGCATGAGGTCGACGATCTGGACGATCTCCTCCTCGGACAGCTGGTGGAAGACGATCGTGTCGTCGATGCGGTTGAGGAACTCGGGCCGGAAGTGCTGCTTGAGCTCCTCGTTGACCTTGGTCTTCATGCGCTCGTAGTCGACGGACTTGTCGCCGCCCTTGGAGAACCCGAGGTTGAAGCCCTTGGCGATGTCCCTGGTCCCGAGGTTGCTCGTCATGATCAGCACGGTGTTCTTGAAGTCGACGACCCGACCCTGCGAGTCCGTCAGACGACCGTCCTCGAGGATCTGCAGGAGGGTGTTGAAGACGTCCGGATGCGCCTTCTCGACCTCGTCGAAGAGCACGACCGAGAACGGCTTGCGGCGCACCTTCTCGGTGAGCTGCCCGCCCTCCTCGTACCCGACGTAGCCGGGTGGCGAGCCGACGAGGCGCGACACCGTGTGCTTCTCCATGAACTCGCTCATGTCGAGCTGGATCAGCGAGTCCTCGTCGCCGAACAGGAACTCGGCCAGCGTCTTGGACAGCTCCGTCTTCCCGACCCCTGACGGCCCGGCGAAGATGAACGACCCGCCGGGGCGCTTCGGGTCCTTGAGGCCGGCGCGGGTGCGCCGGATCGCCTGGGACACGGCCTTGATCGCCTGCTCCTGGCCGATGACACGACGGTGCAGCTCATCCTCCATGCGGAG
>DATLNF010000017.1:0-5988 GCA_035536955.1 Mycobacteriales bacterium | reverse complement strand
GTGCGCGGCGCGGCCGTGATGGCTCCGGCGCTAGCGGCTAGCCTGCTGGCCGCGACGCCGGCGAACGCCGGCGAAGTTTGGGCTCACGGCGGCACCGTGATCATCAAAGTGGTTACGGGTGACAAGAATTACCGCCAGCGCACCCAGTGGGTGACCTCGATCACCGTTATGACGAGTACCAGGAAGGAGAACTCCTACGGGTGCGGCCGGTTCGAGGGCTGGACTCAGGGGTTCTACCGCGCCGCTGACCGTTGCGAGTCGGTCCACTTCTACATCTCACGTTGGGTCTCCTCCGGCAACCACGTGTGCGGGGCGTTCCAGGACATCGATCGCCGCTGGAGTCGAAGCATCGCCTGCATCACCATCAAGGTCTGACTGGGCGACGCCGACATGGCCCGCGGCGCAATCGCGGCTAGACAGAGTGTGACTCGATCGACCCGCGCGCCGCGGCGTCGCCGTGGTGCAACGACGACGGCGCGACCCGCGACCGTTGCTGTGATGCTCCGTGGATTGGGCTTCGCTATCCCGACAGCAACCTGACAGCAACCTCAGTGACAAGCTGTGGTCCTCGGTGGAGGGATTCTCGGCCGCCTCTCTGGCGCGGAAGGCTACGGTGGTCTTCGGCGGAGTTGGTGGGGCGGACTTTTAATCCGAAGCGCGAGAGTTCGACCCTCTCCCGGCCCACTCGCGGCAGGACCCGAAGGAGCAACCACATGCGCAGGAAACTCGCCGCCGCAGTCGCTCTCGCGGTCGCGCTGACCGGGGCCGGGTGCGGGTCGGACGGGCCGACACCCATCGAGGTGGTCCGGGCGTCAAGTGCCAAGACCCTCGCGGCCGAGTCGTCGAAGGTCAGCATCACGATCACCACCGAGGTCGACGGCACGCCGACGACGATGTCCGGTGAGGGAGCGTTCGACTACACCACCCGCCGCGGCACGCTGACGATGGACCTCGGGTCGCTGCTCGCCGGCACGACCGTGGAGGTCCGCAGCATCGGCGACGTCATCTACACGTCGGTGCCCCCGGTCGCCGCCGGCCTGCTCGGCGGCAAGAAGTTCATGCGCATCGACCTCAAGGCGCTGGCAGCCAAGAACGAGACTTTCGCCTCGTTGCGCACCGGCACCGACCCGAGCTCCGGCCTCGACGCGCTGCGTGGCGCGAAGGACGTCAAGAAGGTCGGCACCGAGCAGGTCCGGGGCGAAGCCACGACCCACTACCGCGGCACGATCGACCTCGGCGAGGCCAAGGCGGAGCTGTCGGGCGACGCGGCTGCGGCGATCGAGCACCTGCGGACCACGCTCAAGGTCGAGGAGATCCCGTTCGAGGCGTGGCTCGACGACGCCGGTCGCTCGCGGCGGATGAAGATGTCCATCGACTCGCCGGGGACGGCGGCGACCGGGAACAAGCCGCAGTCGGTGGACATGACCATCGAGACCTTCGACTTCGGGACGAAGGTCGACGTCGTCGAGCCGCCCGCAGCCGAGGTCGCCGACGGCACGGCGCTGCTCGAAGGCGTGGCGGCCGGCGCGGGGGTCGGCGCGGGTGCCAGTGGCTGAGACCGAGCGTTCGAAGCGGGTGCTCGACCGCGGGTTCGACGTCGTCGAGGACGTGATCTACACGCTCGTCGGCATCGTGCTCGTCGCGGCGGCCGGGGTGCTGCTCGTCGACGCCTCGATCGCGCTGGTGACCCATATCGAGGACGGCGCGGTCGAAGCGGTCAAGCTCGCGCTCGAGAGTCTGCTGCTCGTTTTCATCCTCGTGGAGCTGCTCTCCGCCATCCGGGCGACGATCCGCGAACGGCGGCTCGTCGCGGAGCCGTTCCTCCTGGTGGGAATGATCGCGTCGATCAAGGAGATCATCGTGGTCGCCGTCGACGCCCGCGAGGACGTGGGCGGCTCTGACGGGAGGTTCGAGGACTCGATGATCTCGATCGGCGTCCTCGCCGCGGTCCTGCTCGTGCTCGCCGTCGCGACCCTGCTGGTACGACGGAAGGAGCGCGAGCCGGCGGAGTGATCCGCCGGCTCGCGCTCCCCGTGACGAGTGGGCTCAGCCCTTCTTGCGCAGCAGTCCGCGCTTGCGCACCGCGCCGGCGGCCTTGTCCGCAACGGCGGCCGTCGGGCCCGCGACGAGGTTGCCGGGCGGGGTATCCGGTGCCTTCGGGTGCGGCTTCGTCGGCGCCGCGACCTTCGCCTGCTCCAGGGTGTCGCCGAGCTCGACGAGAGCCTTGCGCCCCATGGCTTCGCGGACCTTGGGGAACATCTCGCCCTCTTCCTCCTCGACGTGGTGCCGCACCGACTCGATGAGCACCTTCACCTTCGGCGTGAAGCGCTCCTCCTCGGGCGACATCTTCGAGAGCTCGTCGAGCGTCCACTTCACGATGTGGTGCTCCTCGAGGCCCTCGAGCACGACGTCCTCGACCTCCTCGGCCTCCTTGCGCACGGCCGGGTAGAAGAACTGCTCCTCGATCGCGGCGTGCACCGAGAGCTTCTCGATGATCTGGTCGACCACCTCGCGGCGCTGCTTGTGCGCTCCGTCGCCGAGCTTCTCGAACTGCTTGAAGAGCTTCTCGACTTCCTTGTGGTCGTTCTTCAGCAGAACGATCGCGTCGGGCATCGTCGTACCTCCTGGTGCTAGCGGAGCGCGGGCAGCAGCTTCTCCTGCGCGAACGCGAAGAAGCCGTCCTGGTCGGGACCGACCTGGTGGAAGTAGATGTGGTCGAAGCCGGCGTCAGCGTAGGTCTTGACCGCGTCGAGCACCGGCTGCGGGTCCGGCCCGCAGGGTACGTCCTCGGTGATCTGGTCCTCCGACAGCGTCGCGGTCGCGGACTCGAAGTACGACGGCAGCGCGAGCTCCTGGGCCAGCTGGCCCTGCAGCCCGGTGTTGGGCCAGACCTGCGCGACGGTCTTGCGCGCGTCGGACTCGCTCTCCGCCCAGCACAGCGTGATCTGCGCGTACTTCGGCCCGGCGCCGCCGGCGCTCTCGTAGGTCTCGACCAGCTCGCGGTCAGGCGCCATGCCCCAGTAGCCGTCGCCGATCCGTCCCGCGAGCTCGCTGGCCTTCGGCCCGGCGCCGGAGACGATGATCTGCGGCGGCTCGGCGGGCGCGGTGTACAGCCGGGCGTTCTCGACCGTGAAATGCGTGCCGCGGTGGCTGAACAGCGCGCCCTTCCACAGCTCGCGGATGACGTGGAGGGACTCCTCGAGCATCTCCAGCCGGACGTCGACCTGGGGCCAGTGCTCCCCGGTGATGTGCTCGTTGAGCGCCTCGCCCGACCCGACGCCGAAGAAGAAGCGGCCGGGCATCATCTGCGCGACCGTGGCCGTCGCCTGCGCGATGACCGCGGGATGGATGCGCATGATCGGCGCGGTCACGCCGGTGCCGACCCGGATCCGATCGGTCGTGGCGGCGATGGCGCCCAGGACGGACCACACGAACGGGCTGTGCCCTTGCGCGTCGACCCACGGGTGGAAGTGGTCGCTCACCGAGAGGAAGTCGAACCCAAGCTCCTCGGCGCGCCGCGCGTTGCGCACCAGCGCGTTCGGCGGGTGCTCCTCGCTCGACAGCGCGTAGCCGTACTGGGCCATGGACGTGGGCTCCCGGGGATGGTGGCGAGGGTGCGGTGGACCCTTACCCGGCCCTCGGGGCGTCTAACGAGGAGGCGCCGCTGCGCCCACCCGACGCAGCGGCAGGACCAGGAACTCCTTGACCGGCGACCAGGCGAGGGTCGGCCCGTCGGCGGTCGCTGGGCGGACCTGGACCCGGTACCGGCCCACCGAGGCGACGGTGAGCCGCATGCCGCTCGCGTCGGTGTCGGCGGCGACGACGCGCAGCGGGCCCAGCAGCACCCGCCCGTCGCGGCCCCGCGAGACGGTCTGCAGCGCGACGTCCCAGCGGACGGAGCCGGCCTGGGTCGGCACCGGGTCGCTGCCGACGAACAGCCCCCATGAGATCGGGACGACCGCCGGTGAGCCGACGGTGAGCACCCTTGCCGGCGCGGTCACCTGCGGCGCGACCGGGTACTGCGCGCCGATCCGGTGCCGCCCGTCCCCGGCCCCGCTGAACGCCACCAGCCCGAACGCGTAGGTGCCGGTGCGCGGGGCGACGTAGACCCAGACCCCGGAAGCCGCACCGGTCGGCTCGAACGCGTGCGGCGCATCACTCGCGCGGGCCACGCCCCCGGTCGAGTTCGGCGCCCACACGACGGGTACGGCGTCCGGTGCGTCGGGCGCGAGGCGGAAGTCGATCGCGAGCAGCTGTCCGGCCGTGAGCGGCACGGTGCGCACGTACGACGCGTTGAGCTCGAACGTCAGGTCCACGTCCACGGCGGCGCCGCTCGGCGCGGGCACCCCCTCGGGTCCGGCGGTCGCGTCCACGATGCGCAGCGCGACGGTCGAGCCCTCGTCCCCGGCCGCACCCACCGCGAGCCGCACCTCGTCGGCGGTGGTGTCGACGGCCCGGTAGGTGTGCGTCGCGCGGAGGAGGTGGCCGCCGGCCAGGACTCGCGGCGGGTCGGCCTGGGCGGCGGAGAGCTCGCCGCCACCGGACTCGACGACCACCGGAGCCGGGCCGTTGGCACCCGACGTGGGAGCCGGGTCGAAGCGCAGGGTCTCGATCCGCCGGGTCCCGACCGAGCGGGCGACGAAGGCCCCCTGGTCGACGAACCCGGCGGAGTACGGCGACGTCCCGGTCGCCAGGCGCAGCGACGTCAGCGCGTCGGCGCGGCCGGCTCCGGACGCCGCCAGCGGGACCCCGTCGACCGGCGGCGCGGGCTCGGCCGCCGCCACGACCGCCGCACGGGCTCGATCGCCGCGGATGCCGACCCCGGCGAGGCCCGCCACGATCCCGGTGACCGCCGGCGCGGCGAAGCTGGAGCCCTCGACCAGGGTCGTGCCCGTCGGCGCGCCCAGCCCGGTCGGGTTGTCGGCGTTCGCCGGCGTGAACCACGTCCGGATCCCCTCACCCGGCGCGACCACGTCGACGTCGCCGCGGGTCGAGAACCGGGCCACCCGCCACGTGCCGTCGGCACCGGGCTCGCTCGCGCCGACGCTGAGGACCGTCGCGCTGCCGGCGGGGTAGCTCGGCCGTGCGCCGCTGTCGTTGCCCGACGCGGAGACGATGACCATGTCCGGGCGAACGCGACGGGCGTAAGCGACCGCGTCGCGGAGCAGCCGGCTGTCGAACGGCGTACCGAGGCTGAGGTTGGCGACGTCGGCGCCGTCGTCCGCCGCCGCCATGATCGCGTTGGCGATCGAGATGTCGCTGGCTCCCGCGGTGATGTCGGGGAACACACGGTACGACCAGATCGTGGCCTGCGGTGCCGCCCCGACGATCCCGACGTCGTTGCCGCGACCTGCCGCGATGATCGCCGCGACCGCGGTGCCGTGGGAGCCGAACCCCGGGTCGGCGAGGTTGTTCACGCCGCCCGTCGCCAGGCAGACGTCCCCGCTGCAGTCGCCCCGGTCCACCAGCCGCCCGACCAGGTCGGCCACGGGGTACACGCCGTCGTCGATGACCGCGACATTCACCCCGGCGCCGTCGAACCGCGGGTCAGTGGTGCGGGCCTCGTCGAGCGCGAGCTCGCGTCGCTCGGGGGTGGAGGTCACCTCCGCGAGCCGCTGGGCGAAGACCTCCGGCTCCGCCCAGAGCACCTCGCGGCGGGCCAGCAGCTGCGCGAGTGCGCGCTGCGGCGAGGCTGCGGTGAGCACCTCGACGTCGAGACGGCGCAGCCCCGTGCGACGCGCAGTCCCGGTCACGCGGCGTACCTCCCGCCGAGCTGCCGCGGAGGTCCCCGCGCGGTAGCGCACCACGAGCCGACCGGTGCGGAACGCCTCCGTGCTCGCAGGGCCATGGGCGCGCTCGGCCGCGGTCGCCGGGAGGGGTGCCGGGCCGACGACCAGGCCGGCGGCGAGCAGCAGGACGGCGAGCGCGGCGGGCAGGGATCTTGCGCGTGGCAGCGACATGCGCGCCATCATCGCCTGACGCGGCGTC
>DATLNF010000016.1:0-4888 GCA_035536955.1 Mycobacteriales bacterium | reverse complement strand
GGCGGGCGCCGGGGCGGGATCGACGGGCACCGACCGGGCCCCCCCGCCGGGTCCCAGGACGTCCATGGCGGGCGCGTTGTCCACCGGGTACAGGTAGGTCTGCGCCTCCGGCAGCGCGGGGCTGGTGAAGGAGTACGCGACCGCGTCGTACAGGCGGTCGCCCGAAGCGGCGGGCATCTCGGTCGGCCGGCCCTTGTCGTCCAGCGGGCCGAGGGCCCGCAGCTTGTCGCGCGAGATGGAGAGCCGGATCACGCCGGTGTCCGCATCGACGTCGCCGGGGATCTCCTGCGCCCCGGGCCAGACGACGATCTTCTCGCCGGTCGGGTCGACCTGGCCTGACTGGGTGCTCGCCGTCGTGTAGTCGTCGTACCCGAAGGTGAAGCCGCGCGCCTCGTCCCAGCGAGCGGTCGCGCCGACCGGCTGGTGGCCGTTGACCCAGCGGAAGAGCCACATCAGCGACGACGTGGGGTTGCCCGCGGCCGTGTTGCGGCTCAGCGCGCTCCGCAGCGCCCCGCCGCTGAGGTCCGCGGCGTCGATCGTCACGGTCATGCCACCGTCCTCGACCTTCGCGCCGGTCGCCAGGTCGATCTCCGGACCGACCTCCACCCGCTCGATGTCGAGGGCCGGCTCGTTGGCGGTCGGGGGCTCGGAGCACACGCCGACCGGCGGGCAGAGCGTGCCGTACGGCGTCAGCGCGTCGCCGACCCGGTCCACAGAGGTCGTCCGGAGCACCTGGCGCGGCACGCCGTTGTCCTTGCGCCGCTCGAGGGTCGTGCCGAGCAGGCTGGGGCCGGTCTCCTGCACGAAGACGACGGGGTGACCGACGTGGCCCTCCGGCTCGTCGGGTCTCTTGGCCGTGTTGTTGTAGGCGACGACGAGCCGGCCGGTGACCGGGTCGAGGTCCATCGTGAAGTAGTCGACGAGCGAGCGATCCCCGCCGGAGCCGATGCAGCCGAGGCCGTTGAGGCAGATCGAGTCGTAATGAGTGGGGTGCGCGACGGCCCGGGTCTGCGACCACGAGGGCCGCGCCCCGAGCGCGTCGAGGCTCACGTTGACGTACGGGTACCACGCAGCCTTGAAGCCGGTGCCGTCGTCGGGGTCGCCGATCGAGTCGGTGCCGTAGAAGGCCACCGCGACGCGGCCGGGAGCGCCCCCGGCGACCAACCACGGCATCACGGTCGTCTCGACCTCGTCGCGGTTGACCCGCGCCATGGTCCCGGTGCCGATCGGGTCGGCGTCGACGGTGCAGCCGGCGAGCTGCTCGCGCTCGGCGACGACCACGTAGGTGTCATTGCCCACACCCCGGTCGTCCGGGGCACCCTTCTGCGCGAAGGCGATGTAGACGTTGCCCTCGCGGTCGTGGTCCGCCACGACGAAGCCCGCGCTCGGGTCCGTCCCGGCGTCGTGCACCGCGCACGTGTCCCAGGTGGTGCCGCCGTCCATCGACCGGTGCAGGGCGATCGTCGTGTCGACGTACGCCGGGAAGTACACGATCGCCTTGCCCGGATCCTTGTCGGGACTCAGGATCGCGCGGATCGGACCGGGGCGGCTGCCGAGAAGCTGTCCCCCCAGCTCCGTCGGCGGGCCGTACGTCACGCCGCCGTCCGTGGACTTCTGGACCATGTAGCCGCGCGCGTAGTGGTTGTAGCTGAACAGCACCGTGTCGACGTCGGTGAACACGAGCCACTGGCGGTCGACGCCCGGGATCGACTCGCTCACCGGGGAGACCCGCAACGACCGGCCGGTGTCGTCAGAGCTGCCGGTGGAGAAGTTGATCAGCGGGCCGAGCCCGGTGTAGGCCCAGGTGTACTGGTCCTTCGAGTTCGGGTACGGCGCGCTCGCCAGGCCGCAGTCGCCACCGCCCTCGCCGCCGGAGATCTGGCCGCGCGGGGGCTGGCCGATGAGGTGGAACTGGTCGCCGCCGTCGCGGGAGACCTGCGCGTAGTCGGCGACGCTCGCGAAGCCGGACGGGCCGCAGGTGTAGATGTTGCCGCCCGGGTCGATCGACACCTCGGGCTCGCCCTCGTCGCGCTGGACGTCGGACGGCACGCTGGCGCTGAAGGTGATGCCGATCTCCCCGATCGACGGGAACGCGGGCGCGCCGGACGCGGGCGGTGGCGCCAACCAGGCGATCGGCACGAGGGCGGCGGCGAGCAGGCCCGACAGGGCACGGCGCTTGCGCATGAAGAGGTCCCCGGGCGTTTCGCACGAAGCGTGACGGAACGGGTGAGGCCTTCGCCGCCTCCGACGCCGGTTCCTGCTGTCCGCGACCCGCATCGGGGTCGACGGCGACCTGCGGGAGAGGAGGGAGATCGCCGATAGAGCGCCGGAACGCGGAGGTGGCGCCGTGGTCTCCTGAGTGGAGGTGAGGGGATTCGAACCCCTGGCCTCTTCCGTGCGAGGGAAGCGCTCTACCGGACTGAGCCACACCCCCAGAAGGCGGGCAACGCTACCACCCGGCCTGCGGCGTGCGGTCAGTCGCCGACCGCGCGGCGCTGCGGCAGGTCCTCGAAGGTCCGCCGGGCGGCGCGGGCTCGGTAGGTCGCCAGCTCCGCGGCCTCGCGGTGGGCGCGAAGCTCCTGCTGGGCCCGGCGCTGCTGCCGCGCCTGCGCAGCCTCGGCGAGCGCCGTACGACGCAGCCACATCACGACGGCGACGAGGGCCGCGTCGGCTGCGAGGTGCAGCAGCCAGGACCGGCCGCCGGCGGCGACGGCGTACCCGAAGGTCGCCAGGACGATGGCGCTGGTCCGCAGCAGTGCCGCGCGGCGCCGGGCCAGCGAGGGCAGCGCCGGGCCGTCGGACGTGACGTGCGGCGCGGGTACGACGATGCGACGGGAGTCGGGCGGCGTCCGCCGGGACAGGGTTCTCATCGCCGTGTGGAACCCCTCGATGCTGCGCCCGTCGTGGGCGTGGTCACGGGAACGCATGGTCGCCGGGATGAGCACGGCGGCCCACAGGCCGGCGAGCACGATGAGGAGTACCGGGCTCAGGACGCTCTCCTTCCCGAGTCGGGAGCGGTGCCTGCGGTGACCCTTCGGCGTTGCTGGCGGGGAATGCGTTCACGCTAACGGCGCAACGGGTCGAAATCGAACACCGCGCGACATGTGTTTCGCGTGTCGCGGCTACCGAGCCCGGATATCGCGCCAGCGGTTGACAAGTCCGCCCGGCACGTCCTCGGTGGTGAGCGCGTAGCTGACGTGGTCGCGGTATGCGCCGTCGATGTAGAGGTAGCGAAGCCGGGTGCCCTCGACGCGGAAGCCGAGCTTGTCGACGACGCGGCGGCTCGCGACGTTCTCGGGCCGCACGTTCGCCTCGACCCGATGCAGGCCGACCGGCCCGAAGCAGTGGTCGACCGCGAGTGCCACCGCAGTGGGGCAGATGCCGCGGCCGGCGTACCTGCCGTCGACCCAGTACCCGAGGTGCGCTCCGTGCAGCGCGCCGCGGACGATGTTGCCGACCGTCAGCTGACCGGCGAAGCGGTCCTGCCACCAGATCGCGAACGCGAGCTGGGTGCCTTCCCGCGCGCGGCGGCGCAGCGCGCGCACCATCGCGCCGTACGACGCGGCCGAGTTCCGCTCGACGTAGGAGCCGCCGCCCGGCGGCTCCCACGGCGCGAGCCACTCCTCGTTCGCCAGCCGGGACTCGCTCCACGCAGCGCCGTCCCGCATCCGGAACGGGCGGAGGACGACGTCCCCCTCGCGCAGGACCGCCGGCCAGCCGGGCGACCTGGTCACGACGTCGGGTGGTCCGCGCCGCGCAGCTGCTCGACCGCGTGGCCGAGGACCGGGGCGAGCACCGCGACCCCGTCGCGCACGCCGCCCGCCGAGCCGGGCAGGTTGACGACGAGCGCGCGGCCGACCGTCCCGGCGACGGCGCGGGAGAGGATCGTCGCCGGCACCGTGTCGCGGTTCTGCGCCCGGATCGCCTCGGTGAGACCCGGGGCCTCGCGCTCGAGGACGCGGCGCGGGGCTTCGGGGGTGACGTCCCGCGGGCCCAGCCCGGTGCCGCCCGTGGTGATGACGACGTCAGCTCCGGATGCGGCTGCGTCGCGAAGCGCGGATTCGATGTCAGCGGCCTCGTCGGGCACGACGACCACCGGCCCGACGTCGAGGCCAAGGCCACGGAGGAGGTCCGCGCACAGTGGACCGGACGCGTCATGCCGGTCGCCGCGGTGCGAGCGGTCCGACACCGTGATGACGACGGCGCGTGCGCCGTCCGGCATCGCGGTCACGAAGGGGGCGTCGCGACTGGATCGTCACGGTGCCAGTCACCGTGGGCACCGCCCGTCTTCTCGAGCACGCGCACGTCGGTGATGACGGCTGCGGGGTCGACCGCCTTGACCATGTCGACGACCGCGAGCGCCGCGACCACGACCGCGGTCAGCGCCTCCATCTCCACGCCGGTGCGGTCCGCCGTACGGCAGACCGCGGTGAGGACGACCGCGTCGTCCGCGAGCGTCACGTCGACGGTGACGCCATGCAGGGCGATCGGGTGGCAGAGCGGGACCAGGTCGGGAACCCGCTTGGCGCCCATGATCCCCGCGATGCGCGCGACGGCGACGACGTCGCCCTTGGGGTTGTCGCCGGCCTGCACGCGCGCGGCGGCCTCCGGTGACATGCGCACCACCGCCCGTGCCCGAGCGAAGCGCGCGGTGGCCTGCTTGTCCGACACATCCACCATGGCGGCGCGCCCGGCGGGGTCGAGATGGGTGAGGGCGGCGTCCATGTGCTGACGTCAATGGTAGTCGTGCGGGTCTCGTAGCATCCCCAGCCCATGCACGTGACGGTTCGACTCTTCGCAGGCCTGCGAGAGCGCGCGGGCTCCGACCGCGTGTCGCTCGAGCTGCCCGACGGCGCCTCGGTCGGCGAGCTGCTGGCCGCCATGGAGC
>DATLNF010000015.1:0-6277 GCA_035536955.1 Mycobacteriales bacterium | reverse complement strand
GCTCGGCGCTTTCTACGCCGACCTCACCGACCCGGAGCTGACCGCGCCGTTCGCGGTCTTCCACCAGCGCTACTCCACCAACACGACGCCGACGTGGAACCGCGCGCAGCCGTTCCGGTTCCTCTGCCACAACGGCGAGATCAACACGATCCAGGGCAACGTCAACTGGATGGCGGCGCGTGAGGGCTCGCTCGGCACAGGCGAGCTCATCGACGAGCAGCTCGTGCGACCCGTCATCGAGCCCGACGGGTCGGACTCGGCGATGCTCGACAACGCCGTCGAGCTGCTGGTGCGCGCCGGACGCGACATCCGCCACGCGATGGCGATGCTGGTCCCGGAGGCGTGGGAGGACGCGGAGCACCTGCCCTCGCGCGTTCGCGACTTCTACGCCTACCACGCCGGGCTCACCGAGCCGTGGGACGGGCCGGCCGGGCTGGTCTTCAGCGACGGCGTGCGGGTCGGCGCGTGCCTGGATCGCAACGGGCTGCGTCCCCTGCGGTACGCCGTCTGCGCCGACGGCCTCGTCGTGTGCTCCTCCGAGGCCGGCGTGGTGCCCCTCGACGGGCACGGCGCCGTACGCCGCGGCCGGCTCGGTCCAGGGCAGATGATCTGCGTCGACCCCGACGTGGGCGTCCAGGAGGACGCCGAGATCAAGGCGTGGCTCGCCACGCGAGGCCCGTACAGCGCATGGGTGTCGCGAGGACTGCGACGCCTCCCGGGGTGGGAGCCCGTGCAGGAGCCAGGCCCCGCACTCGCGCTGCGGCAGGTCGCGTACGGCTACACCCGCGAGGAGCTGACGACCGTCCTGCGCGCGATGGCGAACGCGGCGAAGGAGCCGGTGTCGTCGATGGGCGACGACACGGCGCTCGCGGTGCTGTCCGGGACCCGACGCGCTGTCTCGTCGTACCTCAAGCAACGGTTCGCCCAAGTCACCAACCCGGCGCTCGACCACCTCCGCGAGCGGGCCGTGATGTCGCTGCGAACCCGCCTCGGGATGCTCGAGCCCCTGCTGACGGAGCGTCCCGAGGCGGCCCACGGCATCGAGCTCGACGGCTTCCTGCTCACGCCGGCCGGCCTCGACGACCTGCTCGTCGGAGGCGAGGTCGTCGGCCGCTTCGCGAGGATCGACGCGACGTTCGCGGTGGGCGAGGGACCGGCCGGTCTCGAGAGCGCGCTGATCCGGGTCTCGTTCGCGGCGGAGGCGGCGATCCTCGCCGGCGCGGAGCTCATCGTCCTCGACGACTCGGGCGTCTCCCCCGATCGGGTGCCCGTCCCGATGTTGCTCGCCGTCGGCGCGGTGCACCAGCACCTCATCGCCTCGCAGCTCCGCTCGCTCGCATCGATCGTCGTGGACTCGGGCGAGCCGCGCGACACGCATCACTTCGCGGCCCTCCTCGGGTACGGCGCCGAGGCGATCTGCCCGCGCGTGGCGCTCGAGTCCGTCGCCGCGATCGCCGTCAAGAGCGGCGGGTCGCCCGGGGAGCAGCAGGACGCGTACAAGCACGCGATCGAGGACGGCGTGCTGAAGGTCATGTCGAAGATGGGCATCTCCTGCCTCGACTCCTACCGCGGCGCCCAGATCTTCGATGCGGTCGGCTTGGCCGCGGAGGTTGTCGACCGGTGCTTCACCGGCACCGCCTCCGTCGTCGGCGGAGTCGGCTTCGCGGAGCTGGCCGAGGACGCGATCGAGCGGCACGAGGCGGCCTACGCGCCCAAGCCGGCTCTCGACAACCCTGGCTTCGTGAAGTGGCGGCGCGGCGGGGAGTACCACGGAAACAACCCCGACGTGATCCAGCTGCTGCGTGCGGTGGCGCAGCCCGACGCCGCGTCCCCGGTGCCCGGAGCCTCGAAGGACCTGCTGGCGGCCGAGGCAGACGTCGCGGCGGCGCACCAGCTCCATCGCGCCGTCCGGGTCGGCGACCGCGCCGCGTACGACCGGTTCGCGGCGATGGTCAACGGGCGGACGCCGACCGCGCCGCGAGACCTGCTGGAGCTGATCCCGTCGGGGACCCCCGTGCCGATCGACGAGGTCGAGCCGGCCGCCGACATCGTGCGGCGGTTCTCGACGGGCGCCATGTCACACGGCTCGATCGGCGCCGAGGCGCACGAGACGCTCGCCCGCGCGATGAACCTCGTCGGCGGGATGTCGAACTGCGGCGAGGGCGGCGAGGACCCGGGCCGGTTCCGCGACGACCGCAACAGCCGGATCAAGCAGATCGCGTCCGGCCGCTTCGGCGTGACGCCGGAGTACGCGTCGTACGCCGACGAGCTGCAGATCAAGGTCGCCCAGGGCTCGAAGCCCGGGGAGGGCGGCCAGATCCCCGGCCACAAGGTCAGCGAGGAGATCGCCCGGCTCCGGCACACGACGCCCGGCGTCGGGCTGATCTCGCCGCCGCCGCACCACGACATCTACTCGATCGAAGATTTGTCCCAGCTGATCTTCGATCTCAAGCAGGTCAACCCGCGCGCAGACGTCTCGGTGAAGCTGGTCGCCGCGGCCGGCGTCGGCACCATCGCGAGCGGGGTCGCGAAGGCCTTCGCCGAGGTGGTGCACGTCTCCGGTGCCGACGGCGGCACCGGCGCGTCGGCGCTGAGCTCGATCAAGAACGCGGGCCTGCCCTGGGAGTTCGGGCTGGCCGAGACGCAGCAGTCGCTCATGGCCAACGGGCTGCGCGGGCGGATCCGCGTCCGCGTCGACGGCGGCTTCAAGACCGGCCGGGATGTCGTCATCGCGGCGCTGCTGGGCGCGGACGAGTACTCGTTCGGCACGGCGGCGCTGCTTGCCGAGGGCTGCATCATGGTCCGCGCGTGTCACCGCAACACGTGCCCGGTCGGCATCGCGACGCAGGACGTCGCCCTGCGGGCGAAGTACACCGGCACCCCGGAGCAGGTCGCGGCGTACCTGCTCTACGTCGCGGAGGAGGTGCGCGAGCACCTCGCATCGCTCGGCCTGCGGTCGGTGGCCGAGGCTGTCGGGCGCACGGAGGCGCTGCGGCAGCGGCGCACGTCCGACGCGCGTGCCGAGCGGCTCGACCTGCGGCCGCTCCTGTCGGTCGCGGGCCCGCGCGACGCCGCGCGCTCCTTCGTCGCGGCGCTGCCGATCCAGCGCCAGCACAGCGAGCTCGGCGACCGCCTGCACGACGTCGCGCTGCCTCGGATCGCCGCCGGTGAGCAGGCCGAGCTGGACTGGGAGATCGCGAACGGGGACCGGTCGGTCGGCGCCCGGCTCGGTGGCGCGATCGGGCACGAGTGGGGGGAGACTGCCCCGCCAGGGTCGATCGTCCTCCGGTTGCGCGGCACCGCCGGGCAGAGCTTCGGGGCCTTCCTCACCCAAGGCATCTCGCTCCACCTGGTCGGCGAGGCCAACGACTACGTCGGGAAGTCGATGGCCGGCGGCGTGATCTCCGTCCGGCCCCCGGCGGACGACGCGGGGGACCCCGTGCTGGCCGGCAACACGGCCCTCTACGGCGCGACGGCCGGCGAGGTGTTCATCGCCGGCCGCGCGGGCGAGCGGTTCGCGGTGCGCAACTCCGGTGCGGTCGCCGTCGTCGAGGGGGTCGGCGACCACGCGTGCGAGTACATGACCGGCGGCACCGTCGTCGTCCTCGGCCGGACCGGGCGCAATCTCGGCGCCGGGATGAGCGGCGGTACGGCGTACGTGTACGACGCCGACACGTCCTTCCCGGCACGGGTCAACACCGCGATGGTGAAGGTCGAGCGGGTCCAGCCGGCGGAGGAAGGCGAGCTGCGCGGGCTGGTCGAGCGGCACGCGGCGCTGACCGACTCGCCGACCGCCCGCGCGCTGCTGGCGGACTGGCCGGTGGCGCTACGCCGGTTCTGGCGGGTCGCGCCGACCCCGCCGGTGGTCGAGGTCGACGTCGAGGAGACTGAGACGGCCGAGACCGCGCGCGCCTGAGGCCTACCGGCCGGCGAGCCGACGGCGGTGCCGGACGACCAGCGCCGCTCCCGCCGTCACCGCGGCGAGCCAGGCGAGCGCCGCGGCAGAGCCGGTGGCGGGCAGGTCGGGCAGCGGCGTCGGGGGAGCCGGGCGAGTCGGGCCGGGACCAGGTGCAGGTGCGGCGACCGGAGGGAGTGGCACGGGGGCGGACAGCCCCGGGCCGCTGAGCTGGCGGACGGCGATGCCGAGCGCCGACGGAGCACGCTGGCCGTCCTTCGTGTTGCAGTCGGCCTCGGCGGTGCAGGTGTCCGTCGCGGCCGCCCAGATCTCGCCGGAGGGCGCGAACTCCACGTCGATGAAGTCGAACATGCCGGCACAGCGGCCCGGCCCGCAGTTGCCGCGGTGGATCGGGTCGGTCGGCGGCTGGGCGGTCGTCGACACGAACAACGGGCGCGACGTGTCGGCGTTGAGCGAGGTCATCACGTAGTAGTTCCACGGCCGGGACCCGGTGTCGACGCCCGGATCCTCGCGGTCGTGGACGGTGCCCGGGAACGAGATCGCGATCTGGCCCGGCTTGCCCGCGTCGATGGTCGGGAAGTTGACCTCGTTGACGCCGGGCGGTGCCACGAGCACCGGGTCGGACCACGAGTCACCGCCGTCCTTCGAGTAGGACAGCAACGGCACCCGCTCCTCAGCCGTCCACCACAGGTAGTAGATCGTGCCCGCCGTGTCGACGTCGACGGCGAGGTGCGTGCCCGCTGACGTGAACTTTTCGCTCACCTGGACCCGGCGCCAGGTCTGCGCGCCGTCCTCGCTGATCGCCAGCCACGGGTAACGGCAGTGACCCTTCGGCAGGTACAGGCGGCCCTGGTTGTCCGTGACGATGTGCCCGTGCAGGCTGCCGCAGATGTCACCGTCGGTGGTAGCCGCCTCCATGAAGGCAGGCTGACCGGCGGGTAGCCAGGTGAGCCCACCGTCGAGGCTGCGTCCGCACGAGGCGTCGGCGATCCGGTTGAAGCAGTAGTAGACGAAGTTCGGGTAGCTGCCGATGGTCTGCATGCCCTCCGGCGGTGGGCCGGTCACCACGGTCTGGTGGTCGTTGAGCCCGGGCTGACCGCAGGCGACGGGACTCTGCTGCCAGGTCTCGCCCTTGTCGTCGCTGTACTGCAGGTAGTTGCACGCGAGGTAGAGGTCCGGGGTGAACACCCGGCCGGTGTCCTCGTCGACGTAGACGTAAGGGTCAAGGGTGGTCGGCGGCACCGTCGTGACGTCGGCCGGCAGGGTGAACTGCACGGTCTCCCACGTCTTGCCGCCGTCGATGGACCGCTTGATCTCCGTGCGCGCCAGGTTGGTCGGCAGGCCGTCCGGGAGGGCGTCGAAAGCCCCCGCCGCCATGAACGCGACGCCGTCCTTGTCGATCCCCACGGTCGGCTCGGCCGCATCGCGCTCGATGTCGTGAGCCTGCACCTCGAGCCGCGGGCCGCTGTAGCGGGCAGGCTTGTTGTACTGCCGTCGCGGCATCTCGGCGGCGCGGTAGGCGACCACGGCCGGCGCGCCGGTGCCGCCGTAGTGCACGTGCAGCACCGGCGAGTCCGAGATCGGCGAGGGACGCACCCGCAAGGTGAGGGACTCGGCCGCGGAGCCGTCGACCTTGATGCGGGTGAGGTTGCGCTGCGGCCCCGCGCCGGCCTGAACGGTCGTCTCGGTCCGGCCGATGACCCGCTCGCGCGGGCTGCCGGCGTCCGCGACGACCTCGGCCTCGATCACTTCGTCGTTCAGGGTCGCGGTCGGCGAGCTCCACCACCAGGTCACGTCGAGCACGCCCCGAACGCTCGGCGGCGGCGACGCCCACCGCCAGGCGGCCGCGTCCTCGGCCGTCGCCGTCTGGATCAGCGCCGCCCCGCGTGGCGCGGCTGCGATCAGACCGGCTGTCGGGGCGGGGCCGGCGAGGTGCCGGACCGTGGCGGGACCGGCCGCCTCGGCGGCGGCAGGCCCTCGGTAGGCATCCGCGACGAACGCCTGATGCAGCCCCTTCACCACCCCCGCCGGCGCGGCGCTCTGCGCCGATCCGGAGAGCCCGGCGAGGACAGCGGCGGACGATACGGCGAGGGCCAGGGCTGCTGGACGGCGAGCACGCACGGGTCACTCCGGCTGGGTAGGGCTCGCGGTGGCAGCGCCGCGGGGGTCGAAGCGGTCCCTACCCGGTAATGCCCCGGTCTCACCCGAATTTCGGCGCGAGGGGCGCTAGCTCCAGGCGATGAGCGCTGCGGGGTCGTGCAGCATGGTCGCGATGTCGGCGAGGAACTGCGAACCCAGCTGGCCGTCGACGATCCGGTGGTCGAACGACAGCGACAGCTGGGTGACCTGGCGGATCGCAAT
>DATLNF010000014.1:0-11235 GCA_035536955.1 Mycobacteriales bacterium | reverse complement strand
GTGGCTGGACCCGGCGTACGACGACCTCGACGGGCTCCGCGCGCTGCTCGTCCCGCCCCCGGCGGAGGCGCTGGAGGCCTACCCGGTCTCGCCGGCCGTCAGCAGCGTGCGCAACCAGGGGCCGCACCTGTGCGAGCCGGTGCCACCCCATGACGACGTCGCCGACGATCGCCTCTTCTAGCGGGCTACTGCTCGTCCTTCTTGGGCTGCAGGGGCGCGAGCTGGTCCGCCGCCGTGGGCAGCGTGGGGTCCTCCTGAGCCGCGCCGGTCCGGCGCGCCTTGACGTTGCCCTTGCCGTTCCCGTTCCCGTTCCCGTTCCCGTTCCCCGGGGGGGACGGCGCGGGGGTCGGCTCCGGGGACGGCGCGGGGCTGCCGCTCGGAGCGGTGGACGCCGACGGCGCCGGCGAGCCGGTCGGCGCGGGCGAGGCCGACGGCGAGGCGGATCCGGGCGCACTGGGCCTGGCCGAGTTGGACGACGCGGAGCCAGGCGTGGACTCGGTCGGCGATGCCGACGGGAGCGCGGACGCGCTCGCCGACGCCGACGCGCTCGCCGACGCCGACGCGCTCGCCGATGCGGACGTCGACGCGGAGGTCGACGGGCTCGCCGAGGGCGACTCGCTGGGCTTGTTGCCGTTGTTGGTCTTCTCCGGCGGCGAGGCGGACGGCGCGGCGGTGGGCGCCGCCGAGGTCGGCGTCGGATCCGGTCGCGGTCCGGGCGTCGCCGGCCGACCCGGCGGGTCCGCCGGCGTGGGCGGGTCGGGGTTGCCGCGTGGCGGGTCCGGCTGCGGCGGGGGGGCCTGCTCCGGAGCGCGGTCCGGACCGCGGTCGGGCGCCGTGGGCGGCGGGCCGGGTGGGTCGAAGACCGGGGCGGGCGGCGGCACGACGGTCGCGGGCGGACGGGGCGTCGCCGGCGGCACGACCGGCGTGGCGAGCGGGACGTCGTCGCGGAAGGCGCGGTTCGCCGTCACCGGGCGAGCGGGCCCGGGCGCGGCATCGGCGAGGAAGCCGGCTCGGCCCGGCGCCGGCGCCGCACTCCCGGTCAGGGGCGCCGGCGGTCCACCGACGTCGTTTCGCGGGTTCACCGCGACGTCGGCCGGGCCGTCGATCGAGTCGAGGAGCCGGGGCAGCGCGCTGAGGCCCTGCCCACCGCGACCGGTCACGTAGAGGATGACGCACGACAGGGTGGTCAGCAGCACGAGCGCGACAAGGGGGAGCCACCTGGCTCGGGCCGAACGGCTGGGCACGGCTCCTCCTCTTCGGTGCGCACCTTCGTAGTCGGCCGTCCAGACCGTTCAGTGCTGCGCCGTTCGGCGTAACTTCACACCACTAGAGGCGACGCCACGCGGCCGCAGCACCGGCAGCCAGGGCGACCACTGCGGTCGCCGTCAGCGCGATCGGCACGGGCCGGGGACGCAGCGGCACCCGCTCGCGCACGACGCGGGGCGCCGGCGCGAGGCGGTAGCGGAACTGCGTCGACGTCGGACCCGGCCCGGGATGACCGAGGTACGGCGCGACCTCGTCGGCGCGGGCGGCGGCGGCCGCGGCCTCGACCAGGACGTCGGTCGCCGTGCGCCGGGCCGCCTCGTCCGGGGACGCGGCCGCCCAGGCGGCCCAGCTCGGGACGCGGCCGGGTGGCTCCAGCCGCCGGGGATCCAAGGCCGGCACCACGGTCAGGTCGACCTCGAGCGCCCCGCTGCCGGGCACCTCCAGCACGACCTCGGTGGTCCCGTGCAGGACGCCGGCGACGTCGGCGCCGTCGCCGGAAGGCAGTGCGCGGGCCCCGGCGCCGGACACCTCGACACCGCTCGCTCCCCGCACCCGCACCGAGCCGGTCACCCGCAAGGGTGCGGCGACGACCGCGGTGCGCGTCCCCACGCCGTCCGCGGGCACCCGCAGGGGCAGCCCGCGTCCGGCTGCCGGCGGCGGAGCCGTCGACGCGACAGCGGCGGCCTCACGAAGCCGATCGAGGAGCGGCACGAGGTCGCTCGTCCTCGCCACGCCGGCGGGCAGCGACTCAGGCCGGGCGGTCTGGTTCGCCAGGCGCACGACCAGCCGGCCGGGGCCCGGCACCGCCCCGCCCGCGGCGATCGGGGCGCCGTCCGGCGCCGTCCACGACAGCTCGAGCCGGAGCGGCAGGAGCAGCGCTTCACGGGCCGGGTCGAGGGTCAGTCGGGCCGCCAGCAGACGCCGCCCGGGGACGAAGCCCTGCCACACGACCGTGCCGCGCTGGATGATCGGCGCGGTCGTGCCCTCGAGTGCCGAGACCCGCAGCGCCGGCCCTCGCTCGCGGATCGCGAAGTCGCCGGTGCCGGTCAGCTCCAGGCGCTGCGTGACCACGACCGCCGCCGGTGTCCCGTCGGGTGCGACCGCCACCTCGATCCGCTCGTCGTCACGGACCGGACCGGGCACGAACGTCGTCCGGCGTCGCTCCGGAGTCACCACCTCGGGCGCGACGAGCGGGATCTCCCCGACCGGCTTCGGCAGGACCAGCTCGCCGCTGGGCACCTGCGCGGTCGCGGGGCCGGCAGCGACGACCACGCCGCTGAGCAGCACGGCGGTCGCCGTCCGGCGGCTGAGGCCCACGTGGCGAGCGTACCGGCGCCGTCGGCCGGCTGAGCCGGGCGTTTGGCGGTCCGAGCACGGGGCAGAGGGCGACCCAGGGGCTTGTGCGCGCCCGCCTCGGCGGATACACACGTCCCGCGACGCCGTACGACGCCGCCGTTTCCGACACCCGTCGACAGGAGCGCTCGTTCGTGGATGCCTCAGCAGCCCGGAAGCGGCTCGAAGTGCTGCTCGCCGAGCTCGACTCGTCCGCGCAGACGCTCGACCCGGCCGAAGCGGGTGACACCGGCGAGCTGAGCCACCTCGATCAGCATCCGGCCGAGGCGGCGTCCGAGCTCACCGAGCAGGAGCGGGAGTCCGCCCTCCTCTCGGTGGTCGAGCAGCAGCGGGACGAGGTCCGCCGCGCCCTCGCCCGGCTCGACGACGGGACCTACGGCAGCTGCACGGACTGCGGTGCCGACCTTCCCGACGAGCGACTGGACGCTCG
Source organism: Mycobacteriales bacterium (assembly GCA_035536955.1). GTDB lineage: Bacteria > Actinomycetota > Actinomycetes > BP-191 > BP-191 > DATLNF01. Next base: position 8,186 of record DATLNF010000014.1, on the reverse strand, counting down.
CCCGGAGGCCGCGCGCTGCATCACGTGCCAGAGCACGATGGAGCACGCGCGATGAGTCGTCAGACCGGCGCGGTGGACCTGACTCGCGTGGTGCGGCGGGACCCACGGTTCCGGGCTGCGCAGGAGAAGCGGATCCCCGAGCCCGACTGGCGCTCGCGCGGCGAGTGCCTCCGCCACGACCCGGAGACGTTCTTCCCGAACGCGGCCGAGGACCCCGCCCCGGCGATCGAGATCTGCCGGAGCTGCACCGTGGTGGGTCCATGCCTGGCGGCCGCCCTCGACAGCGGCGAGTGCGACGGCGTGTGGGGTGCGACGACCCCTGAGGAGCGCCGCACGATGCGTGACGTCTGGCTGCGCCAGCGGGTCTAGCGACCCCACCTGCGCGACGGGCCGGTGTGTGGGGCACGGCGCGATGATCACCCGTGCCCTCTGACGCGAACCGCGCCCGCGCGGGTTCGACCGTGAGCACCGTGGAGACGCCGTACGGCGCCGCCCGGGTGGAGCTCGTCCGCCCGGCGCGGCCGCCGAGCGGCCTCGTCGTCCTGGGCCACGGCGCCGGCGGCGACCGCACCGCCGCGGTGCTGGTCGCCACCGCGGAGGCCCTGGTGGCCGCGGGAGTCGCGGTCGCCCGGTTCGACCAGCCGTACCGCGTCGCCGGGCGCCGCGCCCCCGCGCCACCGGCGGCGCTGGACTCGGCCGCAGTGGCGGTGACGGCGGCGCTGCGGCGCCGGGCAGCGCTGGGCGACGTGCCCGTCTTCCTTGGCGGCAAGAGCAGCGGCGCGCGGGTCGCCTGCCGCTGTGCCGGCGCGCTCGACGCCGCCGGGGTGATCGCCCTCGGGTTCCCCTTGCGCCCACCGGGTCGCCCCGATCGCAGCCGCGCCGGCGAGCTGCTTGCAGTCCCGCGCGGCGTGCCGGTGCTGGTCTGCCAGGGCCAGCGCGACCCGTTCGGCGCGCCGGATGACATCGCGGCGGCGACCGCCGGGCGGGCCGACGTCACCGTGCGTGCGGTTGTCGGCGGTGACCACTCCTTCACGGCGCGACGGGCCGACGGGCGGACGACCGCGTCCTGCCTGGCCGAGGTGGCAGCCGCCGTCGTCGCGTGGGTGGGAGATCAGGTGACGGCGACGTAGACGTGGTCGGCGACATGCGCCGGCACGTCGACCTCGCGCCCACCGGTTCGCACGCGCACGCCGTCACGCCCGCTCGTCCGGGGCGCGACGCGGGCGCCGGGGGTGAGTCCGGCGTCCTCGAGGAGACGCAGTCCCGCGGTGTCGCTCTCCAGCGCCTCGTCGATCCGGCTCACCCGGACCTCGACGCCGGGCGGTGCCGCGGACAGTGCCACCGCGTCCTCGATGGCCACCTCGTTGGCGGAGCCTGGGATCGGGTTGCCGTGCGGGCAGCTCCCGGGGTCGCCCAGCAGCGTCACGAGGTGGTCCTCCAGGTTCGCGCTGATCGCGTGCTCGAGCCGGCACGCCTCCTCGTGGACCTGGTGCCAGGGAACCTTGAGCACATCGACGAGCAGTCGCTCGGCGAGCCGGTGCCGCCGCACCATCGAGGTCGCGTACGCCCGGCCGGTGTCGGTGAGCCGCATCTGGCGGTCGGCGCCGAGCACGAGGTAGCCCTCGCGCTCCAGGCGCGCCACGGTCTCGGACACACTGGGCGCCGACACCCCCAGCCGCTCGACGATCCGGGCGCGCATGGGCGGGATGCCCGCCTCCTCGAGCTCGAAGATCGTCTCGAGGTACTCCTCCGTCGCCGGATGGAAGTCGCCCATGCCGCCGATCCTAGGCGCCGTGATCGGGCGAAGGGTGCTCGCGGAATGCGACGTCGTACGCCGGGCGTTGTCCGGTCATGCTCCTGCTCTGCCCGGCCCGCGACGCGTCGCCGGGGTATGCCGTAGCCTCCGGACACCGTCTGGAGGTGAGAGCCGTCGAGGAGACCCTCGAGCAGCGCAGCGAGCGGTTCGAGCGGACCGCGCTGCCGTTCCTCGACCAGCTCTACTCAGCCGCGCTGCGCCTGACGCGCAACCCGCCCGACGCCGAGGACCTCGTGCAGGAGACCTTCGTGAAGGCTTTCGCGGCCTTCCACCAGTTCGAGGAAGGCACCAACCTCAAGGCGTGGCTCTACCGGATCCTCACGAACACCTACATCAACATCTACCGGAAGAAGCAGCGGGAGCCGCTGCAGCACACCGTCGACGAGATCGAGGACTGGTCGATCGCGCGTGCCGCCGAGCACACGTCCGGCGGGCTGCCCAGCGCGGAGACCCAGGCACTCGACCACCTGCCGGACAGCGACGTGAAGGACGCGCTCGCCGCGCTCCCCGAGGACTTCCGGATGGCGGTGTACTACGCCGACGTCGAGGGGTTCTCCTACAAGGAGATCGCCGACATCATGGGGACACCGATCGGCACCGTGATGTCGCGTCTGCACCGTGGCCGCAAGGCGCTCCAGAAGTCGCTCTACACCTACGCGCTGGAGCGAGGCATAGTGCGAGCGACGCCCGAGGCAGAGGGAGCGCAGGCATGAGCTGCGGGACTCCGCACGACGACTGCGCCAAGGTCATCGAGGCCGTCTACCTCTACCTCGACGGTGAGATGGCGGACAGCGACTGCGTCGAGGTCCGCGCCCACCTCGAGGACTGCTCGCCGTGCCTGCGCGAGTACGGCCTCGAGGAGGACTTCAAGCGGCTGCTGGCCCGCAAGTGCGGGTGCGAGGAGGCGCCGCGGGAGCTCAAGACGCGGGTGCTCGACCGCCTGCGCGAGGTGCGGCTCGAGATCACCAAGGTCGAGTTCCGCACCGACTGATCCACCCGCGACTTCCCCCCGCGAACTTTCGACGTGAACCGGAGAATGGCCGTATGCCCGGGCCGAACGTTCGGCTCTGTCAGTCCGTCGTCAGGAGCAGCAGCAACGGCTGACCGACGGTGACCAGTCCGACGTTCCACCGCGCACGTCGCGAGGCCTGGATACGTCCGCTGAGGACGCGTGGCGCCGTCGAACATTGCGGCGTACGGCGCGGTCGACCGCTGGGCCCGGCGCAACATTCGCGATGAAGTCGCCTGGGTAGGGTCGGCGCCATGCGGATCCTCGTCACTGGTGCGGCCGGGTTCATCGGCTCGAACCTCGTCGACCGGCTGCTCGCCGACGGTCACGACGTCGTCGGCCTCGATGACCTCTCGCGCGGCATCCTGGACAACCTGGCCCAGGCGCGCGCGTTCAACAACGAGCGAAGCGGGGCGTTCGGCTTCGTCCGCGGGGACGTCACCGGCCCCACGCTGGCCGACGTCGTCAGCAAGGCGAGGCCAGAGGTCATCTGCCACCTCGCTGCCCAGATCGACGTGCGGGTCAGCGTCGCGGACCCGCTGCTCGACGCGCGGCTGAACGTGCTGGGCACGATCAACCTGCTCGAGGTGGCGCGGGAGCACGGCGTTCGCAAGGTGGTGTTCACCTCGTCGGGCGGCTCGATCTACGGCACCCCGGAGAAGCTGCCGGTGAGCGAGCGCACCCGACCTGCCCCCGGATCGCCGTACGCCGCGGGCAAGGCCGCGGGGGAGCTCTACCTGCACGCGTTCCGAAGCATGTACGGCCTGGACTACACCTCGCTCGCGCTGGCGAACGTCTACGGCCCGCGGCAGGACCCGCACGGCGAGGCGGGCGTGGTCGCGATCTTCGCCGGCGCGATGCTCGACCGGAAGCCGACGCGGGTCTTCGGTGACGGTGGCAACACTCGCGACTACGTCTTCGTCGACGACGTCGTGCACGCTTTCGCGCTGACATGTGAGCCCGGCGTGGCCAGCGGTCGCCGCCTCAACATCGGCACCGGCATCCAGACGAGCGACCGCGAGCTGCACTCGCTCCTGGCAGCCGCGACCGGTGCACCGGACGACCCTGAGTACGCTCCGGCCCGGATCGGCGACCTGCGCGCCATCGCGCTCGACTGCAGCGCCGCTCGGGCCGTGGGGTGGACGCCGTTCACCAGCCTGCCCGACGGCATCGCGGCGACCGTCAGGTCCATCCGCGCGAAGCGCTAAGGAGCGGCTACCCGTCCCTAGGCGTTGGGGCGACGGCCGTGGTTCGCCTTGCTCTTCTTGCGCGCCCTGCGCTTGCGGGCCTTCTTCGCCATGACAGCACCTCCGGGTAGTCGGCCGTGATCGTCGCACACCGACGTCTCGGGCCCCGAGGCTAGGTGCCGGCCGCGAGGCGCTGTGCGCGGCGGCCGACGCCTGGGCGCACCATCGCATTGGTCACCAGCACGCCGATGCCCGCGGCGAGCACGACGTCCCCGGCAGAGACGACGCTGCGGGCCCGGTCGACAGGCGTCGGCACCGGGATCACGTCGGCGAGCAGCCGCAGCCGGGTCGCGTCCGTCGCGACCTCGTGCCGGACATCGGTCCCCGCGACAAGCCCGGCCGTCTCGATGCCGGCATGGCGCGCCGCCCAGAGCGACACGGGCATCGCGCCGTTGGCTGCCACGACGGCGGCGTTGAGCACGAACCCCGCCGCGATGAGCGGCACGCCGCGCAGGTGCCGGTTGCGCACCATGAACGCGGTGACCAGCACGGCTGAGACGAGCAGGCCGGCGACGTACGCCGCCCGCGGCGCGAGGGACGACGTCGCCGCGACCAGCGCGCCCAGGCCCTGCGCAGCCAGGGCGAGGAAGACGAGTGGCCACCCCGGGAGCGACAGGTGCGAGAGCGTCGCCAGCGAGCCACCCCGCGCGTAGCCGATGAGCACCGCGCCCATGACCACGAGGAGCACGACGGTCACGTCGCCGCCCTCCCGCGCCTCGATAGGGTTCGTCCCGCGTCCGCCCAACCGTAGCTCCGCGCGGCGCAGGAAGGTGCGACGTGTTCGACACGATCCTCGTGGCCAACCGCGGTGAGATCGCGCGCCGTGTCATCCGGTCCGCGCAGCGGCTCGGCGTCAAGGCGATCGCGGTCTACTCGGAGGCCGACGCGAAGGCGCAGCACGTGCGGGACGCCGACGACGCGGTCCTGCTCGGCGCGGCCCCGCCGACCGAGTCCTACCTCGACGTCGCGAAGGTCATCGAGGCCGCGAAGCAGAGCGGCGCCCAGGCGATCCACCCGGGCTACGGCTTCCTGTCCGAGAACGCCGGGTTCGCGCAGCAGGTCGCCGACGCGGGGCTGGTGTGGATCGGTCCGTCCCCGGAGTGCATCACCGCGATGGGCGACAAGATCAACGCCAGGAACCTCATGGCGGCCGCGGGCGTTCCCGTCGCCGCGGGTACGCCGGAGCCGCTCGACGACGTCGAGACCGCGGTGAGCGAGGCGCAGCGGATCGGCTATCCCGTCATGGTGAAGGCGAGCGCCGGTGGTGGCGGCATCGGCATGAGCGTGGCGAACGACGAGCCCGAGCTGCGGGCGGCCTTCGAGACGGCGCGGACCCGCGCGGAGCGATTCTTCGGCAACCCGGCGATCCTGCTCGAGCGCTACCTGCCACGGGCGCGCCACGTCGAGGTGCAGATCCTCGGGCTGCACGACGGGCGGGTCGTCGCACTGGGGGAGCGCGACTGCTCGGTCCAGCGACGCCACCAGAAGGTCCTCGAAGAGACGCCGTCGCCCGGTGTCGACGAGCCGCTGCGGGCCCGCATGCTCGCCGCCGCCGTTCGCGCGGGCGAGGCCGTCGGCTACCGCAATGCCGGCACCGTCGAGTGCCTCGTGGCCGACGGCGACTTCGTGTTCCTCGAGATGAACACCCGCCTCCAGGTGGAGCACCCGATCACCGAGCTCGTGACCGGGATCGACCTCGTCGCCGAGCAGCTCCGGGTGGCTGCCGGGCTCGCGCCAGGCTTCGACCCGGACGCCGTGACCCGGACCGGGCACGCGGTCGAGATGCGGGTGTACGCCGAGGACCCGGTGCGCTTCCTCCCGGGGCCGGGGGAGATCACGGTGTGGCAGGAGCCGACCGGCGAGGGGATCCGGGTCGACTCCGGCTATGCCGTGGGCGACGTCGTCACTCCGCACTATGACCCGCTGATGGCCAAGCTCTGCGTGCACGCGCCATCGCGGCCCGCCGCGTTGGAGCTCGCCCGCTCGGCCGTCGCGTCCTTCGAGATCGCGGGGCCGAAGAACAACCTGCCGTTCTTCACCGAGCTGCTGGGCAACGAGGAGTTCGTGAGCGGCGACTACGACACGCGGCTGGTCGAGCGCATGCGGGCGAAGAAGTGACCGACGAGCTCGCCGTCCGCGCCGACGACGGCGTCCTCCGCCTCCACATCGACCGCGAGGCCAAGCGCAACGCGCTGAGCGGTGATGTCCTCAACGGGATGCTCGACGCGCTCGCGGACGTCGGGTCCGAGCGCGTCGTCCTCGTGACGAGCGCGGGCGAGCGCGTGTTCTGCTCGGGCGCGGACCTGGTCCAGATGGCACCGGACGCGACGGGGCTGGAGGTGCATGAGAGCCGCGGGCTGCTGCGCGAGGTCATCCTCGCGATGCAGGACTGCCCGGTGCCGGTCGTCGCCCGCGTCCAAGGACTCTGCCTGGCCGGTGGGGTGGGGCTCGCTCTCGGGTGCGACCTGGTCATCGCATCGGAGGACGCCGCCTTCGGCCTGCCCGAGGTGGACCTGGGACTGTGGCCGTTCATGGTGTCGGCGCTGCTCGGCCGCCACGTCAGCCCGAAGCGGGCGATGGACCTCATGCTCTCGGCCCGGCGGGTCCCGGCAGCGGAGGCGCTGGACATCGGCCTGGTGTCGCGAGTGGTCGCCGCCGCGGACCTCGACGCCGAGACCGACGCGCTGGTGACCGCCCTCGTGGCGAAGCCGCCGGTCGCCGTGCGACTCGGCAAGGCCGCGTTCCGCGCCGCGCTCGACGCGTCGCTGCCGGCAGCGCTCGAGGCGATGCAGGCGCAGCTGTCCCTGCTCGCGACCACGCAGGACGCGGCGGAGGGGGTCAGCGCCTTCCTCCAGAAGCGCACCCCGACGTGGACCGGGCGCTGAGAGCAAGCGATGGCCGTCCCGCGCAGTGCGGGTCACCTGCCGTGGCAGGATTGCCCGCACCGATGAGGTGAGGGAGCCCGCGTGGCCGAGGACGTCGTCGCCGAGATGGTGGCCAATGTGTGGAAGGTCGTCGTCGCCGAGGGGGACGAGGTCGCCGAGGGCGACACGCTCGTCATCCTGGAGTCGATGAAGATGGAGATCCCGGTGATCACCGAGCAGGGCGGTCGGGTCGCCCAGCTCAAGGTGGCGGAGGGTGACGTCGTCCAGGAGGGCGACACGATCGCGGTCATCGAGTAGGCCGGACGGCGTAAGCGCCTGCTCCGAGCGGCCCCGGATAGGGTCAAGCCGGGCACGGCGCACGCCGACACACGAGACACATGCTCGCCGACCGGGAGACCCACGTGGCCAACACCATCGCGCCGTTCCTGAAGGCGCTCGTCGAGTCCGGTGGGTCGGACCTGCATTGCAAGGTCGGGTCGCCCCCGCGAGTGAGGATCGACGGACGGCTGCGCAAGCTGCAGACCCGCGACCTGACCGGCGCGGACACCGAGGCGATGGTGCAGGAGGTCCTGCGCGCGGACCTCGTCGACACGTTCCGCCGGACGAACGAGGCCGACTTCGCGTACTCCCTGTCGGGTGTCGGGCGGTTCCGGGTCAACGCGTTCCGGTCCCGCGGGTCGGCCGGACTGGTGTTCCGGCGGGTGAGCGTCGGCGCCATCCCGCTGGGCGACCTGGGGCTGCCCCCGGTGCTGGCCTCCATCGCGCTGGAGCCACGTGGCCTGGTGCTCGTCACGGGCCCTACGGGCTCGGGCAAGACGACGACCCTCGCCGGGATGATCGACCACATCAACGAGCACCGCGAGGTGCACGTGGTCACCATCGAGGACCCCATTGAAGTCCTGCACTTCGACAAGCTCGCGATGATCAACCAGCGCGAGGTGCGCGTCGACACCGAGGACTTCCAGGTGGCGCTGCGCGCAGCGATGCGGCAGGACCCCGACGTCATCCTGGTCGGCGAGATGCGAGACATGGAGACCGTCAAGGCCGCCCTGTCCGCCGCCGAGACCGGCCACTTCGTCATGTCCACGCTGCACACCACCGACGCGGCCGAGACCATCAACCGGGTCATCGACTTCTTCCCGCCGCACGAGCAGAAGCAGATCAGGCTCGCGCTCGCCGGCTCGCTGCGCGGCATCCTCTGCCAGCGTCTCGTCCCGAGGGCCGACGGC
>DATLNF010000013.1:0-20770 GCA_035536955.1 Mycobacteriales bacterium | reverse complement strand
GGACGGGCAGGTTGTGCCGCCCGCGGTTGAGCGACGCCAGCGGCGGGAAGTCGCCCGGCAGATCGGGGTGGTCGAGCTGCCAGATCCCCTCGGGTCGGATCAGGTCCTTCATCCGATGCTCGCCCAGGCTCCGCAGCGCCGCGCGCGACGGCAATGAGTCTCGGACCAGCTCGTAGGCAGCCGTCGACAGCAGGGTCTGACCCCCGTGGGCGACACCGCGGATCCGCGCACAGCGGCTCACCGTCTCGCCGAAGATGTTGCCGTCGCGGGTGATCACCTCGCCGACGTGGATGCCGATCCGGACAGCAAGCGGCGCCGGGGTCGGCCACGGCTCGGCGATCAGGGCCCGCTGCAGGTCCAATGCCGCGGCGACCGCGTCGACGGCGCTGTCGAACGCCAGGAAGGTCGCGTCGCCCTCGCCCTGGTCGACCGGTCGCCAGCCGCCGTGGGCGGCCGCGGCCGCGGCGACCAGTTCGTGATGACGGATCATCGCCGCGTTCATCGACTCGGGGGCGTCTCGCCACAGCCGTGTCGAGCCGACTACGTCGGTCAGCAGCAGCGCAACGGTCCGCACGCGCACCCCCGGCGGATCGTGCCACGTCGGGGCCTTCCGGCGCTGCTCGCGGGCGGCGTAGGGCTGGATCTTCGGGCGTCAGATCTTGAGGCGTAGTGCGCCGGGGTCGAGCTCGAAGACGGCCGGGGTAGTGCCGACGTACCGGCCGTCGACGGCGACCGGGGTCGGCTTCGCCGTGGCAACCTCGACGCGCTTCTGCCGCCACTGGCTGATGTGCTCGTGCGGCAGGTGCTCGCCGAGCAGCATCCTCGGCTGCAGCGTGAACGGCAGGTGCACCGGGCCGTCCCACACCTGGACGTCCCACGCGCCGTCGTCCGGGAGCGCGAGCGGCGACACGTGCAGCCCGTCGTGCGCGAACTGGCCGTTGGCGATGCGCACCTGAACGGCGTCGTCGTGCCACTCCGCGAACGTCATGTCGACGTCGAAGCGCCGCGGCCGGTACGACACCAGCGTCGCCCACCACGCGGTGAGCGGGCCGATCCGGGGTACGCGCTCGAGGATCGTGTTCTTCCGGCACACCGCCGCGCCGAGGCCGACCACCGCGTCGTTGACGACGAGGTGAGTCCTTGCCGCACCTCCCGCCGTCGCCACGACCGCGCGGCCGAGGTCCACCCGCATCACCCGGTCGCTGGACAGCAGCAGCGCCGCCGCCCGCGGGTTCGCGTCCAGGCCGAAGCTCTTCGCGAAGTCGTGCGAGCGCCCGCCGGGGAACACGCCGAGCACGACCTGCTCGGTGGCCGCACCGCCGGCCCGGAGAGCCTCGACCGCGGCCCGGAACACGCGCTGACCGCCGCACATGACGACCAGCCGGGTTCCCGCAGCGGCCACGCGGTGCAGCTCCGCGGCAACCGCGCGCTGGTCGCCACCGACCGCCGCGCGACGGAACGCGACGTCGCGTGCCGTCAGCGCTGCGCACATCTCGTCGAGCGCAGCGCGGTCGGGAGCATCGCGCCCGGTCGCGACGAGCAGGGCGACCTCACCCAGCGGATGCGGCATGGCGGGTCGGGTCCTCCGGGTGTCAGACGGCCGGCCGCGACAGTCGCTCCGCGGCGACCTCGAGGATGTCACGCGCCGGCGCACCGGCCGCGGTGAGCATCAGCTCGGCCTGCGCACAGGCGCTGACGACCGATGCTCCGAGCACGCCGAGCTCCGCCGCGCGCTGTCCCGCGACCTGCGCGGCACCGGCGGCGTCGACCAGCGGATACGCCTGCCCGCCCCCGGCGCAGCGCGTGTGCAGCCCGGTCGCCACCGGCTCCCGCACCCCCAGCCCGAGGGCAGCGAGGACGGACCGCGGCGCGTCCCGGACGTCGAGCAGCCGAGCGAGCGTGCACGGGTCGTGCCACGCGACCGGAGCGGAGCCGTCATCCTTGTGCAGCGAAAGTCGGCCCGCGGCGAGCTCGGCTGCCAGCCACTCGACCCCGGTCGTCAGCGGCGGCACGCCGATCCCCCACTCGGGCCAGTCGTCGCGCATCGTCCGAGCGCAGCCGGGCGAGAGCACGACCACGCGGTCCGCCCCGGTCAGCTGCCTCGCACAGCGCACGGCGAGGTCGCGCGCTTCGGTCACGAGCCCCAGGTCCAAGGCGGCTCCGCCGCAGCACGCCTCGTCCGCGGAGCAGCGCACCGGGGTGCCGGCCGCAGCCGCCAGCCGGCGGGCCGCGAGCCCCACCGACGGCCGCCCGGCCTGGACCGGGCAGCCGAAGAACAGCGCGGTCGCGGCTGACGGGTCGCCGCCCACGGCCAGCTCGCCGGCTGCCGGGCTGCCGCGCCGCGGCGACCCCGTTGCCACGATCCGCGCGCGCAGCGCCGCTGCGGCCGGCAGCAGGACACCCGCAGCTGCTGCGTCGGCCCGCGCCGCGCGCGACTCCTCGGGCAGCCGGACGCCGGGCAGGCAGGCATGGGTGCAGCCCGCGCAGCCCGTGCATGACGAGGCAGCGTGCAGCGACTCCGCCGTCCACCCGGTACGCCGGGCGTCGCGCACGGTCGCGGAGATCCGCCACGGGGCGACCGCCTCGCGCCCGGTCGCCGACTGCACCGGGCAGCTCGGGGCGCAGAGCTTCGGGCAGGAGGCGCAGAGCGGCGCCAGCGCGAGCGGGTCGTCCGCGCGCGGTGGCAGCTCGGCCCGGTGGGTTCCGGTCCCGGCCGGCGCCGCCGCGGCGAGGTCGGTCACAGTCCCAGCTTCCCCGGGTTGGCGATCCCGGCGGGGTCGAGCGCGGCCTTCACCCGCCGCAGGACGTCGTGCCCGACGCCGAGCTCGGCCGCCACCCACTGCGCGCGCGCGGTGCCGACGCCGTGGTGGTGGCCGATCGAGCCGCCGGCGTCCAAGCAGGCCGACATGGCGGCCGACCACGCGGCGTCGTACCGCGCGAGCGCGTCAGCTTCGTCGGCGGCGTCGGCGGCGATCGTCCAGTAGATCGAGGCGCCCTCCGGGTAGCAGTGGGAGACGTGGGCCAGCACGACCGCGACGTGCGGCGCCATGGCCGCGCGCATCGCGCGGTACACGGCCGGCAACCGCGACCAGACCGCCGCCACCTCGATCGTGTCCGCGAAGCCGAAGGGGCCGAGGAGCTGCCCGGCCAGAACCCGCGGGAGGTTGGCGCTCACGTCGTACCGGTGCGCCCACCAGTGCTCGCCCGGTCCGGTGCCGAGGTCGACGGCGCCGGCGCAGAGGTCGCCGACGATCTGCTGCTCGGCGGCGACCAGCCGCGGATCACCCTCGACCGCGGTGACGAGCAGCGCGCCCGCGCCGACGTCGAGCCCCTGGCCGCCGAGCACGATCGACGTGTCGAGCTCGTCGTAGAGGCGCAGCACGGCGGGGTGCGCGCCGGTCGCCAGGATCCCGCGCAGCGCGTCGACGCCCGCCAGGAGGTCGGGGAAGAGCCAGCCGCCGAAGCGCCGCTCCCCCGGGGATCGATGCAGCCGCAGCGTGACCTCGGTGATCGCGCCCAGCGTCCCCTCCGCGCCGGCGAGCAGGCGCCAGAGGTCCGGCCCGACGGCGGTGCGCGGCGCGGGCCGGGTCTGCCAGACCTCACCGGTCGGCAGGACCGCCTCCAGCGCGACGACCATGTCCTCCGCCTTGCCGTAGCGAGTGCTGAGCTGCCCGGCGCCGCGAGCGGCCACCCAGCCGCCGACCGTCGAGCACATGATCGACGACGGGAAGTGCCCGATCGTGAAGCCGCGTGCGGCCGCCGCCTCCTCCGCGGCCGGTCCCGGCGTCCCCGCGCGGAACGTCGCGATGCCGCTCACCTCGTCCAGGTCGACCAGGCCGCTCAGGCCCGACAGGTCCAGGCAGATGCCACCGGACGTGGCGACCGCACCGCCCACGACACCCGATCCACCGGCGTACGGCGTGACCGGAATGCCCAGCGCGGTCGCGTGCCGGTAGACGGCGGAGACCTGTGCCGTCGACGTGGGACGGACGACCACGTCGGGCATCGGCAGGTCGGCGCCGGCTCGGTCGAGCAGGGCGAGCCGCGGCCAGCAGTCACGTGCCTTCGCCCGTCGCTCCATCTCGTCGTCGCGCACGGCCGTCGCGTCGCCGAGCAGGTCGCGCAGCCCGTCTCCCAGCGTCGTCACCGGCGCAACGTACCGGCAGCCCACCGCGGTCGAGGCGGCGAGGCTAGACGACGGAGGAGTAGGCGACGACGCCGCGGCGCATCGCGCGGACGGCGTCGCGCGCGGCCGTGCGCACCGTGCCCTCCGGGTCGGCCACGCCGGCGATCTGGTCGAGCAGGTCGAGCAGCATCGTGACCCACCGGACGAAGTCGCCGGCGCTGAGGTCGGTCTCGTCGAGCACCGCCTCGAGCCGGGCGCCGGACGCCCACCGCCACGCCGCCCACGCGAAACCCGCGTCGGGGTCCCGCAGGAAGTCCAGGCCGCGCTCCGCCTCGAGGTCGGACAGCTCGCCGTACACGTGCGCCATCTCCCGCAGCACGTCTCGCACCCGCCCGCCGGGCAGCCGCGGCGCCTGGTCACCGGGCCCGCGGGTCTCGAACACGACGAGCGATGCGCAGGCGGCCAGCTCGGCGGGCGAGAGCCCCTCCCACAGCTTCTGGCGCAGGCACTCCACGACCAGCAGGTCGGACTCGGTGTAGACCCGCGCGAGCTGCGTTCCCGCCGCCGTCACCGACTCGCCGTCGAGGTAGCCGAGCCGGGTCAGCACCTGGCAGACGCGGTCGAAGGTCCGCGCGATGGAGTTGGTCCGCCCGGCGACGCGCGACCGCAGCCCGCGGGTGTCCGCGGCGAGCCGCTGGTAGCGCTCCGCCCACCGCGCGTGGTCCTCCCGCTCGTCGCACCCGTGGCACGGGTGCTCGCGCAGGGCGCGCCGGATGCCGGCGATCTCCTCGTCGTCCGCGGCCGCCGACCGGGCCTTGCGGGGTCGCTCGGCGCCGCGCGGCAGGTCGAGGTTCCGCAGCGACGACGCGAGATCGCGCCGCGCCTGCGGGGAGCGGACGTTGAAGTGGCGCGGCACCCGCACCGACGCGAGCCTCTCCACCGCGGCCGGGAAGTTCTCGATCGAGAGGCGTCGTACCTGGCGGTCCTCGGTCAGCACCTGCGGCGCGGGCGTCGACTCGTCGAGCCCCGGGTCGAGCACGACCGCCAGCCCCGCGAACCGGCCCGCCGGCACGCGTACGACGTCGCCGATCCGCAGCTTCTCCAGTGACGCGACCGCCGCGGCCTTGCGCTGCCGGGCGCCGTCGCGGGCGATGGTCGCCTCGCGTTCGCGCAGCTTGACCCGCAGCCCGGCGTACTCCTCGAAGTCCCCGAGGTGGCAGGTCATCGCCTCGCGGTAGCCCTCGAGCGCCTCGTCGTTCCGCGCGACCTGGCGGGCGAGCCCGACGACGCCGCGGTCGGCCTGGAACTGCGCGAACGACGACTCCAGCAGCGCCCGCGCCCGGTCGCGGCCGACGCTCGCCACCAGGTTGACCGCCATGTTGTACGACGGCCGGAAGCTCGACCGGAGCGGGTAGGTGCGCGTCGACGCCAGCCCGGCGACGGCGACCGGGTCGACGCCCTCGGTCCAGAGCACGACGGCGTGGCCCTCGACGTCGATGCCGCGGCGACCGGCCCGGCCGGTCAGCTGCGTGTACTCCCCCGGTGTGATGTCCGCGTGGGTCTCCCCGTTCCACTTGCTGAGCTTCTCCAGGACCACCGACCGCGCCGGCATGTTGATGCCGAGAGCGAGGGTCTCGGTGGCGAAGACCGCCTTCACGAGTCCGCGGACGAACAGCTCCTCGACGCACTCCTTGAACGTCGGGATCATCCCGGCGTGGTGCGCCGCGAGACCGCGCTCCAGTCCGTCGAGCCACTCGTGGTAGCCGAGCACGCCGAGGTCCTCGTCCGGGATGTCGGCGCAGCGCAGCTCGACGTACTCGCGGACCCGCTCGCGCTCCTCCGGGGAGTTCAGCCGAAGCCCGGCGCGCAGGCACTGCTGGACGCCCGCCTCGCAGCCGGCCCGGCTGAAGATGAACGTGATCGCGGGCAGCAGGCCCTCGCTGTCGAGCTTCTCGACGACGTCCGCGCGGGACGGCACGCGGACCCCACCGCGCGGACCGCGCTGGTGCCGGCGGTCGGCATCACGCGCGACCCGAGCCTGCTCGCGGGAGAACCGCAGCAGCGACGGGTTCACCGCCGTCTCGCCGTCCGCCGACTCGACGAACAGGTCGTAGAGCCGCGGCCCGGCCATCACGTGCTGGTAGAGCGGCACCGGCCTGGTCTCCTCGACGATGATCTGCGTCTCGCCTCGGACGGTGACGAGCCAGTCGGCGAACTCCTCGGCGTTCGACACCGTCGCCGACAGCGACACGATGCGCACCGACTCGGGCAGGTGGATGATCACCTCCTCCCACACCGCGCCGCGGTAGCGGTCGGACAGGTAGTGCACCTCGTCCATGACGACGAAGCCGAGCCCGCGCAAGGCGTCCGAGCCGGCGTAGAGCATGTTGCGCAGCACCTCGGTCGTCATCACGACGACCGGCGCGTCACCGTTGATCGCGTTGTCCCCGGTCAGCAGGCCGACGTTGGCGGGGCCGTGCCGGGCGAGCAGGTCGCCGTACTTCTGATTGGACAGCGCCTTGATCGGGGTCGTGTAGAAGCACTTCGAGCCCGTGGCGAGGGCGAGGTGCACGGCGAACTCGCCCACGACGGTTTTGCCCGCTCCGGTAGGCGCTGCCACCAGCACCCCGGAGCCGGACTCCAGCGCTCGGCAGGCCTCCCGCTGGAAGGGGTCGAGCCCGAACGGGTAGCGCTCCGCGAAGGTCTCGAGCTCAGGCATCCGGTGCCCGCACGAGCATCTGCACGGCTCCCGGGACGCATTCGCAGGTCACCGGCAGCGCCGCGAGGCGCTCGCCGTCGGCGTACGCGACGACGTTCGCCGCCTCCAGGGTGACGGTCCTCGCCCGTCGGATGGTGACCGCGGGATGACTCACGTGCGTGCCCTTGAAAACCTTCGGGAACGTCCGCAGGAACTCCGGCTTGCTCACCGGGCCGAGCACGAACACGTCGAGCAGCCCGTCGTCGATCCGCGCGTCAGGCGTGACCTTCATGCCGGCGCCGTACGACGACGCGTTGCCGACCGCGACGAGCATCGCGCGGGTCTCCCACACGTCGCCATCGAGGACCAGCCGGAACGGGATGGCGCGGAAGCGCGGCAGCTCAACGGCGATGGCGAGGTTGTAGCGCTGCGGTCCCTTGGGCCAGCGCAAGAGGTTCGCGCGCTCGTTCACGATCGAGTCGAACCCGGCGCCCAGGACACAGCCGAACCACGCCGAGCCCGGCGTCACCCGGACTGCGTCGATGGCCCGGACGACGCCCCGGGCGATCACGTCGGCGGCGGCCGCCGGGCTGCGGATGGGCAGCCGCAGGTGCGTCGCGAGGTCGTTGCCGGTGCCTGCGGCGATGACGCCCAGCCGGGTGGGCGTGTCGGCGACCGCCTGCAGGGCGAGGTGCGCCATGCCGTCGCCGCCGAGGGCGACGAGCGCGTCGACCCCGTCCTCGACCGCTCGCCGGCACAGGTCGAGCGCCTCGTCGCCGTCTCGGCCGACCAGCTCGCGCACCCCGACGCCGTGACTTCTCAGCCGATCGACGGCCACCGCGGTCGCCGCACGTGCCGTGCCCTTGCCCGCGGTCGGGTTGCTGACCAGCGCGATCTCCACCAGGCCACCCTAAGGCTCCGATGTCGCCAATCTGACTCCGACTGCCGTAGACGACCCGCTCGGCCGGGGGAACACTCGGGCGCAGCGGAGTCGCCCGGGCGGGGGTCGATCATGCGTCGACGCGCAGCACTGACAGGGGCTCTGGTCGCGCTCGCCGTCGTGGCGGCCGCCGCTCCGGCGCCTGGGGCGGGCGGGCCCGAGCCGGACAGCTCCGACCATCGGGCGAGCCCGCCCGGCGGCGGCAGCCGCAACGAGCCCACGATCGCGATCCACCCGCGCAACCCTCTGGTGATCGCTTCCGCCTCGCACGAGTACCTGAACTCGCAGACCATCGTCTCGGCCAACCTGTCGCTCGACGGCGGTGTCACCTGGCCGCACCGCGCGCAGCTGCCGTCCCTTGGCAACGCGCCATGGACGGGCGACCCGCACGTCGCGTACGACGCCGGCGGCAGGTTGCACGCGGCGTACCTGTCGGTCCGCGTCGGCAACCTGGGGGTGGACTACTCCACCGGCGGGGTCGTCGTGGCGCGCAGCGCCGATGGGCGTCGCTGGCCGTCCCGCCCGACGGTCGTGGTCCAAAACAGGAAGGGCGCTTCGGGCTGCGCGTTCGCCGACTTCCCAGCGCTCGCGGCCGACCCGCGGCCGGCATTTCGCGATCGGCTGTACGTCGCGTGGCAGAGCCTCGAGTACGACGACGCCGACTGCAGCGAGGGCTACCGACATCCCGTCTACCTCGCACGGTCGGCCGACGGCGGTCGCACCTGGAGCCCGCCGGTCAAGGCTCCCCTGGCCGTGCACCTGTACCCGTACATCCCCACGTTGACAGTGGGGCCGGCCGGCCACGTCCACCTCACGCTCGCCTCGAGCCCGGCCGAGTCCTCGAACAGGTGCGCGAGCATGGGGCAGATCGACGTGCACGTCCTGACCTCGACCGACGGCGGCCGCTCGCTGCGCGACTCCGTCGCACTGGACGGCGTCTGCACGCCTGGCATCGTCCACGCCGGGCCGGTTGGGGTGAACTCACTCACCGGCGGCACGTGGCGCCTGCCGGCTTCGACGAACACCGCGGTAGACGCGCGCAGCGGGACCCTTGTCACGGTTGTCGGCGCCCAGGATCCGTCCACGCGGCAGCTGGTCGTGCACGTAGCGGCGTCGGACGACGGCGGCACGTCGTGGGTCCGCGCCGACGACGTGCCGGTGCCGCGGATCGACAACGCGCACTTCCCGCGGATCGCCGCCGGGCCGCACGGCATGGCCCTGCTGTACCTGGCACAGCGGCCCGGCGGCAGCTTCGTGGCACACGGAACCTATTCGCGCGACGCAGGGGCGACGTGGGCACCGCCGACGGCCCTGGCGACCGCGCCGTCGGTGCTCCCGCACCCGGTGATGCTCGGCTTCATCGGCGACTACCTGGGCCTCGCAGTGGGCCGAGACGGCCTCGCGCACCCGGTGTGGACCGACCTGCGCGAGCTCGGGACCGGGCAGAGCCAGGCGATCTACACGCGCAGCTTCCGGACCTGAGCTCGCCCCCCGTGGCCGGCGACTACCCCGCGTTGGTCCAGTCGAAGTCGTACCTGATCCAGTTGGAGTCCTTGAAGTCGAGGTCGATCCCCTCGGCCGACACGGTGAAGGAGCCCTGGCCGCAGTCGCCGCGCGTCCAGATGAAGCCCTCATCCAGGAGGATCGACGCGCGGTGCGGCTCCCCGGTCACGGGATTCTTCAACGTCGTGCCGCGCGCCTGTCCGACGCCGGGGATCGTGAAGCCCGCGTCGAGCCCTTCACCCTCGAAGTGGGTGTCGGCGCGAACAAGTCCGGCGACCTCGTAGGTCGTGCCGAAGATCTCCCACGGCATCCCGCCCAGCGCGCCGGAGAGGATCTGCATGAGGCAGTCGACCTGCTCGTCCGACGCCGCAGGCGGCACGACGAAGACGGCCTTGCCGCCACCGTCGTGGACGGCCTTGGGCCAGTCGAAGAGGCAGCCGACGTCCAGCCCGGACAGGTCGACCTCACCGCAGCGCCCGGTCCGGATCCGGTCGACGACGATGGCCTTGCAGCTGCCGTCCTTCGACGACGGGAACCCGGCGAAGTTGCACGTGCAGCCGGGGTTGCAGTTGCAGAACTCCCAGCCCTCGCCGGTGAGCTCCCATGTCGTCGTGGCCTGCGTCGTCGCGGTCATCGGACCTCCCTCAGGTGATCGACGCGACGGATGTCGGGTCGACGAGCAGGTAGGCCCCGAGCGCGACCATGCCAACCGCGACGACGCGGCTGAACCACGGTCCGGCGGCGACCACCTTCTCCGCGAAGATGACCGCCGCGAGGGCGGCCATCCAGTACAAGCTCATGGTGCCGAGCGTGACCAGCACGACCATCAGCAGCCAGCAGCACCCGAGGCAGAAGCCCGCATGTGCCAGTCCGAGCCGGAAGGCCGCGACCGGCCGGCGAACGCCGCCGCGGTGGCTCATGAAGAACGACAGCGGCGACCGGCAGTGCCGCAGGCACAGGGCCTTCACGGGGCCGACCTGCCAGAGAGCGGCCGCGAGCAGCGCTCCGCCCGCGAGCCGGCCGGCCCACGGCAGGCCGTCCTCGAGCGGTCCGGCCAGCTCGCGCCAGGCCCAGTACGCCGGGATCCCGGGAACGGTCCACACGAGCAGGTACGCCGCGAGGAAGACCGGCAGCGGTGCCGCGCGCCCGGCCGCGATCGCGCGTCGGTAGAGACCGACGACCGGCACGACCGCCGGCATCATCATGGCGGCCATCATCGCGACCCAGGCGACGAGGAAGGTCCCGAACGACATCGCCGTGGTCATGCCGTCGTGGGCCATCTGGTCGCCCATGGCGTCGCCGCTCATGGCGTCGCCGGACGTCATCCCGTCGACCATCGCGTGGTCCATCGCCCGGATGGTCCACCACCAGCCGAGCGCCGCGACCACGAGCAGGGCGGCCGTGACGCCCGCGTCCCGGGGGAGCCCGCGGAAGGCCGGCACCTCGCCGGCGACACGCTGATCGGTCGTCATCCGACTCGCTCCCCCAGGGTGGATCCGAGTCGGAGGATGCCAGCGACCACCTAGCGCGGCAAGGTGCCGCGACACGTGACGGCGGTCGCGCGGACCCTCCTCGCTACGGAACGCCCGCGACGAAGTCCGCCACCGCCCTCGCGACCGCTTCGGGAGCTTCGAGGTACGCCTCGTGGCCGAGCCCGGGGAGCATCCCGAGCGACGAGCCGGGGATCGCGCGATGCAGCTGCTCGGCGACCGCGACCGGCGCGCGGATGTCCGCGGCGCCGTTGAGCACCAGGGTGGGGACCGCTATCTCGCCGAGGCGGTCGTTGAGGTCCGCTTCGGCGAACGACATCGCCATGACCCGCGTGCCGACGGGGCGGACCTCCGACATCACGGCGGTCAGCTCACGTACGCGGTCGGCGGTCATCAGGTCGCTGAAGAGCCCGGGGACCGACTGCGGGTCGAAGTCGCCCGGGAGTGCCTTCGCCGCGTCGAGGGCCTTGCGGAGCCGCCGCTCGACCTCGTCGGCCGGCAGTGAGCCCCTCCACCCTGCGTAGCCACCCAGGACGACCAGCGACCGCACAGTCTGCGGATGGTCCACGGCGAGCTGCAGAGCGAGCCCCCCGCCCCACGAGTGCCCCACCACGTGCGCCGGTGATGCATCGAGACGCCGCAGCAGGCCGGCGAGGCACGTCGCGTAGTCCGCCAGCGTGAACGTCGCGGGCGGGTCCTCGGACTCACCGCAACCCGGGGCGTCCCAGGTGATCACGGTGTAGCGGTCAGCGAGCAGGTCCACCTGCTCCCGCCACACCCGGCGGTCGCACAGCCCGCCGTGCAGCAGCACGAGCGGCGAACCGGACCCGGTGACGGCGTAGCCGACCGCGATGCCCTCGACGTCCACGACCGCCATCGCGCCCCCTAGCCCGGCGACACCGCGACAGTAGCGCCGCGGGGCTGCTCACACGTCGATCGGCGAGGTCTCGTCGTCGGCGAGCGCGTTGATCGGGTCCTCGGCGGCGCGGCGGCGCCGGCGCTTGCCGTGGATGCGGGCGTAGACGACGACGCACTCGTAGGACAGCCACATGGGCACGGCCATGAACGCGAACGTGAACGGGTCCTGCGAGGGCGTGATGACCGCGGTGAAGACGGCGATGCCGAAGATCATCCCGCGCCGCCATCTGCGCAGCGTGATGTCGTCCACGGCGCCGACCAGCTCGAGGAAGACCAGGAGCAGTGGGAACTGGAACGACACCCCGAACGCGATCAGCACGAAGATGACTTAGTTGAGGTAGCGGTCGGCCTGGAGGAAAGCCGTGATGCGCTCGCCGCCGAAGCCGAGCAGGAAGGTCAGGCCGCGGTCGAGCGTGAAGTAGGCGAACGTCGCCCCGACCGCGAACAGCGCGGTGGACGAGACGACGAACGGGACGGCGTAGCGCTTCTCGCGTGAGTGCAGCCCGGGGGTGATGAACGCCCAGATCTGGTAGAGCCACACCGGCGCCGCGACGAGCACCGCGCAGATGAGCGCGATCCGCATCCGCAGCAGGAACGGCTCCGCGACCCCGAGGGTGATCAGCGTGCAGTCGCCGGCCGCGTTGCCGCCACGCAGGTCCGCGGGCAGGTTGCAGTAGGGGCGGGTCAGCAGCGTGAAGATCGGGTCGTAGCCGACGGTGACCAGCACCGCGAACGCGCCGACGAGCGCCAGCGAGGACTTGAACAGCCGGGTGCGCAGCTCGGCGAGGTGCTCGAAGAGAGACATCCGCGAGTCGTCGACGCTCGCGGCAGGGCGCCGCCGTGGACGCATGGCCATGGGGACGGCCGTCGACGCGCCGGGGGCGGGCGGGATCTGCTACTCGGCCGCGTCGGTGCGCGACGAGACGGGCATCGGCTTGCCGGTCTTGTCGTCGAAGCCGTCGCCGTCCTCGTCGCGGAGGCCCTTGGTCTCAGCCTTGAAGATCCGCAGCGAGCGGCCGAGGCTGCGCGCGGCGTCGGGCATCCGCTTCGCGCCGAAGAGCACCATGAAGACCATGACGATGAGCACGAGCTCCCAGCCACCGGGGAGATTCATCAGGTCGGACCCTTCGTCGAGGACAGCTCGAGTGTACGCCGCCGTGCCGGCCGGGAGCCGTTGCTCAGCCGGCGATCACCAGGTGTTCGCCGCAGGCGGCCCGTCGGATTGGCCCGTGCTCGACATCGGGGGTGGTCCGCCGGCCTCGGCGATGCGGTCGGCCGAGCGGGCCACGGTCGCGCCCAGCGAGCGGACCTGACGGTAGGACTTGAGCCCGAGCGCCGCGAGCACGCCCAGCCCGAGGAACCCGGACAGGAGGGCGATGACCGCGGCGATCGACATGCGGTCATGCTAACGGCGGTGCTACTGCGACACCCTCGTGGCGGCGAGCGCGGCGACCAGGTCGGTCTCGGTCATGCGCAGCGCGAAGTCGAGCACGTCGTCGTAGCAGATCGCAGGTCCGTCGTGTGGCTCGAGCGCCTCTGCGGGCAGCTCCCACACGAGCGCCTCGACGCCGCCCGAGAGCAGGAGCGACACGACATGGTCGTCGGCGGGCTTGCGGACCTCGTCGCGGCACGTGGTGCAGGTGAAGGCGTAGTAGGACATCGGCGAGTGGCTGCAGACCATCAGGCGGACGTCGGCGGCGGTCAGCTCGACCTCACCGCAGTCGGGGCACGTAGCCTTGATCGTGGTCATCTCGGCGTCCTTCCCGTCGGGCCCGAGCTCTCGCTCTTCGAGCGACACTGCAAGCCTCGGCAGCCTGCGGAAGGTCCTTGACACTCCCACTGGGGTGGTCTCTGACCGCCCGGAGTGTCTAGTCATTCGCCGCGTAGGGCGAAAGCGCGCGCTGCGCCTGGTCCCGCACCTCGACAGCCAAGCGCTCCGGCTCGACCAGCGTCGCCTGCGCGCCCAGCCGCAGGACGAGACGCACCACCCACGCGGGGTCGGCCACCCGGAGGGCGAGCCGCAGTCCCCCGGCCGGCTCGGCCACCTCCTCGACCCGCTCGCAGGGGTAGTAGTCAGCCACCCACCTCGCTCCGGAGCCCACCTCGAGCACCACGAGCTCGTGATCGACGGAGGGCCGGAAGACCCCCTCGTCGAGGTCCCGCGGGACCGCTTCCGCGGGCACCTCGGCCGGGTCGTCGAGCACCTCCGCGGCGACCACCCGGTCGAGGCGGAACAGGCGCACGTCGTCGACCCGGCGGCACCACGCCTCGAGGTACCACCAGCCGTCGACCATCACCAGGCGCATCGGGTCGACCGCCCGCTCGGTGACCTCGTCGCGGGCGGCCGAGTGGTAGGTGAGGCGGACCCGACGACCCTGCTTCAGGGCGCCCTCGAGCAGCGCGAGCGTCTCCCCGGCCGGCTCCACGTCGACGGTCACCGTCTCCACCGCCTCGGCGACCACCGGCGCGCACGCCGCCTGCAGCTTGACCAGCGCTCGGTCGAGCGAGCCTCGTTCGGCAAGGCCGGGCACGGCTGCCAGGCTGCGCGCCGCGACGACGAGCGCCACGGCCTCCTCGGGCGTCAGCCGCAGCGGTCGGGCGATCGCCTCCGCATTGCTGACCGTGATCCGGTCTCCCGTGAAGCTGACGTCGATGAGGTCCCCCGGCGAGTAGCCGGGCAGCCCGCACACGAAGAGCAGGTCGAGGTCCTTGCGCAGCTCGTCCTCGGTGATCCCGAACACCTCGGTCACCTCGCTGACGGGTACGCCAGGCCGCGCGACCAGGTACGGCACGAGCGCGAGCAGCCGCGCCAGCCGAGGCGTCGCCGCCGTCACGCCGACACCGCGGTGGCCACCGCTGCCTGCAGCCGGACGACGACCGCCGCCCGCAGGTCGGCCGGCTCCACGACCACGACGTCGGGTCCGTGGCCGACCAGGGTGTCGGCCAGCCGGTCGACGTCGCCGAGCGGCACCTGGCAGACGTCCCAGCCGTCCTCGGCCGAGCAGCCGACCGCCGTACGTCGGATCTCCCAGCAGGTCCCGGCGCGCAGCCGCAGGACCGCTTCCCGGTCACCGGCCTGCGTCTCCAGCTCGACCACCTGGGCGGCGAGGTCGAGGTCGGCGGGCGGGGTGAACGCGCCCGCGGCGTCGACCGACTGGACGTCGCCGACGACGCGCGACAGGCGGAACACGCGGGTGGCCCCCCGGTCGCGGTCGTGGCCGACCAGGTACCAGCGGCCGCGGCGGTGCACGAGGCCCCAGGGCTCGACGGTGCGCCGCGCGGGCTCGCCCGCCCCGCCGACCCGGTAGCCGAACGCGACCGGCTGCCGGGCGCGGCTCGCGGCGAGGAATGGCTCGAAGGACTGGTCGGTCGCCTCGACGCGAGGTTCGACCCCGGTGATCTCCAGCGCCTGCGCATCCACCCCGGCGGCCTGGAGCTTCAGCAGCGCCGTGCGGCTCGCCTCGGCGAGCCCGGCCGACTGCCAGAGCCGCGCGGCGAGCGCGACGGCGGCGGCCTCATCCGGCTCCAGGGCGATCGCGGGCAGCTCGTAGTCGGCCCGACGCACGATGTAGCCCTGCTCGGTCTCCCAGGCGTCCAGGTACGCCGTCTCGAGCGGTACGCCGAGGTCGCGGAGCTCGTCCTTGTCCCGCTCGAACATGCGGCGGAAGCTCTCCGCGTCACCCTGGTCGTACGCCGGGTGCAGCTCGCGGATCTCCTCGACGGTGAGCGGGCGCCGCGTCGTGAGCAGCATGATCAGCAGGTTCATCAGCCGCTCGAGCTTGCGCTGGGACATCGGGATCGCCTGGGTGGCGCGGGCGGGCCGTCAGCCGACCGCGAGCAGGTCGACGACGAAGACGAGTGTCTCGTTCGGCGCGATCACCGGCGGGAAGCCCTGCGCGCCGTACGCCAGGTCCGGCGGGATCGTGAGTTGACGGCGGCCGCCCACTTTCATCCCGACGATGCCCTGGTCCCAGCCCGGGATGACATCGCCGCCCCCGAGCGTGAACGGGAACGGGTTGCCGCTGTCCCATGACGCGTCGAACTGCTTGCCGGTCGAGTACGACACCCCGACGTAGTGCACGCGGATCGGCGACCCGGCGGTCGCGACCGCGCCCGTGCCGACGATGAGATCGTCGACCTGCAGCTGCGTGGGCGCCGGCCCGGACGGGACGGTGACGGTCGGCTTCACAGAGGTGTCCTTGTCGGTCGCGCCGGCGCTCGGCCCGGCGAAGGCGTCGGGGCTGCGGTCGCTGTCGGCCGCCGTTCCGCCGCCCCGGTCGTCGCCACAGCCGGCGACCGCAAGGGTCGCCGCGATCAGCAGCACGACGGCGCGACGCACGAGGAACCTCCAGGACAGGTCGGACGCGGGCGCCCAGGCTACCCTCCGGGCGTGATCCGGCTGCGGTACGGCGACGTGACCGGCGTACGCCGCAGCTGGCCGGGCGCCGTCGAGCTCGACGTCTCCGTCGACGGCCGCGCAGAGCGCGCCCTGGCCTACCCGGCGCTGGTCGGATCGCCGGAGCCCGGGGACCAGGTCCTGCTCAACACGACCGCGGTCGAGCTCGGCCTGGGCACCGGGGGCTACCACCTCGTCGTCGCGGTCGCCGGCCGGGTGCCGCCGGACCGCGCCGGGCCCGGGCACCTGGTCAAGGCGCGCTACACCCCGCATCAGACCACCGTGCTCGGAGTCGACGAGGAGGCCTCCCCGCACCGCGCCGTGATGTCGGCCGCGACCTCCCTGGAAGGCCTGCCGGTCGTCGTCGCGGACCTGCATTCAGCGCTGCCGGCCGCTGTGGTCGGGATCCGGACCGCGCTGGCCGATGCGCGGATCGCCTACGTCATGACTGACGGCGGCGCGCTTCCGCTGTGGTTCTCCCGCACGGTCGCCGAGCTCAACGCCGCCGGCGCGCTGGTGGGCACGGTGACGACCGGCCAGACCTTCGGTGGGGATCTCGAGTCGGTGACGCTGCACTCGGGCCTGCTCGCGGCGCGAGCCGTGCTGCGGGCCGATGTCGTCGTCGTCGCCCAGGGGCCTGGCAACCTCGGGGTGGGCACGCCGTGGGGCTTCTCCGGCGTGGCCGCCGGCGACGCGGTCAACGCGGTCGTCGCGCTGGACGGGCGCGCGGTCGCCAGTCTGCGCATCTCCGCGACCGACCCGCGCGAGCGGCACCGCGGCATCTCGCATCACAGCCGGACGGCGTACGGA
The DNA here is from genome assembly GCA_035536955.1 of Mycobacteriales bacterium. Classification (GTDB taxonomy): domain Bacteria; phylum Actinomycetota; class Actinomycetes; order BP-191; family BP-191; genus DATLNF01. The sequence continues at coordinate 3,889 of DATLNF010000013.1, read as the reverse complement.
CGGGTCGCGCTCGCGCGCGCGACGGTCGTCGTACCGCGGCTCAGCGGCGACCTCGCCGCGGCGGTCGGGCGCGACCTCGACGAGTCCGGCATCGCCGCGCGCCACGACGTGGTCGCGGTCGAGACCGACGGCCTGCTCGACGCGCTGCGGACCAGCGGCTTTCACCTGTCGACCATGGGTCGTGGGCTCGACGAGGACACCGAGTACTTCCTCGCCGCCGCCGCCGCGGGCCGGTACGCGGCGGGCCTGGCCTGAGGCCGCCCCCGCTACATGCTCGCGATGAGCTTCTCCACCCGGTCGTCGACCGACTTGAAGGGGTCCTTGCACAGCACGGTGCGCTGCGCCTGGTCGTTGAGCTTGAGATGCACCCAGTCGACGGTGAAGTCGCGGCGCTTCTCCTTGGCCTTGGCGATGAACTCGCCCCGCAGTCGAGCCCGGGTCGTCTGCGGCGGCACCTCCATGGCGCGCGCGATCGTCGCGTCGTCGGTCACTCGCTGCACCGCACCGCGGCGCTCGAGGAGGTAGTAGAGCCCCCGCTCGCGGTTCACGTCGTGGTAGGCGAGGTCGAGCAGCGCCGTGCGCGGGGAGGACAGCGGCAGCGAGTGCTTCGCCCGATAGCGCTCGATCATCAGGTACTTGCTCACCCAGTCGACCTCGCGACCCACGAGGTCGAGATCGCCGGTCTCGATCGCGGTCAGCGTGCGACCCCACAGGTCGAGGATGCGCTCGGCGATCGGGTCGGTTCCGCGCCGGGTGATGAAGTCGCGCGCCTTGGCGTGGTACTCGTGCTGGATCTCCAGCGCGCTCGCCTCGCGGCCGTTGGCGAGCTTGACCCGGCGCCGGCAGGTGATGTCGTGGCTCACCTCCCGGATCGCGCGGATCGGGTTCTCCAGCGTGAGGTCGCGCATGACGACGCCGGCCTCGATCATCCGCAGCACGAGATCGGTCGTGCCGACCTTGAGCAGCGCGGTCACCTCGTTCATCGTCGAGTCGCCGACGATCACGTGCAGGCGACGGAAGCGCTCGGCGTCGGCGTGCGGCTCGTCGCGCGTGTTGATGATCGGCCTCGACCGCGTCGTCGCCGACGACACGCCCTCCCAGATGTGCTCCGCCCGCTGGCTGATGCAGTAGACCGCGCCGCGCGGGGTCTGCAGGACCTTGCCGGCTCCGCAGAGGATCTGCCGGGTGACGAGGAACGGGATCAGCACGTCGGCGAGCCGGCTGAACTCCCCGTGGCGGCTGACCAGGTAGTTCTCGTGGCACCCGTACGAGTTGCCCGCGGAGTCGGTGTTGTTCTTGAACAGGTAGATCTGGCCGGCGATCCCCTCCTCGTGCAGCCGCTGCTCGGCGGACGCCAGGAGGGACTCGAGGATCCGCTCGCCGGCCTTGTCGTGGGCGACCAGGTCGAGCAGCGAGTCGCACTCCGGGGTCGCGTACTCCGGGTGGCTGCCCACGTCGAGGTAGAGCCGCGCCCCGTTCTCGAGGAAGACGTTGCTGCTGCGACCCCACGAGACGACGCGGCGGAACAGGTAGCGGGCCACCTCGTCCGGGGAGAGGCGGCGCTGGCCCTTGAAGGTGCAGGTCACGCCGTACTCGTTCTCGATCCCGAAGATCCGGCGGTCCATGCGGCGATCCTAGGCGCGGGGTCGCTATCCTCCGGGCATGATCCTGCGCCGCCGGTCCCGCGCCGCCGTACCGTCCTCGACCGCAGTGTCGAACCCGCGCGGCCGGGGGCCCGCGGTCGAGCACTACGAGGGCGTGACGATCCTGCCCGAGGAGGGCGCGAAGCTGCGGGTCGACTCCGCGGCCGACATCGACCCCAACGTGAAGGCGCGCGGCCTCGAGGGGATCCCGCGCGGGGACGCCGGCGGTTTCGGCGGAGCGGGCACGAAGTAGCCGGCCGGTTTGTTTGGGTCGGGCGGCAGCGGGCTATTCCTCCGGCATGGAAGTCACTCTGTCGCTGGCGCTGCCACGCGACTTCCAGACGGTCCCGGTCGCGCGGCGGATCATCGACTCGTCGATGACCTCGGTCGGGGTGACCAGGGAGTGCGTCCACGACGTGACGGTGGCGCTCACCGAGGCATGTACCAACGTGCTGAAGCACTCCGGCCCCGGCGACGAGTACGAGGTGCGGTTCGCCCTCGACAACGAGGTGTGCAGCATCCAGATCTGCGACGTCGGCACCGGCTTCGACCCCGCGACACTGCCCGACGGTGACGCCGCGCACGACGCCGAGCGCGGCCGGGGCGTGCAGCTGATGCGACACCTGGTGGACGAGCTGAGGTTCACGTCCAACCCGGACGACGGCAGCGTCGTCACGATGACCAAGTCGATCGAGTACGCCGAGGGCTCGCTGCTCGCGAAGGCGATCGCCGACTCGTCCTGACGGCTACTTCTTCTTGGTGCTCAACAGCTCCGCGACCTGAGCGTCGCGCAGTCGCTTGAACTTCCGGCGCGGCCGGGTCCGGTCGAGGACGGCGACCTCGAGCTGCTCAGGTGTGAGCTGGCGGTCGCCGGTCGAGGTGAGGGTGCTCATCGCGAGCTGCAGTGCGGCGCCGAGCGCGAGGCCGTGCTGATGGTGCTCCTTCAGGTACGTCGCGAGCGGCTCGGCCTCGCCGCCCATCGCCACGACGTCGCGCTCGTCGGCGACCGACCCGTCGTAGGTGAGGCGGTAGATCTGGTCGTCCGCGGCGCTCTCCCCCACCTCGGCGACCACGATCTCGACCTCGTAGGGCTTCTGGTTCTCGGTGAAGATGGTGCCCAGGTGCTGGGCGTAGAGGTTCGCCAGGGCACGACCGGTGACGTCGTTGCGGTCGTAGGCGTACCCCTTGAGGTCGGCATGGCGAACACCCGCGGTGCGCAGGGTCTCGAACTCGTTGTACTTGCCGACCGCGGCGAACGCGATGCGGTCGTAGATCTCGCTCACCTTGTGGAGAGCGCTCGAGGGGTTCTCCGCGACGAACAGGATCCCGTCGGCGTAGGACAGGACGAGCACGCTGCGGCCGCGGGCGATGCCCTTGCGCGCGTAGTCCGCCCGGTCCTTCATCACCTGCTCGGGCGAGACGTAGAACGGCATCGACATCGTCAGCCTCCGGGGTTCGCGTGGCGGGCGGCGACGATCTCGTCGACGACGGCGCCGATGTCGGCGTCGGGCAGCCGGCGGAACCCATCGGCCGAGACCTCGGCGACCACGGGGTAGATCTTGCGGACGAGGTCGGGCCCGCCGGTCGCCGCGTCCTCGTCCGCGGCGTCGTACAGCGCCTCGACCGCGATCTTGATCGTCTCCTCGGACGTCATGTCCTCGCGGTAGCGCTTCTTCAATGCGCCACGCGCATGCAGCGAGCCCGAGCCGACCGAGTGGTAGGAGTACTCCTCGTAGCGGCCGCCCGTGACGTCGTAGCTGAAGATCCGGCCGAGGTCTCCCTCGAGGTCCCAGCCGGCGAACAGGGGTACGACGGCGAGCCCCTGCATGGCCATGCCGAGGTTGCCGCGGATCATCGTCGACAGCCGGTTGGCCTTGCCCTCGAGCGACAGCGTCGAGCCCTCGAGCTTCTCGTAGTGCTCCAGCTCGACCTGGAACAGCCGGACCATCTCGATGGCGATGCCCGCGGTGCCGGCGATGCCGACGCAGGAGTACTCGTCGGCCTGGAAGACCTTCTCGATGTCGCGCTGCGCGATGGTCATGCCCATCGTGGCGCGCCGGTCGCCCGCCATCACGACGCTCGCGGCGCTGGTGACCGCGACGATCGTGGTGCCGTGCGGCGCCTCCACCTGCTGGGTCGGCGGTGTACGCCGTCCGGGCAGCAGGTCGGGCGCGTGCATGTCGAGGAAGTCGGCGAACGAGCCGATGCCCGGCGCCGTGAACGAGCTCGGCAGCCGGCCTGAGCCG
>DATLNF010000012.1:0-11086 GCA_035536955.1 Mycobacteriales bacterium | reverse complement strand
AGACCTCCATCTCGCCGAACCGCTGGCCGCCGAACTGCGCCTTACCGCCGAGCGGCTGCTGCGTGATCATCGAGTAGGGGCCGGTCGACCGGGCGTGGATCTTGTCGTCGACGAGGTGGAGCAGCTTCAGGATGTAGATGTAGCCGACCGAGATCGGCTCGGGGAACGGGTCGCCGCTGCGGCCGTCGAACAGCCGGGCCTTGCCGGACGTCCCGATCAGGCGCTGACCGTCGCGGTTGGTGAGCGTCGAGCCCAGGAGGCCGGTGATCTCCTCCTCGCGGGCGCCGTCGAACACCGGCGTGGCGACGTTGGTCCCCGGGGCTCCGGTGAACGCCTCCTTGGGCAGGCGACCGGCCCAGTCGGGCTTGCCGTCCACCTTCCAGCCGGTTTTCGCGACCCAGCCGAGGTGCGTCTCGAGCACCTGGCCGACGTTCATCCGTCCCGGCACACCGAGCGGGTTGAGCACGATGTCGACCGGCGTCCCGTCCTCGAGGAACGGCATGTCCTCGGCGGGCAGGATCTTGGCGATGACGCCCTTGTTGCCGTGCCGCCCGGCCAGCTTGTCGCCGTCCTGGATCTTGCGCTTCTGCGCGACGTAGACCCGGACGAGCTCGTTGACGCCGGGGGGCAGCTCGTCGCCGTCCTCCCGGGTGAACACCCGCACGCCGATGACCTTGCCGGACTCGCCGTGGGGCACCTTGAGAGACGTGTCGCGCACCTCGCGCGCCTTCTCGCCGAAGATCGCGCGGAGCAGCCGCTCCTCGGGAGTCAGCTCGGTCTCGCCCTTGGGCGTGACCTTGCCGACGAGCACGTCGCCCGGGGTCACCTCGGCGCCGATGCGGATGATGCCGCGCTCGTCGAGGTCGGCGAGGACCTCCTCGCTGACGTTGGGGATGTCGCGGGTGATCTCCTCGGCGCCGAGCTTGGTGTCGCGGGCGTCGACCTCGTGCTCCTCGATGTGGATCGAGGTCAGCACGTCCTCCTGGACGAGGCGCTGCGACAGGATGATCGCGTCCTCGTAGTTGTGGCCCTCCCACGGCATGAACGCGACGAGCAGGTTCTTGCCCAGCGCCATCTCGCCGGTGTCGGTGCACGGTCCGTCGGCGATAACCTGACCGGACTCGATGCGATCGCCCTCGGCCACGATCGGCTTCTGGTTGATGCACGTGCCCTGGTTGCTCCGACGGAACTTGTGCAGCCGGTAGGTCTGCCGGACGCCGTCGTCCGCCATCACCGTGATCAGGTCGGCGCTGAGCTCCTCGACGACGCCGGCCTTGTCCGCGACGACGACGTCACCGGCGTCCTTCGCGGCACGTGCCTCCATGCCGGTGCCGACCAGGGGCGCCTCGCTGCGCAGCAGGGGTACCGACTGGCGCTGCATGTTCGAGCCCATGAGAGCCCGGTTGGCGTCGTCGTGCTCGAGGAACGGGATCATCGCGGTCGCGACGGACACCATCTGCCGCGGCGAGACGTCCATGTAGTCGACGTCGTCCGGCGGGATGTAGTCGACCTCGCCGCCCTTGCGACGTACCAGCACCTTGTCCTCGGCGAAGCTGCCCTTCGGGTCGAGCGGCGCGTTCGCCTGGGCGATGACGTGCCGGTCCTCCTCGTCCGCGGTGAGGTAGTCGACCTGGTCGGTGACCTTGCCCTTGGTGACCTTGCGGTAGGGCGTCTCGACGAACCCGTAGGGGTTGACCCGGGCGTAGGTGGACAGCGAGCCGATCAGGCCGATGTTGGGCCCTTCCGGCGTCTCGATCGGGCACATCCGGCCGTAGTGCGACGGATGCACGTCTCGGACCTCGAAGCCGGCGCGCTCACGGGAGAGACCACCAGGACCGAGGGCGGACAGGCGCCGCTTGTGGGTCAGGCCGGCCAGCGGGTTGGTCTGGTCCATGAACTGCGACAGCTGGCTGGTGCCGAAGAACTCCTTGATGGAGGCGACGACCGGACGGATGTTGATCAGGGTCTGCGGCGTGATCGCCTCGACGTCCTGGGTCGTCATCCGCTCGCGGACGACGCGCTCCATGCGGGCCAGCCCGAGCCGGATCTGGTTCTGGATCAGCTCGCCGACCGTGCGCAGCCGGCGGTTGCCGAAGTGGTCGATGTCATCGGTCTCGAACCCGGCCTCGCCCGCGTGCAGCCGGACGATGTAGTCGATCGTCGAGACGATGTCGTCCTCGGTGAGCGTGCCCTGCATGGGGTCGCTCTCGAGGCCGAGCTTCTTGTTCACCTTGTAGCGGCCGACGCGCGCGAGGTCGTACCGCTTCGGGTTGAAGAAGAGGTTGTCGAGGAGCGTCTGCGCGGACTCGCGCGTCGGGGGCTCGCCCGGACGCAGCTTGCGGTAGATGTCGAGGAGGGCTTCCTCGGTGCTCGCGGTGTGGTCCTTCTCCAGCGTCACCCGCATGGAGTCGTAGTCGCCGAAGCGCTCGAGGATCTTCGCGTCGTCCCAGCCGAGTGCCTTGAGCAGCACCGTCACGCTCTGCCGGCGCTTGCGGTCGATCCGGACGCCGACGGTGTCGCGCTTGTCGACCTCGAACTCCAGCCAGGCTCCGCGCGAGGGGATGACCTTGCAGCTGAAGACGTCCTTGTCCGACGTCTTGTCGATCGTGCGGTCGAAGTACACCCCGGGAGAGCGCACGAGCTGCGAGACGACCACGCGCTCGGTGCCGTTGATGACGAAGGTGCCCTTGGGCGTCATCAGCGGGAAGTCGCCCATGAACACGGTCTGGCTCTTGATCTCGCCGGTGGAGTTGTTCGTGAACTCGGCGGTGACGAACATCGGCGCCGAGTAGGTCATGTCCTTGTCCTTGCACTCCTCGACGGAGTACTTCGGCGGCTCGAACCGCGGGTCGCGGAACTCGAGGGACATGGAGTCGGAGAAGTCCTTGATCGGGGAGATCTCCTTGAGGATCTCCTCGAGGCCGCTCTCGGCCCGGCTGCTCCGGTCATCCGCCGCGAGGCGGGCTCGCCACGCGTCGTTGCCGACGAGCCAGTCGAAGGACTCGACCTGGAGAGCGAGGAGGTTGGGAACCTCGAGCGGTTCCCGGATCTTGGCGAACGAGATGCGCTGGGCGTCTGACGACTGAGAGTCTGGCGTGCGGGCCAACGAACGTCCTTCCGGGGCGACACTCGAGCGGCGCGGGAGCGCGCGCGAGCGGCCCCCGGTCGGCTACCGCCATATGAAGCGACCGGAGGGTGGGCAGGGCAAAGGGGCAGTCTAGCCGAGCGCTAGACCGCTGTCGATTCCAGCGTGCAGATGATCAACACGAGCCCGACCAGTGAAGCGGCCCGCCGGCGCCGCCGTCAAGCACCTGCGCATGATCAGGTTGCGGCGTCGTCGCGCGGCGGCCGACGTTCCGGCCGCGGTCCGGCCGCGCTGCCGGCGGTGCCGCGCTGCCGGCGCCGTACGACGCTCTGATGTCCGGTCCAACGGCGGCGAAGGCCGCGCTCACGGACACAGAACTCCCAGCCCGAATCTCACCCCTGGCGTTCTGTGTCCGGTACGGCGCCGGCGAGGGCCGCGCTGGCAGACACAGAACCGCCAACGGGCGGCCACCCGTGAAGGGTGACCGCCCGTGAGCGATGCGAGTTGCTTGGAACGCGAGGACGCACGTGGTCAGGTGCTGCCCGCTGTGACCGGCGCAACGGCGCCGACGCAACAGGACCACCGGGTGCCTGGTCGTGCGCCTTCCGCTTGCCTTACTTGACCGAGACGGTGGCGCCGGCGCTCTCGAGGGCCGCCTTCGCCTTGTCGGCGGTCTCCTTGTTGGCCTTCTCCAGGACCGGCTTCGGCGCGCCGTCGACGAGGTCCTTGGCCTCCTTGAGCCCGAGGTTCGTCAGCGTGCGCACCTCCTTGATGACCTGGATCTTCTTGTCACCGGCGGCCTCGAGGATGACGTCGAACTCGTCCTTCTCCTCGGCGGCACCGGCGTCACCGCCACCTGCCTGCCCGCCGGCGGCCGGCGCGGCCGCAACGGCGACCGGCGCTGCGGCGGTCACGCCGAAGGTGTCCTCGAACTGCTTCACGAACTCGGACAGCTCGATCAGCGTCATCTCCTTGAACGCGTCGAGCAGCTCGTCGGTGCTCAGCTTCGCCATCGTGGCGATCCTCTCGGTCGGTGCGGGCATGGCCCGGCTTGGGATACGTGCGGGCTCAGCCCTGGTCGGTGCTCTCGGTGCTCTCGGTGCTCTCGGCCTCGACCGCCGGCGCGGCCTCGGTGCTCTCGGTGCTCTCGGTGCTCTCCGCCTCAGCCGCCGGCGCGGCCGCGGTGCTCTCCTCCGCCGCCGGCGCGGTCTCGGCGGCGGCAGGTGACTCGGTCGTGTCCGTGCTCTCCGCTGCAACGGGGGCGGTCGTGTCCGTGCTCTCCGCGGGTGCGGCGCCGGAGATCGGGCCCTCCCGCTCGACCTTGTCGCGCAACGCGGCGGCGAGCCGCGCAGCCTGCGACAGCGGGGCCGCGAACAGCGACACGGCCTGCGACAGCGACGCCTGCATCGCCCCGGCCAGCTTGGCGAGCAGCACCTCGCGGCTCTCGAGGTTCGCCAGCTTGGTGACCTCGGCGGTGCTCAGGACCCGGCCCTCGAAGACGCCGCCCTTGATCACCAGCAGCGGCCGGGTCTTGGCGAAGTCACGGACGGCCTTGGCCGTCTCGACCGCGTCGCCGGTGACGAACGCGATCGCGGTGGGGCCGCTCAGCAGGCTGTCGAGGCCGTCCAGGCCCGCCTCGCGGGCGGCGATCTTCGTCAGGGTGTTCTTGACCACTGCGTATCGGGCGTTGGCACCCAACGAGCGACGCAGCTCGGTGAGCTCGGCGACGGTCAGTCCCCGGTACTCGGTGAGCACAGCGCCACCCGTGGCCTGGAAGGCCTCGGTGATCTCCGCCACCGACGCGGCCTTGTCGGGCCTCGCCATGTGTCTCCCATCTCGGTACGTCGTGACCGCTCGGTCGGCCCTGAGACGACGAGACGCCCCGGCGCGAGGAGCGCGGGGCGTCGTACGGCGGCAGCTGCCACCGGGGAGGACGTGTACCGGGCGCCTGCGCGGGTCGCCCGACGAGTCGGGGCTTTCGGCTGCCTCGCGGCAGCGACCTGCGGTCTCTGGCTAACGACTGCGAGGGTAGGCGCCGGGGCGACGACGGGTCAAACCCACGTCACCCCGGCGTCACGCGTCACCCCTGCGGGACGGGCTCGTCCATCAGGTTGCGCAGCTTGTTCGGGTCGACCGGGATGCCGGGGCCCATGGTCGACGTCAGGGTGATCTTGCGGAGGTAACGGCCCTTCGCCGAGGCGGGCTTGGCGCGAGTCACCTCGTCGAGCGCGGCGGTGTAGTTGCCGATCAGAGCGGCTTCGTCGAACGACGCCTTGCCGATGACGAGGTGCAGGTTGCCCTGCTTGTCGACCCGGAAGTTGACCTTGCCGCCCTTGATGTCGCTGACGGCCTTGCCGACGTCCATCGTCACCGTGCCGGTCTTCGGGTTCGGCATGAGGCCGCGCGGACCCAGGACCCGGGCCACCTTGCCGACCTTGCCCATGAGATCGGGAGTGGCGACGGCGGCGTCGAAGTCCACGAACCCGCCGGCCACCCGCTCGATCAAGTCGTCGGAGCCGACGATGTCGGCACCGGCCGCCTCCGCCTCGGCGGCCTTGTCACCGGTGGCGAACACGGCGACCCGGACGACCTTGCCGGTGCCGTGCGGCAGGCTCACCGTGCCGCGAACCATCTGGTCGGCCTTGCGCGGGTCGACGCCGAGCCGGATCGCTACCTCGACGGTCGCGTCGAACTTGGCGGTCGTCGTCTGCTTGACGAGCTTGACCGCCTCGAGCGGGGTGTAGATGCGGTCGCGGTCGATGAGCTCGGCGACCTTGCGATAGCTCTTGCTGCGCTGCACGACGTGCTCCTTGTCGTCCGTGGTCAGACGGGTCGGCCACCCTGGCCGCCCTCCCACGCGGTGGTGCTAGTCCTTGACGGTGATGCCCATCGACCGGGCGGTGCCGCGCACGATCTGCTCCGCGGCGTCGAGGTCGTTGGCGTTGAGGTCGGGGAGCTTGGTCTGCGCGATCTCGCGCACCTGCTCCTTGCTGACCGACGCCACCTTGGTCTTGTGCGGCTCGCCGCTGCCCTTCTCGACGCCGGCCGCCTTCTTGAGCAGCACCGCAGCGGGCGGGGTCTTCGTGACGAAGGTGAACGACCGGTCCTCGAAGACCGAGATCTCGACCGGGATCACCAGGCCGCGCTGGCCCTCGGTCTGCGCGTTGTACTGCTTGCAGAACTCCATGATGTTGACGCCGTGCTGGCCGAGCGCCGGGCCGACCGGAGGCGCCGGGGTGGCTGCGCCGGCGTTGATCTGGAGCTTGATGATCGCGGCGAGCTTCTTCTTCGGAGGCATGGCTGGTCTTCCTGGTCGGACGGGGCGTGAGGTACGCCGGGACGGGGTTGGCGGCGTACCGCTAGATCTTCGCTACCTGGCTGAACGAGAGCTCGACCGGGGTCTCGCGGCCGAAGATGGACACGAGCACCTTGAGCTTCTGCGAGTCGGTGTTGATCTCGTTGATGGTCGCAGGGAGCGTGGCGAACGGACCGTCCATGACGGTGATCGACTCGCCCACCTCGAAGTCCAGCTTCACGCTGGGCTTGGGCTTCTCCGGCGGCGGGGCGAGCGTGGCGATGACCTCCGCCTTGGACAGCGGCGACGGCCGTGAGGTCTGGCCCACGAACCCGGTGACCCCTGGCGTGTTGCGGACGGCGGACCACGACTCGTCGGTGAGCTCCATCCGGACGAAGAGGTAGCCGGGGAGCTTCTTGCGCGTGACGAGCTGCCGCTTGCCGTTCTTGACCTCGGTGACCTCTTCCGTGGGCACCTCGATCTGGAAGATGTAGTCCTCCATGTTGAGCGAGCTGATCCGCGTCTCGAGGTTGGCCTTCACCTTGTTCTCGTAGCCGGCGTAGGAGTGGATGACGTACCAGTCGCCGGGCGCGTTCTCGAGCGCCTCGGCCATCTCGTTGACCGGCTCGGGCTCCTCCTCCGCGAGCGCGGCCATGCCCTCGGCCAGCAGGTCCGCGTCGGCGCCCTCGGCCGTGCCCGAAGCCTCGGTGTCGGGCTCGGCCGACTCGGACGGGGCGCGGTCACCGGCGTCCGCGTCGGCACTCGCCTCGGCCTGCTCGGCGACCGGCGACTCGGCCGGGCTCGACTCGGCGCCGTCGCCGGCGGTGTCCTCCGGCGAGCTCTCGTCCCCGCCGGGGGAGACCGGCGGCTCGTTCTCCTCGGTAGCCGTGGCCGACTCCGGCAGGCTCACCCGCTCCGGCAGGTCGCCCGACTCTGCCTGGCGCAGCAGCTCCTCGAACGGGTCCAGGACGCCGGCGCGGTCGGTCGACGCCTCGCCACCTGACGCGTCGCCACCCGACGCCCCGTCACTCGACGCCTCAGCACTCGACGCCTCGGCAGCGGACGCCTCGGCAGCGGGCGCGACGTCGTCGTCGCCCGGCGGACCCTGCGGGTCCCGCTCGTCGAAGGTCAGGGAGTTGTCGGACACAGGAGAGCTTCCTTACGCAAGAAGACGGATGGTCAGGTGGGTGCGGGCGCCGGTCAGTCGGCGAAGAGCTGGCCGACGAACTTCACGAACCCGAAGTCGAAGAGCGCGACCAAGGCGACCATGAAGGTCACGAACACCAGCACGACAGTGGTGTAGCCGATCAGCTCGCGCCGAGTCGGCCAGATCACCTTGCGGAGCTCACCGACGACCTCGCGGTAGAGCAGCGCGATCCGGCCGAACGGCCCGCGGCGCCGGCCGCGACCGCCCGCGCCCTTGCCACCCGCAGCCGGCGTCGGCTGGGGTACGGGCTCGGTCGTCGTCGTGCTGCTCACGTCGGTTGTCCTCTTCGCTGCGCTGCGTCGGGTCGGTCAGGTCGTGCGCTCGTTCACCTGCTGTGCGGAGCAGGGCAGGAGGGACTCGAACCCCCAACCGCCGGTTTTGGAGACCGGAGCTCTGCCAATTGAGCCACTGCCCTCCGAGCCCGGACGACCCGACCTCGGGCGTGCCGAGGCAGGGACGTGGTCGCGCCCAGACTGGGCAGTGTACGTCGGACGCTGGGAGCGGCCAACCTGCGGGTCGGTCAGGCGGACTCGCCCGCGACCGCCGTACGGCGGCTGCGCAGCGCGCGCCAGGCGAGCACCCCGAGACCGGCGGCCGCGACGGCGCCGACGCCGGCGGAGGCGGCCGCGACCCCGGGCCGGGCGCCGCTGACCACGCCCCGACCGTAGACGGCGAGGCGCTCCCGGGGCCCGACGGCGGCAGCCTGCTCGAGCAGCGCCGGCAGCAGGTCTGCCGGCGGAGTGGCCGGGACGAGCGCGAGCTCGGCCAGCGTTCGCCGCACCGCACGGTGCTCGGCGGCGACCTCGGCGCAGTCGGCGCACTCGGCGACGTGACTGCGCACCTCCGTCGCCCGTCGGGTCGACAGCTCGTGGCCGTCCAGCCCGGCCAGGTCGGCGCGCACGGCGGCACAGCCGGCGGAGTCGCGGCTCTGCGCGGCTGTGGTGGAGCGGGGGCCGGTCATGCGCTGCCCTTCCTCGCCCGGCGGGGCAGCCGGGCCACGGTGTCGTCGGAGAGCGAGGCGCGGAGCCGCTCGCGGGCTCGGAACAGGCGGACCTTGACGGCGGTCTCTGACAGCCCGGTGACAGCCGCGACCTCGGCGGTCGACATCCCCTCGACGTCGCGCAGCATGACGATCGTTCGCGACGACTCGGGGAGCGCGGCGACCGCAGCCTGGGCGCGGCTGAGCAGCTCGGCGCGCTCGGCCCGCTCCTCAGGTCCGGGGTCGGGATCAGCGGCGTCGTAGGACTGCTCCCCGGGACCGCCCACCGCATGCAGGCCGAGCATCGGCCGGCGCGACCGTCGCCGCATCGCGGTCAGCGCCACGTTCACGGTGACCCGGTGCAGCCACGTGCCGAAGCTCGACTCGCCCCGGAAGCCGCCGACGGAGCGCAGCACGCGGACGTAGACCTCCTGCGTCACGTCGGCTGCCTCCTCACGGTCGCGCACCAGCCGCAGGGCCAGTGCGTAGACGTCGGCGTACGTCGCCCGGATCAGGGCGTCGAGGGCGCCGGGCTCACCGCGCTGGCAGGCCCGGACGACCTCGGGGTCGACGTCCATCAACGTGATTGGACTCCCTCCGGGCTTTCGGGTTACCTCAGGAGCTGACTCCCCTGCGGCCACACCCTCTCGCAGGTCCGGCTCCGTCGGAAGGGCTCCACGATGGCGACGCGCATATCCCGGCGGGTCGGCTCGATCGCCGAGTCGGCGACGCTGGCCGTGGACGCGAAGGCCAAGGCGCTCAAGGCCGCGGGTCGCGACATCATCGGCTTCGGCGCCGGCGAGCCGGACTTCCCCACCCCGCCGGCGATCGTCGAGGCGGCCGTGGCCGCGTGCCGCGCCCCCCGCTTCCACAAGTACACGCCGTCCGCCGGACTGCCCGAGCTGCGCGAGGCCATCGCGCACAAGACGAAGCGCGACAGCGGCTACGACGTCGCGCCGGGCCAGGTGCTCGTCACCAACGGCGGGAAGCAGGCGGTCTACCAGGCCTTCGCGACGATCCTCGACCCCGGCGACGAGGTGCTGCTCCCCGCGCCGTACTGGACGACGTACCCCGAGGCGATCGCGCTCGCCGGCGGCACCGCCGTCGCGGTCGACACGGACGAGAGCTCCGCCTTCTGCGCGTCGGTCGACCAGCTGGAGGCGGCGCGCACCTCGCGGACGAAGGCGCTGCTGTTCTGCTCCCCGTCGAACCCGACCGGGTCGGTCTACCCCGCGGCGCAGGTCGAGGCGATCGGCCGCTGGGCCGCCGAGCACGGGATCTGGGTCGTCGCCGACGAGATCTACGAGCACCTCGTCTACGGCGATGCGCAGCACGTGTCGATGCCCGTCGTCGTACCCGAGGTCGCCGACCGCTGCATCGTCGTCAACGGCGTCGCGAAGACCTACGCGATGACCGGCTGGCGGGTCGGCTGGCTGCTCGGGCCGGCGGACGTCGTCGCCGCAGCGGGCAACCTGCAGTCGCACGCGACCAGCAACGTCTGCAACGTCGCGCAGGCAGCCGCCCTGGCCGCGGTGACCGGCGACCTGTCCGCCGTCGCCGCGATGCGCACGGCCTTCGACCGCCGCCGACGGACGATGCACCGCATGCTCAACGAGATCCCCGGCGTCGTCTGCCCGGAGCCGACCGGCGCCTTCTACGCGTTCCCGTCACTGCGCGAGGTGCTCGGGCGACCGCTGCGCGGAAGTACCCCGGCGTCGACGGCCGAGCTCGCCGAGCTCGTCCTCGACGAGGTCGGCGTGGCGGTGGTGCCCGGCGAGGCGTTCGGCGCACCCGGCTACGCGCGCCTGTCCTACGCGCTCGGTGACGACGACCTCGAGCGGGGTGTGTCCCGGCTGGGTGACCTGCTGCGCGAGGCCGGCTCCTAGCGGAGGCGTACCGTCGCCCGCGCTCCGGTGAGCACGCCGACGCCCTCCACCTCGGCCGTGAGGACGACGACCACCCGGTTGTCGTCGAGCTTGTCCTCCACGCGACCGGTGAGCGTCAGCGCCGCGCCCTTGTCGTCGTCGGGTACGACGACGGGCCGCGAGAACCGGACGCCGTAGTCCAGCAGCGCGCCGGGGTCGCCCGTCCAGTCGGTCACGAGCCGGGCCGCGAGCGCCATCGTGTACATGCCGTGGGCGATGACGTTGGGCAGCCCCACCATCGTCGCGATGCGCTCGTTCCAATGGATGATGTTGATGTCGCCTGATCCGCCCGCGTACTGGATCAGGTTGAAGCGCTGGATCGACATGGTCTGCGACGGCAGCTCGGTGCCCACCTCGACGTCGTCGTACCGGACCACCGGTCAGCCCTCCTGCTGCGGCGCGGTGCCGCGGATGACGACGACGCTGGTGATCGTGCAGACGGCCTCGCCGCCCTCGGTCGTGACCTCCGAGGTGACGGTCATCAGCTCGTTTCGGCCGGCGACGCGGATGTCCGAGATGGTCGACGTGCTCACCAGGCGGTCGCCGGGCACGACCGGCCGGTGGTGTGCGAACTTCTGCTCACCGTGCACCAGCC
>DATLNF010000011.1:0-7201 GCA_035536955.1 Mycobacteriales bacterium | reverse complement strand
GCGTTGCCGGTCTCCGCTACCTGGATCTCCTGGCGGACCCGGTTGGTCCGGCCGTCGATCCGCGCGACCGAGCCGTTGCCGAGCGGCACCCACGCGCTGTCGCCGACGATCGCGATCCCGGCCGGCGCGGGACCGACGTCGATCGTCGCGACGACCTTGTCGCTCGCCGGGTCGATGCGGCTGACCGTGCCGTCGGACCCGTTCGTGACCCAGGCGCTGCCGAGGCCGAACGCGGCGTCGAACGGCGCGCGGCCCACCGGAATCGTCGCCACCACCTTGCGGGTCGCCACGTCGACGCGGGTGACCGTGTTGCCGCGGAAGTCCGATGTCCAGATCGAACCGGCGCCGTACCCGAGCCCGCACGGTGCGGCGCCGACGCGCACGACGTCGGTCACCGTGTCGGTCGTCGGGTCGATCCGGTGCAGGGCGTCGCTGCCGAACGAGGAGATCCACACCGCGGTGGGGTCGGCGATGACACCGCACGGCTGGGCGCCGACGTGGATCCGGGCGACGACGTACGCCGGATCGGCGACCGGAAGCGGCGTCGCCGTCGGGTCCTGGGCTGCGGTCGTCGGGGCCGGAGCGGCCGTCGCCGGGTCGGCCGAGCTCGCCGGGTCGCCGGCACAGCCGACCAGGACAAGCGCAGCCGCCAGGCACGCGCGAAGAGGTCTCGTCATCGTGCTGAGGCTGCCGAGCGCGCACAACGGGTCCGTCACGACCGCTGTCACGATCGTGCGGTGCTGGCTCGGCCGGGCTCGGGAGCGGTCATGCTGTGGAAGTGCCGTGGTCCACGCAGGAGCCGCCGGGGGGCAACAGCACCGTGCTGCACGCCGGTGCCGACGTCGTGCTGGGCCGCTTTCGGTGCCTGCCGGACGATCCGCTGTGGCAGACCGAGAACGTCGTCGCGCAGGGCGACCTCGTCGTCTTCCCGGGGACCTGCGTCCAGCTCGAGCGCGGCCGCGAGCGCATCGTGGCGGACCGCAATCAGGTGGTGCTGTACGCCGACGGCCAGACGTTCCGGCGACGGCTCGTGCATCCGGCCGGCGACCACTGCGTCTTTCTGCGGCTGAGCCCCGCATTGGTCGACGAGGTCTCGGCCGCCCTACCGGGCCCAGCGGGGTGGGGGGCGCTGCCGATCGGCGACGCGACGTACGCGCGGCTGCGCCTGCTGCTCGCGGAGCTCACCGCCCCGGACCTGCCTGAGCCGGACCGGGTCGAGGAGGAGCTGCTGGCGATCGTCGCTGCCGCGCTCGACGGCCCCCCGCGCACCCCGACCTCGGTCAGCGAAGCGTGGGCAGATGCCGCCGACGCCGTACGCCTGGTGCTCGACGGGCGACCGTCGACGGAGCGGTTCAGCCTTGCCGCGACGGCGTACGAGGTCGGGTACTCGCCGTTCCACCTCGCCCGCGTCTTCCGCGCAGCGACGGGGTCGTCGATGCATGCGTACGCCGAGCGACTGCGGCTGCGGCAGGCGCTCGACCGCGTCGCCGACGGCGAGCGGGACCTCTCCGCGTTGGCGGCCGAGCTCGGGTTCGCCAGCCACAGCCACTTCACGCTGCGGTTCCGCCGGGCGTTCGGGCGGCCGCCGTCGGTGCTGCGGGCAGCCGGTATGCTCTCCGGGTTCGACCTGCGCTCGTAGCTCAACGGATAGAGCATCTGACTACGGATCAGAAGGTTGGGGGTTCGAGTCCCTCCGAGCGCGCAGAGAAAACCGCAGGTCAGCGGCCCGGGGTGACGGCGAAGGTGCCGGCCGATGCGGCTGGTAGCAACCGGTGACAGCAACGAGGGTCCAAATGGGCCTATCCGGCGACCAGCGCTCCGCGGCTAGTGCCGCAGTCAAGACGTAGCGGCAACCGCGCCAACACTCGCTTTGCCGCCGCTCTTCGTGCCGTTTCCGTTGACCCGCGCTGTAAGGAGCTACTCGAAGGCGTCCAGCTCAACTTTCGCGGTGTAGTCGGTCACGCCCGCACTTACCGACACGCGCAGCGTGTATCGACCGGGCGGTATTCGGGACGCATGCCCACGGCTACTCACGGTGGGCGGATTCAGGTAGTCAACGGAATGTTGTTCCAGGCGACCAACGTTGCGACCTTTCGCATCGAGCAGCCGCACGTCGAGCCCAGGCCCGCTGCCGGAGCCGGTAACCACCCAAGATACCCAAGCGAAGTGTCCGGCGGTCACCGCGATGTCGAGGTAGTGGTCGTCGCATCCTGATGCGACGCATCCTGCGTCGACCATCTCCGAAAACGGACTCGACCGGACGCCGTAACCCAGGTGCCACCCAGCTGCCCCTGCGAGGTGTCCTCTCACGGTGACTACTGGTGACTTGTCGCTCAGGCGCAGTGGGTGGGCCGCCATCGCCGTAGGCGACAGCAGGACTACCGCGGTCGTCGCGAATATCGCTATCCGCCGCAAAGGACACCTCACGCCAATGAAGATGCTTGACACGGCCGGGCGGTTCGCTAGCACGAAATACTGCGGAACGGGCGTGAAGTCAACGGTGCGGCGCACGGCTTGTTGGCCCGGCGCTTGCCGATACGCAGTGGACTCCGAGAGCTCAGCTGGGCTTGGCGTAGCTGGCGGCGCCCTGGAACTCGACGAACACCGCGGGCTCGTCGCCGACGACCCATGCGTCATGACCGGGTGGGATCCGGTAGACGTCACCGGACTTGAGGTCGCCCTCGCTGCCGTCGCCGTACGTCACATGCATCTGCCCGGCGACGACGTAGCCGAGGTGGTCTGTCTGGCAGCTGTCCGTACCCACGACTGGCTTGATGCACTCGGACCACTTCCACCCGGGCTGGAAGGTGTAGCGGCCGATCTGGCCCCCGCCGAGGTTCACCAGCTCCACCGTGGTCTTGTCCGGGGTTCGGGTCTCATCAGGTGCACTGAAGTCGCGACTCTCGAGGCCGGGCATGTTGGTCCTCTCCAGGCTGGATCAGGGACTTCTGTGCGAAGGCACGCCAGGAACATAGCCACGGCGACAGATCCGCGCACCCCCCAGTCGACCAGGCGTACTTTGGCGCGCATGAGCTCGCCGCTTCCGGGTGTCCTCGCAGGCGTCGGGAAGACGCCGCTCGTGGAGCTGCGCCGCGTCGTTCCCGCGTCGGGCTGCCGGATCATGGTGAAGCTCGAGTCGGCGAACCCGACCGGCTCCATGAAGGACCGCATGGCGGTCGAAGTGATCCGGTGCGCGGCGGCGGACGGGCGGTTGACGACCGGCGGCACTGTCGTCGAATACACCGCGGGCACGACCGGGATCTCCCTGGCCTTCGTCTGCGCGGCGCTGGGCTACCGACTTCATGTCGTGTTCTCGGATGCGTTCAGCGTCGAGAAGCGCAAGACGATGCTCGCGCTCGGCGCTCAGATCACCGACGAGCCGAGCGACGGCGGTCAGATCACCGGTGAGCTGATCCGCCGGATGATCGCCACGTCAGAGCAGATCAGCAGCCTGCCCGACCACTGGTGGTCGGACCAGCTCAACAACGAGGACGGTGTACGCGGCTACGAGCCGCTCGGCGAGGAGATCTGGGCGCAGTCCGGCGGCCAGGTCGACGTGTTCGTGCAGGCGGTCGGCACCGCTCACTCGATCCACGGAGTCACCGGGGTGCTCCGACGGCACCGGCCGGACCTGCGCGTCGTCGCAGTCGAGCCGGCCGAGTCCGCTGTCCTGTCGGGTGAGCCCACGGGATCACACAAGATCGAGGGCATCGGAATCGGCTTCCTGCCGCCGCTGTGGGACCCGACCCTGGTCGACGCCGTCGAGCGCGTCGCGAGTGCGGACGCGCAGGAGATGGCGCGCCGCCTCGCCCGCGAGGAAGGGCTGTTCGCCGGTACGTCGACCGGAGCCAATGTCATCGCCGCGCTGCGAGTGGCCGAGCAGCTCGACGCGTCAGCGACAGTCGTGACGCTCGCTGTCGACTCGGGACTGCGCTACCTGAGCACCGTCCCGTACGCCTGAGCACCACCCTGTACGACGTACGGCAGGCGCCGGGCTAGACAGTCGCTGGTTCTCTCAGCATCGGCCACAGTGGCGGCGAACCGTTGACGGAGACCTCGTCGAGCACGCGAAAGCCGTGCCGCTCGTAGAAGGTCCGGCCGCCCGGACTCGTCGCCTCCAGGTACGCCGGCTCGCTCTCGCGGTCGATGTCCGCCAGAGCCGCTGAGAGCAACGCGCTGCCGTGACCACGACCGTGGAGCATCGGGTCGACGCCGATCTGGCGCAGGTACCAGTGCGACTGCGTCGGCTCGAGCTCTCCGAACGCGGTCCACACCGTCGTGACCCGGTCGGCGATGCCGGCCGCCGAGAACGCGGCGCCGAGAGCTTCGCCGTCCGGTCGAACGCCCGGTCGGTACCAGAACGCGGCGCCGCGGCCGTCCACCCGGCGGTAGGCCCCGCCGTTGGCGGAGGTGCGCTGCGCGTGAAGCCGGGTTATCTCGCCGAACCAGCGGAGGAACTGCGCGGCGTCCGGCAGCAGCCAGCGCACGAAGGGATCCGTCGCGAAGGCGAGCAGCACGGTCGCGATGTCACCGTCCTCGACCGATGTCGTCCGTACCACCGCGTCGCTGCTCATGGGTCCGGACCTAAGCACCAGCCGCTCTCACGTGTCACGCGTCGAGCAACAGCTTCGCGGCGACCGCCGCACCGTCGGTGCGGATCGTCTCGGCCACCGCGCTCGCCCGACCACGGACGTCCGGGGCCAGGGCTGCGCCGAGCGCCGTGGACAGCGACTCCGTGGTCGGCGTCGGTCCGTCGTACGTGCCGATCCCCAGCTCGGCCACCCGTCGGCCGAAGTACGGCTGGTCCCCCATCTGCGGCACCACGACCTGGGGGGCGCCGGCTCGCGCCGCCGTCGTCGTCGTACCCGCGCCGCCGTGATGCACGACCGCGGCCACCCGCCGGAAGAGCGACTGCTGGTTGACCTCGCCGACCGCGAAGCAGTCGTCGGCGTCGTCGGTCAGCGCGAGGTCGGCCCAGCCACGGCCGAGGATCACGCGGCGACCCTGCTCGCGGACCGCCTCGATGGCCACGCGCGCGAAGCCGTCCGGCGCGCGCATGCTGCCGAAGCCGACGAACACCGGTGGCGGCCCGGCGTCCAGGAACGCCTCCAGGTCGGCCGGGAGCGAGCGGTCGTCCGGCAGGATCCACGCGCCGGTCTGCACCACCTCCAGGGGTGCGGGCTGCTGCCAGGGGGCCAGGGTCGGGTCGGCCGCGAGCCAGTTCTGACCGCCGAGGATGAGGGCCCGCACGTCGTCGACCGGTGGCATCCCGATCCGCACCCGGTTGGTGTTGAGCGCGGATCCGAACAGCGCGTTGTAGCTCTCCACCTCCAGCCGGTCGAGCACCGGGCGGTCGGTCACGCCCGGCGGGTACGGCCGACCTGGCAGCGGCTGCGGCGGATGGTGCGGCGACGGCAGGAAGATCGGGCAGTAGCTGACGAACACCGAGCGGATGCCGAGCATCTCGGCCACGGACCGGGCCGCGGCGACGACCGGCATCAAGCCGCTCGCGACCAGGACGTCGCAGCCGTCGGCCGCCTCGGTCAACGAGGAGAAGAACGCGGCAATGAGCTCCGCCGCTCGGCGGGGAACGTCCGCCGGAGACGGCGGGTTCGCACCGTGCACCAGCGAGTGCACAGGTGGGCCGACCGGCAGCAGCGGCACGCCGACCTCGGCAGCACGGTCCGCGCAGTCCGGCGGCGCGCAGACCTGCACCTCCGCCCCGAGCTCACGCAGCCGCACGGCCAGAGCCAGCAGGGGCTCGACGCCGCCGCGTGAGTCGTACGTCGTCAGCAGCACCCGCACGTCGCGACTCCCCATTCCCGCAGCTCCTCGCCGCGGCGACGAACTACCCGCGGTAGAGACCGTCGGCGTACGACGGGCCGTAGTACTCGACCAGGGACTCCAGCGGCTCGTCCGGACGCTCGAGCGCGTGGGCGATCTCCGCGCGCGACGGGATCTCGCCGTCAGCCGGCCAGGTGTCCGGCTCCCACAGCGACGAGCGCAGGAACGCCTTGGAGCAGTGGAAGAACACCTCCTCGACGTCGACGACGAGCGCCAGCCGCGGTCGGTGGCCCTTGACGACCATCGCGTCGAAGAACGGGGCCTCGCGCACCAGGCGCGCCCGCCCGTTGATCCGCAGGGTGTCGCCACGTCCCGGTACGACGAACATCAGCCCGACGTGCGGGTTGCTCAACAGGTTCTGAAACCCGTCCACCCGCCGGTTGCCGGGCCGCTCGGCGAGCGCGAGGGACGTCTCGCTCAGCACGACCACCGACGAGCCGGCCGGGTCGCCCTTCGGTGACACGTCGCAGCGACCGTCCGCGGATGACGTCGCCACTGTCCAGAACCGCGCTGCCGCGAGGAACGCGACGTCCATCGGGTGCAGCCGATCACGGACCTTCTCGGCGACCCGCGGGATCGGCTCGCCGACGATCTCCCGCAGCTCCGACTCAGAGTCGACGACCGACCACTCGTCACTGACCACAGGGGCAGAGTACGTCGGCTGCCGAGACCGAGGCCGCGCCGGACACCGCTACTTGCGGGTGCCGATCACCAGCAGGTACTCGCGGGTGTGGGCGATGCCGCCGGCCGGGTCGGCGTACTTGGTCTCGAACAGGTCGACCCACGCCTGCTGCAGCTCGCCGCGGCGCTCGCCCAGGTTGTCGGCCAGCGTCTTCGTCGGTCCATAGCTGCTGGAGAACAGCTCCCAGTACGCCTGACCGGACTCCTGGTGCAGCGTGGAGACGTGCTCGGTGATGTCGAGCTCGAACGCGTCCCCGAGCAGCTCCTGCACCCGGTCCGGCTTGCCCCAGTCGAACGGGCTGCTCGGCGGCGGCGCCGGCTGGAACGGCGCCATCACCCGGAACAGGTCCCCGAGCCCGCCTTCGGGCGTCCAGTTGGCGAGGCCGATTCGGCCGCCGGGCTTCGTCACGCGGGCCAGCTCGCGGGCGGTCGCCGCGTGGTCCGGCGCGAACATGACACCGCAGGTCGACGAGACGACGTCGTAGCTGCCGTCAGCGACGTCGAGCGCCTCGCAGTCGCCGACCCGGTAGTCGATGTCGAGACCGAGGTCGGCAGCGCGCTTCTTCGCCGTGTCGATGAGACCGGGCGACAGGTCGATCCCGGTCACGTCAGCGCCGACGGAGGCGGCGCGCTCGGCGACTGCACCGGTGCCGCACGCCAGGTCGAGCCAGCGGAC
>DATLNF010000010.1:0-18954 GCA_035536955.1 Mycobacteriales bacterium | reverse complement strand
TCCTCGGCCATGGTGATCTGCACGTGGTCGACGTACCCGCGATGCCACACCGGCTCGAAGAGGGTGTTGGCGAAGCGCAGCGCGAGGATGTTCTGGACGGTCTCCTTACCGAGGTAGTGGTCGATGCGGAAGACCGACCCGGTCGGGAACACCTCGCCGACGACCCGGTTGAGCTCCTGCGCACTGGCGAGGTCGTGGCCGAACGGCTTCTCGACCACGATCCGGCGCCACGCGCCACCGGGGCTGGCCGACAGCCCGGAGCGTCGCAGCTGCCGGACGACGACCGGGAACGCGCTCGGCGGGACCGACAGGTAGAACGCGTGGTTGCCGTTCGTGCCCCGAACACGGTCGAGGTCGGCGATGACGCGCGCGAGGTTGTCGAACGCGTCGTCGTCGCTGACATCGCCCGGGACGAAGCGGCAGCCCTCCGCGAGCTGCTCCCAGACCTCCTCCCGGAACGGCGTCCGCGCGTGCTCCTTGACCGCGTCGTGGACGACCTGGGTGAAGTCCTCGTCGGCCCACTGCCGCCGCGCGAACCCGGTCAGCGCGAAGCCGGGCGGCAGGAGGCCCCGGTTGAGCAGGTCGTAGACGGCGGGAACCAGCTTCTTGCGAGCGAGGTCGCCGGTGACGCCGAAGATGACCAGGCCGCAGGGCCCGGCGATGCGGGGCAGCCGGCGATCGCGCGGGTCGCGGAGCGGGTTGGCCGCCGTCGTGGTCACGCGCCGCCCGCGGCGTCCGCAGCCGGCGAGGCGGCGGCCAGCACCTGGTCTACCCCGGCGCGGCGGTCCGTGAGGTGCAGGCGCACGACGGGCCGACCCTTGCCGGCCAGCACGCGGCCGTCGCCGAGCGCCTGCGCCAGCTGCAGCCGGGCGAGCGTGAAGTCCCGGCCCGGCACGTCGAGGTCGGCGTCCGGCGGCGGGTCGGCGGTCACCTGGAGGAAGACGCCGACCGGCGGGCCGCCCTTGTGCAGCTGACCGGTGGAGTGGAGGAACCTCGGCCCCCAGCCGAACGTGACGGGTCGTGCCGTCTGCGCGGCGAGCGCGGGTCGCAGCGCCGCGAGCGCCCCGTCCGCCTCGCGGTCGAGGTAGGCCATGACCGCCAGGTACCCCGTCGCCGGTATCAACCGGAGCAGCGACGCGATGACCGCCTCGACCGACGACATGTCGACGTCCGCGTCGGTGTGCACCTCGACCGAGCCGTGCGTCGACCCGGCGGGTGGCGCAGCGCTGCTGGTGTCGCCGGCGAGGAGAGCTCGCGTGCTGGTCTTCGCCGACTCGACGTCGGGCTGGTCGAACGGGTTCACGCCGAGCACTCGCCCGGCCACCGCGACGGCGTACTCCCAGACGAGGAACTGCGCCCCGAGCGGGCCGGCCACCGTCGTCGTGTTCGGCCCGCCGCGGCCGATCCGCACCTGATGCGTGTCGCCCGTGGCCGTGTGCTTCGTCCCCGGCGAGTCCCACGACTCCACGACGACCGGGAGCAGGCCGCGGCCCTCCTTGCCGGTGGACTCGGCGACGAGCTGCTCGGCCCAGTCGCCGAACCCGACGAGGCCGGACCCGCCGTCGGCGATGACGACCTTGTCCCGGCCGGCGGCGCCGCAGCCGCCGAGCGCCGCGCCGAGGTCGAGCCCAGGGTTGCCGTCGTCCGCCGCGAGGTCGTCGAGCACGGCCGCGGCGTCGTCGAGCAGCGCTGCGACGTCAGCCCCGGCGAGCGCGGAGGGCACGAGGCCGAACGCCGACAGCGCGCTGTACCGGCCGCCCACGTTGGGGTCGGCGAGGAAGACCTCGCGCCACCCCTCCTGGCCCGCCATCGCGGCGAGGTCGGAGCCCGGGTCGGTCACCGCGACGAACCGCCGCGCGACCTGGTCGGGCGAGAGGCCGGCCTCGGCGAATGCCGCCATCAGGATCCGCCGCTGCGAGTCGGTCTCGACGGTGCTGCCCGACTTGCTCGCGACGACGACGACGGTCCGGGTGAGGTCGCGGGTCGCCGCGCGCACCTGGCCGGGGTCCGTGGTGTCGAGCACGACGAGCGGCACGCCGGCAGACGCGCAGATCACCTCGGGCGCGAGCGACGAGCCGCCCATCCCGCAGAGCACGACCCGGTCGATGCCGTCGGCGCGCAGCGCGTCACGCAGCGCGGCGAGCCGCGGGAGCAGGTCGCGCGAGGTGGTGGGCAGGGTCAGCCAGCCGAGCCGAACGGCTGCCTCGGGCTCCGCCGCGGCACCCCACAGCGTGGCGTCGCCGGCCGTCAGCCGCGCCGCGACGCCGTCCTGGCGCAGGGCGCGCCGGGCCGCGTCGCGCGGCCCGACCAGCGCTGCGCCCGCGGTGACGACGGACACCGCGCCGGTCGGCGCCCGGCGAGGCTCCGGCGTGAAGACGATCGGCGGCGGCTCCCGCACGACTCGCGGTCGGCGCGGCTCGGCCTCGCTCATCGTGGCGCGGCGGCCGCGGGCCCGGGCGGGAGACCGGCCGACGCGGCGGCCAGCTTGTCGGTCACCTGCGCGATGAACGCGTCCCAGGACTCCTCGAACTTGCGCACGCCCTCTTCCTCCAGGAGCGCGACCAGCTCGTCGTAGTCGATGCCCAGCCGGTCGAGCTCGGCGAGAACGGAGCGCGCGGCGTCGTACCCCTCGGCGGCGGTAGCCCCGCGGATGCTGCCGTGCTCGGCGACCGCGCGCAGGGTCGGCTCCGGCATCGTGTTGACGGTGCCCGGAGCCACCAGCTCGACGACGTAGCGGGTGTCGTCGTACGCCGGGTCCTTGACGCCGGTGGACGCCCACAGCGGCCGCTGCGGTCGTGCTCCGCGGGCGGCGAGCGCGTGCCAGCGATCCGAGCCGAAGACGTCCTCGTACGCCTCGTAGGCGAGGCGCGCGTTGGCGATTGCCGCCTGGCCGCGGAGCCGCCCGGCGGCGCTCACCCGCTCGTCGTCGCCGGACTCCTTCGCGATGACGTCGAGGCGACGGTCCACTTCGGAGTCGACCCGTGACACGAAGAAGCTGGCGACGCTGTCGACGCCGCCGAGCGCGCCGCCCGAAGCCACCCGCTGCTCGAGACCGGCGAGGAACGCGTCCATCACCTCGCGGTAGCGCTGCAGCGAGAAGATCAGCGTCACGTTGACGCTGATCCCCTCGGCGAGGCAGTCGCGGATCGCCGGCAGCCCGGCCGGCGTGGCCGGGATCTTGATGTAGAGGTTGGGCCGGTCGACGAGCCACCAGAGGGCGCGTGCCTCGGCGAGGGTGCGCGCGGTGTCGTGCGCCAGCCGTGGGTCGACCTCGATGGACACGCGGCCGTCGAGGCCGTCGGTCTCGTCGTAGACGGCCGCCAGCACGTCGCAGGCCCGCCGTACGTCGGTGGTCGTGATCGAGCGCAGCGCCTCGCCGACGTCGACGCCGCGGAGCGCGAGGTCGGCGAACTGCGCGTCGTACGACGTCCCGCGCTCGAGGGCCTTCTGGAAGATCGACGGGTTGGTCGTGACCCCGACGACGTGCGAGGTCTCGACCAGCGACGCGAGGTTGCCGGAGTCGAGGCGCTCGCGCGAGAGGTCGTCCAGCCAGATCGCCACGCCCGCCTCGGTGAGCTGGGCGAGTCGCGAGGCGCTCATCGTCGTCCTTCCATCGGGATCAGTTGCCGGTCGGTGCGCCCTGCGTACCCCCGAGCGCCGACCGTGAACGCTGCACGGCCGCGACGACGCGGTCAGGCGTGAGGCCGAACTGCTCGTAGAGCACGTCGTACGGTGCCGACGCGCCGAAGTGGTCGACGCCGACGCACTCGCCCGCGTCGCCGACCCACCGGTGCCAGCCGAGCGTCGCACCCGCCTCCACCGAGACCCGGATCCGCACTCCGGGCAGCAGCACGCTGTCGCGGTATGCCTGGTCCTGCGCCTCGAACCACTCCAGGCACGGCATCGAGACCACCCGGGTCGGCGTGCCCGCGGCCTCGAGGAGGTCACGCGCGGCGAGGGCGACCTGCACCTCGCTGCCGGTCGCCAGCAGGATCGTCTCGGGGAGCCCGCTGCCCGCGTCGGCCAGCACGTAGCCGCCGCGGGCGACACCCTCGGCGTCGCCGAATACGTCGCGGTCGAGCGTCGGCAGCTTCTGCCGGGTGAGCACGAGGCCGGCGGGCCGGTCCGTGTGCTCGAGGATCGTCCGCCACGCGACGACCGTCTCGGTGGCGTCGGCCGGGCGTACGACGTCGAGGCCCGGGATGCTCCGCAGCGCCCAGAGGTGCTCGATCGGCTGGTGGGTCGGGCCGTCCTCGCCCAGCCCGATGGAGTCGTGCGTCCACACGTAGGTGACCGGCAGCCCCATCAGCGCGGCCAGGCGCACCGCGGGGCGCATGTAGTCGCTGAAGACGAGGAACGTGCCACCGAACGGGCGGACGCCGCCCGACAGCACCATGCCGTTCATCGCCGAGCCCATGGCGTGCTCCCGGATGCCGAAGTGCAGCACCCGGCCGGCCGGGGTCGCCGGCAGGAACGAGTCCGCCGACGTGATCGTCGTGTTGTTGCTGCCGGCCAGGTCCGCCGACCCGCCGAACAGCTCGGGTACGACGTCCGCGACGGCGTTGATGACGATGCCGGAGGCCTCCCGGGTGGCGATCGGCTTGCCGGGCTCGAACGTCGGCAGCTTCAGCGCCCAGCCCTCCGGCAGCCGCCGGGCGAGCACGCGCTCCCGCTCCACCGCGCGGTCGGCGTGCGTGCCGCCCCACTCGGCGTACCGGGTGTCCCACTCGGCGTGCCACGCCCGCCCGCGGTCGACCGCCGTACGGCAGTGCGCGAGGACGTCCTCCGGTACGGCGAACGCCGCGTCCGGGTCCAGCCCGAGGATCTCCTTGGTCAGCCGCACCTCGTCGGCACCGAGCGGCGAGCCGTGCGCCTCGCCGGTGTCCACCTTGTTCGGCGACGGGAACCCGATGTGGCTGCGCAGCGCGATGATCGACGGCCGCTCCCGCTCGTCGCGTGCCGCGGCCAGCGCCGTCCGCATCGCGTCGAGGTCCTCCGCGTCGTCGACCCGCTGGGTGTGGAACCCGTACGCGGCGAACCGGGCGAGGACGTCCTCGCTGAACGCGACCGCGGTGTCGCCCTCGATCGAGATGTGGTTGTCGTCGTAGATCAGCACGAGGCTGCCGAGCTGCTGGTGGCCGGCCAGGCTCGCCGCCTCGCTCGCGATGCCCTCCTCCAGGTCGCCGTCGGAGCAGATGCACCAGATGGTGTGGTCGAAGAGCCCGGTGCCCTCGGGATCCCAGACCGCCGCGGTGTGCCGGGCCGCCATCGCCATGCCGACCGCGTTGCCGACGCCCTGGCCGAGCGGGCCGGTCGTCGTCTCCACGCCCAGCGTGTGCCCGTGCTCCGGGTGACCGGGCGTGCGACTGCCCCACTGCCGGAACGCGGCGAGGTCGTCGAGCGAGAGGCCGTAGCCGGTCAGGTAGAGCTGCGCGTACAGCAGCATCGAGGCGTGCCCCGCCGAGAGGACGAACCGGTCGCGCCCCGCCCAGTGCGGGTCCGTCGGGTCGTGGCGCATGACCTCGGCGAACAGCAGGTGCGCCAGAGGGGCGAGGGCCATCGGCGTACCGGGGTGGCCGGAGTTCGCCTTCTGCACGGCGTCCATCGCCAGCGCCCGGGCGATGTCGATGCTGCGGCCGTCGAGGTCCGCGGGGTCCCGCGGGAAGGGGGAAGCTGCCTTCGGGCGGTGGGCCGCGTTGCTCACGGGACTCCTCGACTCGGCCGACGGCGCGGGAGCGCGAGCCTATCCCGGTGCCGGGTCGCCTAGGATGGGCCCTCCGCCCAGGTCCGACGCGAAGGACTTCCGCGTGTCCCGCTTCGCCAAGCTCGCCGTCGCGACCACTGCGGCGACGCTGGTCCTGGTCGCGCTCGGCGGGGTGGTCCGGGCGATGGAGGCGGGGCTCGGCTGCCCGGACTGGCCGACCTGCTACGGCGCCGCCAACCCGCCGTCCGAGCTGGCCGCCGGCCCGTTGCGCCTGGCCTGGATCGAGCACAGCCACCGGCTGTGGGCATCCGTCGTGGTCGCGCTGATCGTCGCCCTCGCCGTGGCGGCGCGACGCTCGGGGCAGCCGCGGGCGGTGCGCCGCGCCAGCCTGCTGCTCGTGCCGGCGGTGCTGTCGCAGGCGCTGCTCGGGGCGGTCGTGGTGTGGGCGAAGCTCGACGCCGAGACGGTCACGCTCCACCTCGCCGGCGCGCTCACCATCGTCGGGCTCTGCGGGTACGTCGTCCTGCGCGCGGTCGGGCTCGGCCCGGCCGACGACGCGGGTCCTGCGGCGCGGCGAGGAGGCGGTCTCGTCGTGCTTACCACGACGACGGCCGCCGTGACGTTCGGGCAGATGCTGCTCGGCTCGTCGGTGACGGGGTACGACGCCGGGCTCGCCTACACGACGTTCCCCAGCTTCCAGGGCCGGCTGATCCCGCGGGTGGCGGCCGAGGTCGCCCCGTGGCTGCACATCGCGCACCGGGCCGTCGCCTTCGCGCTGGCCGCGCTCGTGGCCGCCCTCGCGGTGCGCATCCGGCGGACGCCGGACGTGCTGCTGCGCCGGCTGGCCGGCGTCGCCGTGCTCCTGGTCGCCGTGCAGATCGCACTCGGCGCGGCGAACATCTGGTGGCGGCTGTCCGCGTGGAGCGTCGTGCCGCACCTCGCGGTCGGCTCCTGGCTCTGGCTGGTCACCGTCGCGATCGCGCTGCGGGCCCGGTGGCATGGGCCGACGGTCGACACCGCGGTGCGGCCGGCGGTCGCGCGACGCGACTTGCAGGTGACCCGGTGACGGCCCTCGCCGACGTGGCGGCCGACCACGCGCTCGAGCGGCCGGCTCGGTCGCGGAGCGAGCTCCTGCGGGGGTACGTCGCGCTGACCAAGCCGCGGATCATCGAGCTGCTGCTCGTGACGACGGTGCCGACGATGATCGTCGCCGAGCGCGGCATGCCGTCCTGGTGGCTCGTCGTGGCGACCCTCGTCGGCGGGACGTTCGCCGCGGGCAGCGCCAACACGATCAACTGCTACGTCGACCGCGACATCGACGTGAAGATGCACCGCACCGAGCGCCGGCCGCTGGCGCGCCAGGTCGTCACTCCGGCCGAGGCGCTCCGGTTCGGCATCGCGCTCGGCGTGCTCGCCACGCTGTGGCTCGGCCTGTTCGTCAACTGGCTGTCCGCCGGGCTCGGCGTGGCCGCGATCCTGTTCTACGTGTTCGTCTACACGCTGGGCATGAAGCGATCGACGCCGCAGAACATCGTGATCGGCGGCGCGGCGGGCTGCGTGCCTGTCCTGATCGGCTGGGCCGCGGTCACCGGGCGCGTGGAGGTCGGCGCCTGGGTGCTGTTCGCGATCATCTTCTTCTGGACGCCGCCGCACTTCTGGGCGCTCGCGATGAAGTTCAGCGACGACTACGCGCGGGCGGGCGTCCCGATGCTGCCGGTCGTCGCGGGGGAGCGCGAGACGGCGCGGCAGATCGTGCTCTACAGCTGGCTCATGGTCGCGATCTCGTTGCTGCTCCACCCGGTGGCGCGGCTCGGCTGGGTCTACCTGGGCGCCGCGGTGGTCCTCGGGGGCGTCTTCCTCCGCGAGGCCTACGGCCTGCGCCGCCGCGTGGCCGCCGACGGCCCGACGAAGCCGATGCGGCTCTTCCACTGGTCGATCACCTACCTGACCCTCCTCTTCGTCGCGATGGCGGTCGACCAGCTGGTCAGCTGACGCCCGCGCCGCCCGCGGCCCGCGCGCGCGGCTCTCGATCCACCCCGTGCGTGCGCCTTTTCGACTCCACGACCACTTTTCGCGACCGGATTCTGGTCGTGGAGTCGAAAAGGCGGGGTGGGGGGTGGGGTGGACTGTGGCGGCCGGCGCGGGCGATGGCGGTCGACCAGCTGGTCAGCTGACGCGTGCGGCGTCGAGCCGCGCGTCGAGCCGCGCCGTCGCCCGCTCGTCGGCGCGCATCCACGCCACCAGCGCGAGCCCGATCGCCGCGAGGTTCAGCAGGTCGCCGCCGACCCACATGATGGCGCCGGCCACCTGCTGGTCCGCGAGCACGCCGGCAGTGGTTCCATGGGCGAGGTAGCCGTCGTAGAGCACGCGGTCGGCGGAGTAGATCGCCAGCCCGAGGAACGACTGCAGCGGGAGTGCGACGGCCAGGTAGAGCAGCCGGGCGGGCCACGGGAAGTGCCCCGGCACCGGGTCGCGCCGGACGACCGGCCACCAGAACAGCGCCGCAGCGGTGAGGTAGAGCAGGTGCTCGGCGCCATGGACGAGGTCGCTGCCCAGCGCGGCGTCGTACACCGCGGAGAAGTGCGTGGCGTACATGACCGCCGCGAACGCGGCGAAGGCCACGACCGGGTGCGTGACCGCCCGCAGCAGCCGGGACCGCAGCGCGGGCAGCAGGACATCCCGTCGGACACCGGGCGAGGCTGCCTGCAGCGCCAGGGTCACCGGGGCGCTGAGCGCCAGCAGGGGCGCGACGACGTACAGCAGCAGCAGGTGCTGCACCATGTGGACGCTGAAGCGCTCCTCCGACAGCGTCGCGACCGGGGAGACGAGGGCGAGGACCAGGACGGCGTACGCCGCGGCGAAGGCCCACAGCCGCCCGGTCGCGACCCGGCCGCCGGCGCGGTGGACCCGCGAGAGCCCGCCGCACCAGAGCACGCCGAGCGCGGCGAGTCCGAGCACGACGAGGGGGTCGAGGTGCCAGTCGAGCACCCGGTCCGCGCCTGCCATGCCGCCCAGCGTAGAACCGGCGTGTTCGAGTTGTTCCTGGGGGGAAGCGTGCCCTAGGTTTGTCCGCGCCACAGCCCTCCAGATCCCGAGAGTGAGGCGACCTCGTCGTGCGACCTGCCGGCCGCCGGCTGCCCGCGTCCGCGCGGGTCATCCTGGGCCTCGCTGCCACGCTGCTGCTGACCGGGTGCGCACGGACCGGCCTCGCCGAGCCCGTCACTGCCGAGGGCAAGAAGGTCGAGAGCCTCTACGTCGTCGTCTACTACATCGCCGTCCTGATCTTCCTCGGCGTGCTCGGCGCGATCCTCTACGCGGTGGTTCGCTTCCGGAAGCAGCCGGACGACGAGACGCTGCCGCCGCAGACCCACGGCAACACGACGGCCGAGGTCATCTGGACGGCGCTGCCGCTGATCATCGTGCTCGTCCTTTTCGCGATGAGCTACGGCACCCTGCGGGTCATCGACGAGGCCAAGCCCGTGAAGGACCTGGCTGCCGTGGTCAACGTCCGCGGGATCCAGTGGGGCTGGGAGTTCGACTACGGCAACGACAAGGTCGTCAGCGGTGGTGCATCCGACGACGAGCCGCCCACGCTGGTGCTCCCGGTCGGCGAGGACGTCCGCCTCGTGATGACGTCGGACAACGTGATCCACGCCTTCCACGTCCCGAACTTCCTGTTCAAGCGCGACATCATCCCCGGGCGGCAGAACCAGTTCGACATCCGCGTGGACATCCCGGGGACCTACGGCGGGCAGTGCGCCGAGTTCTGCGGCACCGAGCACGCGAAGATGACGTTCCGCGTGCGGGCAGTCAGCCGGGCCGAGTTCGACAAGTTCGTCGAGGAGCTCACCGGCGACAACTGCCAGGGCGACGAGTCCGAGCCGTCGGCGGAGCTCGCACTGAAGTCGCCGAACAACCAGATCAAGTTCGTCGACGTGGAGTCGGAGGAGCAGGAACGCTGCCTCAAGGCGCCGGCGGACACGCCGGTGAAGATCGCCTACGAGAACGGCGGGGGCCAGCCGCACAACGTGGCCGTGGTCGCCGGCTCGCCGAGCAACCCCAAGGAGACCTACCTCGGGCTGCCCGACGCGAAGGTCATCGAGAGCGGCCGGATCACCTACGACGTGCCCCCGCTGCCGGCCGGCATCTACACGTACTTCTGCCAGGTCCACCCGAACATGAGCGGCACGTACCTCGTCCAGTGACCAGCATCACGTCCGAGGAGGACGAGTGACCACCACCGCAGCGCGTCCGTCGGCGGCGGCCCATACGCCGCAACCGCGCTCGAAGCTGATGGACTACCTCACGACGACCGACCACAAGAAGATCGGCGTGATGTACCTGTACTTCTCGTTCTTCGCCTTCCTGGTCGGCGGTGTCCTCGCGCTGCTCGTCCGCAGCCAGCTCGCGCAGGCCGACGGCGCGGTCTTCACCGACCCGGACACCTACAACCAGCTGTTCACGATGCACGCCACGGCGATGCTGTTCTTCTTCATCATCCCGATCTGGGCCGGCTTCGGTAACTACATCGTGCCGCTGCAGATCGGCGCGCTCGACATGGCGTTCCCACGGATCAACGCCCTGTCCTTCTGGCTGCTGCCCGCCGCGTTCATCACCGTGTTCGCCGGCTACCTGACCGGCGGCGGACCGGCGGAGGCCGGGTGGACCGAGTACCCGACGATCACCACCGGGCACTACGCCGGCGCGAACGGGCACGGGACCGACCTGTGGATCGTCGGCATCCTGCTCGTCGGCATCTCGTCCACCCTCGGCGCCATCAACTTCCTGGTCACGGTGTTCAAGATGCGGGCGCCCGGCATGACGATGTTCCGGATGCCGCTGTTCACGTGGAACATCGTCGTGACCAGCATGCTCACCGCGCTCGCGCTGCCGGTGCTGACGTCGGCGCTGATCATGCTGTTCATCGACCGCAACTACGGCGGGTCGTTCTACGACCCCGCACTCGGCGGCAACGCAGTGCTGTACCAGAACCTGTTCTGGTTCTACAGCCACCCGGCCGTCTACATCATGATCCTGCCGGCCTTCGGCCTCGTCTCCGAGGTGCTGCCGGTCTTCAGCCGCAAGCCGCTGTTCGGCTACAAGGCGTTCGTGATGGCGACCGCGGGGATCGGCGCGCTCGGCTTCTCGGTGTGGGCGCACCACATGTTCACCACGGGCGCCGTGCTCCTGCCGTTCTTCATGTTCATGACCGCGCTGATCGCAGTCCCCACGGGCGTGAAGTTCTTCAACTGGATCGCGACGCTCTTCCACGGGAAGCTGACCTTCGAGACGCCGATGCTGTGGTGCCTCGGGTTCATGTCGATGTTCCTGATCGGCGGGATCAACGGCATGTTCGCCGCCCAGGTGCCGATCGACTACCACATCCACGACTCGTACTGGATCGTCGCCCACATCCACTACGTGCTCTTCGGCGGCTCGGTGTTCGGGGTCTACGCCGCGTTCTACTTCTGGTTCCCGAAGATCACCGGCCGGTTCCTCGACGAGAAGATCGGCAAGATCCAGTTCTGGATGACGTTCGTCGGGTTCAACGTGGCCTTCTTCCCGATGCATATCCTCGGCGTCGCCGGCATGCCGAGACGGATCGCGTCCTACACGGCCGACCCCCAGTGGGAGCTGCTCAACCAGATCTCGACGGTGGGCGCGTTCTTCATCGGCGTGTCGACCCTGCCGTTCATCTACAACGTCATCCTCTCCATGCGGAGCGGCAAGCCGGCGAGTGCCGACCCCTGGAAGGCCAACTCACTGGAGTGGGCGACCAGCTCACCGCCGCCGGTCCACAACTTCGACTCGCTGCCGCCCATCCGGTCGGAGCGGCCGGTCTTCGACGCACGGATCGAGCGAGAAGCCCAGGCCCGGCTCGCCGCCGGCCCCAGCCCCAGCGGCCCGGCAGGAGCGCACGCATGACCACGGCCACAACCGAGGAGATCGCCACCGGGGGTCGCCCCGAGGGCATGAGCATGCCGCTGCTCGGCATGGTGCTGTTCATCGCGTCGGAGGTGATGTTCTTCGGCGGACTGTTCGCGGCCTACTTCAACATCCGGGCGCAGGCGCCGGAGTGGCCGCCCAGCGGGCTCGAGCACCTGCACGCCACGATTCCCGGGTTCTTCACCGTGCTGCTGGTGCTGAGCTCGGTCACCATGCAGATGGCGGTCTTCGCGATCCGGCGCGGCAACGTCCGCGCGCTGACCCGGTGGACCGCCGTCACGATCGCCCTCGGGGTCGTGTTCCTCTGCGGTCAGGTCTACGACTACTCCACCCTCGACTTCACCATTCGCGACGGTGTCTACGGTTCGACCTTCTACACGCTGACCGGGTTCCACGGCGCGCACGTGTTCGGCGGCGTGATGTACCTCGTCGTCGTGCTGATCCGCTCGATGACGGGGCAGTTCACGGCTCGCCACCACGCCGCCGTCGAGGGCGCCTCGATGTACTGGCACTTCGTGGACGTGGTCTGGATCGCGCTGTTCTTCACCCTCTACGTGCTGAAGTAGGGCGTCGTGCGCACTGCGTCGCGGGTCTTCCTCGTCCTTGGCCTCTTCGGCCTGGTTGCCAGCCTCCTCCACGGCTCGGGCTACCTGAGCGGCGACCGCAACGTCCGCGAGGCGGTCCAGGGCGTCACGATCCTCGCCGCGTTCGCCATCGCCTGCGTGTTCCTCGCCGTGCTGCTCCGGCCGCAGGGCGCGCGGGAGCTCGACGGGCTGCACCTCCCTGCTGACGGACATCACGATGGCGAGATCCACCTGCCCGGTCCGAGCATCTTCCCGGCCCTGTACGGCGTCGCCGGGCTCGTCCTGTTCGTCGGCCTCGTCCTCCACCACACCGTCGCAGTGGTCGGCCTGGTCCTCGTCGTGCTCGTGACGGTCGGGTGGGCGCGAGAGTCCGTCGCGGACTACCGCCGGGAGATCGCGCACGCCACCGACGAGCCGACGTACGACGAGCGCACGGTCGCGGCCGCGCATCGTGTCCAGGCGTTCGCCCGGGCGCATCACGGAGCGGAGGCGGTCGTCCAGCACCTCGGGCGGCAGCACGCGGAGATCGCGCTGGTGGGACGCGACGGCGCGTGGGGCAGCGTGACAGCGCACGACGTAGCCGAGGCGCGTACCGCCGTGGCACTGGCCGGGGTCGCGTTGCACGAGTCGTGGCCGGCCGGTCTCGGCCTGCGGATCCGACCCGACGCCGACCACTGGCAGCGGATGGGCGGCGCCGAGCCGTGGCACCCGCCGCACCGCGTCCGCGGGCCACGGGACGGCACGACCCAGACCGGCGCCAAGATCTTCGTCGGCATCGGCACCTTCGGCGTGTGCGCCGCCCTGCTCTACCTGACCGGGTTCATCGGCGAGCGGGTCCGCGACGGGGTCCAGGGCGCGACGATCCTGGGCAGCTTCGCGATCGCCTGCTTCTACCTCTTCGTCATGCTGCGCAACGCCCGCGGCGAGGCGGACGACCTGCCGTGGGCGGACGAGCACGGAGTCAGCCGCGAGCCGACGCAGCCCGACCCGCCCGTCGACCTGGCCACGCTCCACCTCCCCGGGCCGAGCCTGATGCCCGCGCTGTACTCCGTCGCGGCGACGCTGCTCGTCCTCGGGCTGGTCTTCCACCACGGGCTGGCCCTCGCCGGGCTGGCGCTCGTCGTCCTCACGACCGTCGGCTGGGGGGTCGAGTCGGTGCGGGAGTACCGCCAGACCGTCCTCGGCGGACACGGGCACGGCGCTCACGACCCGCACCCGGACCACACCGCTAACCTGCACTGATGAAGCTGCGCCGGCGCCGGGTCGCCGCCACCGCGTCCCTGCTCGCCGGCCTCCTCGTGGTAGGGCTCGCCGCACCTGCCGCCGCTGCTGCGCCGCCCACGCTGAGCTCCGCCGCCCCGCAGCCGGCCCCGGCCGGCGCCGGCGTCACCATCACCGGATCGGGCCTGGCCGGCACGACCGCGCTGGACTTCGCCGGGCGCGCCGCCCCGTTCACCGTGATCGACGACACCTCCCTGTCCACGACGGTCCCGGCGGGCGCGACCGACGGGCCGCTCACGGTCACGACCGCCGACGGCAGCGCGACGCTGCCTTTCGACGTCGACGAGCCGGATGTGGCGCCGTCTCCGGTCGTCGGGCTCACCGCCCGGCCCGGTGACCGCGCAGTCGGCCTGCGGTGGACGCTGCCCGGGGACGGCGTCACCGTCATCGTCCGGCGGGCGGAGGGCTCGACGCCCCCCGGATCGCCGAACGACGGCGTCGAGGTCGCGCGCGGGCCGATCTCCGAGGTCGTCGACCCCAACCTGGTGAACGGCGTGACCTACGCCTACGCGGTCTGGGTCGTCGACGCGGCGGGGTCCACATCGGCGCCGTCGACGGTCACCTCGGCGCCGGCGGTGCCGGCCGCCGACCTGCTGCGGATCGGCCTGTCGGCGCGCACCGTCACGCACGGCGCCGTGGTGAGCGTCACCGGTGTGCTCACCAGCGCATCCGGCGGTGCGGTTCCCGGAGCGAGCGTCGTACTCCTGGCCCGCCTTCGCGGGTCGACGTACGCCGGGGTCGTCCGCGCCACCACCGACGCCGCCGGCGTCGTCCGGTTCGCCTACCGGGCCGTCGGGCACGCCGAGCTCGCGCTGCGACGTCCGGGCGACGCGTTCAGCGCGGAGACGCTCACCGCACCTGTCCCGCTCGACGTACGGCACGGCCTCGCCACCCGGCTCAGCGCCGGCGTCGTGCAGCTGGGGTCCGCCGCGCTCGTGGACGGCCGGGTCGCCCCCGGCACGCCCGGGGTGCGCGTGCGGCTGCAGCGGCAGACCGGGGGCGTGTGGGCCACCGCGGCCGAGACCGCCGTGGACTCGACCGGCGGGTTCCGGCTCTCCGTACGGCCGACCGCCACCGGCGAGCAGCTGCTGCGGGTGGTCACCCTCGGCGCCCCGCTGCACCTTCCGGCCACCGGCCCCACGTGGCGGCTGGTGACGCTCGCGCGCACGCTGCGCCAGGGGCACAGCGGCCCGGACGTCCTCGCCGTGGAGCACCGGCTCACGGACCTGCGGTACGACGTCGGCCCGGTCAGCGGCGTCTTCGACTACGACACCCGGCTCGCCGTGATGGCCTTCCAGAAGGTGCACGGGCTGCCGCGCACCGGGATCGTCGACGCCGCGACGCGCACCCGGCTGGCCAACCCGTCTACGCCTCGGCTCCGGCATCCGGTCCTCGGGCTCTCGGTCGAGATCGACCTGACCAGGCAGGTGCTCTACTTCGCCCGCAGCGGCTCCATCCAGCGGATCCTGCCGGTGTCGACCGGCAACAACGCGCTGTACACCGTCGACGGCGTCACCTCACGCGCCGTGACGCCGGTGGGGAGCTACCGGGTCACCCGGAAGATCAACGCCGTACGGGTCAGCCGCCTGGGCGAGCTCTTCCAGCCCGCGTACTTCGTCGGCGGCTACGCGATCCACGGCAGCCCGTCGGTGCCGGCGTACCCGGCGAGCCACGGCTGCGTCCGCGTGACGAAGTCGGCGATGAGCCGGCTCTTCCCGCTGCTTCCCGTCGGCACGCCGGTCCGTCTCTACTACGGCTGAGTGAACCGGAATGCCCGCTCGCTGCTCTCCCTCGACATGAGCCGCCGCCGCCCGGTCATCGCCGCCTGCGCGCTCGTGCTGCTCGGCGCGGCCGCACCGGCCGTCAGCGCGCCGCGGGGGCGGCCGGGCTACGCGGTGGATGTCCTGCGCAAAGTCGGTGGTGAGCCGAGCGTCGCCGTGTCGCCCGACGGCCGGACGGTCCTCGTCACCGGCCCGGCCTCGGCGCGGCGGGGGCTGCACCGGTCGACCGACGGCGGCCGGACCTACCACCTCACTCCGGCGTTCCAGCGCTTCGGCGGGCAAGACGTGGACCTGGCCTTCGTCGACTCGACGAGGGTGGTGATGGCCGACCTGGCGCTGGACGGCAGCGGCATCCTGGTTCATCGCAGCGCCGATCGGGGAGCGACCTGGACGACGGCCACGATCAACCAGGACCTCTACGACCGGCCGTGGATCGCCGCGTTCGGCGAGACGGTCTACGTCGCCGCCCGGGGCTTCGACCAGGTGAGCTACCTCTACACCTCCACCGACGGAGGTCAGACGTTCGGCCCGCCGGCGGTCATCGTCGGCACCGAGGCCTCGGGGCCCGGCCCGGCGGATGCCGTGGGCGTGGTGATCCAGGACCTGGTCGTCGACGAGGTCACGGGCGATCTGTACGTGCTCAAGCTGCATACGACGGGCATCTACGTGTCGCGGCTGGTTCCGGGCGCGGTGCCGCGGTTCGACAGCCGGCTCATCACCAGGGAGTGGACGGACATCGGGTTCAACTCGATGACCGTGGATCCCGCCGGCACCGTCTACATGCTCTCGCACGAGGAGAGCGACGGAGTGCTCGCGAGCGTGCTGTACCACTCCACGGACCGGGGCCGCACGTGGAGCGCCGGCGTCGACGTGGCCGACTCCCGCGACGGCGGGTCCGTCTTCGGCGCGATCGACGCGGGACCCACGGGGGTGCTCTCGCTCGTCCACCTACGAGGGCAGGGCAAGCCGAACACCGTGGCGCAGGACTGGCACGCCGAGGTGGGCGTCATCCGCCGCGCCGACACCGACCGGCCGGCCGTCACGCTGGTGCGGCCGCTGCGCGCGCCGATCCACCAGAAGGACATCTGCGGGCTCGGCATCGCGTGCGCCGGCGGCCAGAACCGCAACCTGCTCGAGTTCATCTCGACGTCGATGACGGCGAAGGGCGTCGTGCACGCCGTCGTCGGGTCCGACGGGCCGGCGACCGGCGACAGCCCCTCGGTGGGCAAGACCGGGGTGACCGCAGTGGTGTTCCGGTCGCGCTGACAACGGTCACCCGGCTGTCCGGCTGCGCCCGGTCGGAACCCTGCGGCTGTACGACGGCTGGTCGCGGGCGCACACTCGGCGGGTGATCCGGAGCCGACGCTGCCATGACGACTGGCACAGGATGCTCGTGCTGTCGCCGACCACTCCGCGGTCGGCCCGGCTGCTGCTCCGCATACCGGTCGTGCGGATCTGGACACGCGAGTGGCTGCGTTCCCGCGGCTACGTCGCGCGGCCGCAGCTCCCGCCGGGGTGGGGGGAGGGCGGCGACCCGGCCGGGGACCGCGAGCCGCGTCGCCCGCGGCCGATGCCGCCGTCGCTCGCTGTGGCGCTGGACGAGCCGGCCTGGCTCAGGTGACGACGACGGTGCCCTTCATGCCGATCGACACGTGCGGCTGGCAGAAGTACGGGTAGGTGCCCGGCTTGTCGAAGGTGACCTCGTGCGTCGACGTCGCGTCGGCGAGCGACTTGTCGCCGATGGGGGAGGCGGGGTCCACCGACTCCTCGCCGCCGGTGACGGTGTGGAAGCCGCCGGCGTTCTTCCAGGTCACCTTGTCGCCCACCTTGACCTTGATCTCCGCGGGCTCGAACTTGTTCTCTCCCGTCGCGATGACCTCGCCAGGTGCTGCCGGAGCCTCACTCGCCTTGGACGGGGCCGCGCTCGGGGAGGCCGCGCCGCTCTCCGCGGGCTTCGCCGTCCCGGACGCCTTCGGGAACACCGTGGGCTGCACCGAGGCGAGCTCGACCGGCCGGGCAGTCTCCGGGTTGGCCTCGAGCCGGTTGGTGTCGCCGCATCCGGTCAGGACCGGGAGCGCGAGGGTGACGGCCAGGGCGACGGCAGTGGTACGGCGGCGCATGCGATGCCCTTCTCGGCGAGACGCGGGAGGTCGGCTCGTGGCGTGACGAGGATACGCAGCGCGCCCGCGCCGATCGAATCGCCACGCAGCCGGCACGGCACCCGCAGTCCCCTCCGCACCCCGCGCGGGCGGTGCCCCTCACTCCGGCCAGGGCCGGACCGAGCGGCACCGCTTGCGCAGATGCCGGGCTCAACTCGACCAGGATCGCGAATTACGGCACAATGACGTTGTGAAAACACTGCCGCGGGCCACTCGCGCCCGGGACGTCGCCGACGGTCGCACCCGCGACCAGGTGGCCCGGCTGCTCCTGGAGCGCGGGCCGTCGACGGCTGCGGCGCTCTCCGCCGAGCTCGGGCTGAGCGCGGCGGCGGTCCGTCGCCACCTCGACGGCATGCTGGCGGCCGGCACGATCACCAGCCGGGAGGCCCGCGTCTACGGTCGCCGCGGCCGCGGCCGCCCGGCCCGGCTGTTCATGCTGACCGACGCCGGGCACGCCGCGGGGCCGCTGTCCTACGACGACCTCGCCGTACACGCCCTGCGCCACCTCGCCGAGACCGGTGGGCCCGACGCGGTCCGCTCGTTCGCCGAGAAGCGGGTGCGCGACGCCGAGGCGCGCTACGCCGAGCGCATCGCTGCCGCGCCGGACGCGACGCCGGCCGGCCGCGCGAGCGCGCTCGCCTCGGCGCTGTCCGTCGACGGGTACGCCGCGGGCGTCCAGGACGTCGCGTCGGGGCTGCAGCTGTGTCAGCACCACTGCCCGGTCCAGCGGGTCGCGGCCGAGTTCCCGCAGCTGTGCGAGGCCGAGACCGCGGCGTTCAGCCGGCTGCTCGGCACGCACGTCCAGCGCCTGGCGACGATCGCGCACGGCGACGGCGTCTGCACGACCCACATCCCCAACCCGACCCCGGCGCCCGCGCCCGGAAAGGCCTCGCGATGACCACCGACGTGACCCAGGACCTCGAGGGTCTCGGCAAGTACAAGTTCGGGTGGTCCGACTCGGACGCCGCGGGCGCCAACGCGCGACGCGGCCTGAACGAGGACGTCGTACGCGACATCTCGGCGAAGAAGGACGAGCCGGAGTGGATGCTCGCGTTGCGGCTCAAGGGGCTGAAGCTCTTCGGCAAGAAGCCGATGCCGACGTGGGGCTCGGACCTGTCCGGGATCGACTTCGACAACATCAAGTACTTCGTGCGCTCGACGGAGAAGCAGGCCGAGTCGTGGGACGACCTGCCCGCCGACATCAAGAACACCTATGACCGGCTCGGCATCCCAGAGGCCGAGAAGGCCCGCCTCGTCTCAGGCGTGGCGGCGCAGTACGAGAGTGAAGTGGTGTACCACAAGATTCGTGAGGATCTTGAGCAGCTCGGCGTGCTCTTCCTCGACACCGACACGGCGCTGCGGGAGCACGAGGACCTGTTCCGCGAGTACTTCGGCACAGTGATCCCGGTCGGAGACAACAAGTTCGCCGCGCTCAACACCGCCGTGTGGTCGGGTGGCAGCTTCATCTACGTCCCGCCGGGGGTGAAGGTCGACATCCC
>DATLNF010000009.1:0-40304 GCA_035536955.1 Mycobacteriales bacterium | reverse complement strand
CCCGCTGGTGCTGTGGTCGGGATGGGGAGATTCGAACTCCCGGCCTCCACGTCCCGAACGTGGCGCGCTAACCAAGCTGCGCTACATCCCGATCTTGCCCCGCGGAGTCTACCGGCCACTTGGATGCGCTCCGAATCGCGGCTGGAACCCGCGTCGACGGCGTACTCACGACTCCGGCGCGGGCGAAGTCGCCATCTCCCGCCTTCGCCGCGGGGAAGTCGCGAGTGGACGCGGTCACCTCAGTGGTGGGGGACGAGGCGCAGCAGCGTCACCTCGGGCCGGCAGGCGAAGCGCACCGGGGCGTATGGCGAGGTCCCCAGCCCGGGCGAGACATGCAGCCAGGCCCCGGCGTAGCGCGACAGGCCGCGAGCCCGCGCGCGGTCGATGCCGCAGTTGGTGACGAGCGCTCCGAACCCCGGCACCCGCAGCTGGCCACCGTGGGTGTGCCCGCACAGCATGAGGTCGTAGCCGCTGCGGGCGAACCGGTCGAGGACCCGCGGCTCGGGCGCGTGCACGACGGCGATCCGGACGTCGGCCGTGCGCTCAGCGGGCACCTCCGCCACGGATGGGTCGTCCCGCCGCAGGTGCGGGTCGTCGACTCCCGCCAGCGCGATCCGGCGCCCGCCGGCCTCGATCTCGGCGCGCCGGTTGGTCAGGTCCACCCACCCTCGCGCCCGCATCCCGGCTACCAGCTCCGGCCACGGGTTCGACTCGCCGTGCACGCGCTTGTGCCCCGGGAAGAAGTACTTCAGCGGGTTCTTCGGCCGCGGCGCGTAGTAGTCGTTCGAGCCGAGCACGAAGGCGCCGGGCAGCGAGAGCAGCGGGTCGAGGGCCGAGAGCATCGCCGGCACGCCGTCCCGGGAACCCAGGTTGTCGCCGGTGTCGACCACGAGGTCCGGCTCGAGGGACACCAGCCCGGCGACGAAGTCCCGCTTCCGCCGCTGGTCGGGCGTGATGTGCACGTCTGAGACGTGCAGCACCCGCAGCTCTCGGGTGCCCGCCGGGAGCACCGGCACCTCGACCTCTCGGACGTGGAACGCGTTGCGCTCGATCCCCGCGGCGTACCCGACGACGGCCACGCCGAGAGTTCCGATCGCAGCGGGTACGGCGAGCGCGGTGCGCAATGATCCTCCGGCACTAGGGTCGCGTACGCCGATCATCCCCCACCTGCCGCGAGGCACCCATGAGCGCGTTGAAGGACCGGCTCCAGGCGGATCTGACCGTCGCGATGAAGGCGCGCGACGAGCTCCGCGTCGCGACCCTGCGGATGGTGCTCACCGCGGTGAAGACCGACGAGGTCGCGGGCGGCGCGGCGCGCGAGCTCGACGACGCCGAGGTGCTGAAGGTCCTCGCGCGCGAGGCGAAGAAGCGCCGCGAAGCGGCCGAGGCTTTCGACCTCGGCAATCGGCCGGAGCTGGCGGAGCGGGAGCGGGCGGAAGGGGCGGTCCTCGACGACTACCTGCCCGCGCAGCTCGGCGACGCCGAGCTCACCGAGCTGGTGCGCGCCGCCGTCGCCGAGGCGGGCGCCGCAGGGATGGGCGCGATGGGCGCGGTGATGAAGCTGGTGACGCCCCGGGTGGCCGGCCGGGCAGAGGGCGGCCGGGTCGCCGCCGAGGTGCGTCGGCAGCTCGGCGCGGGCTGAGCGCAGCGGTCGGCCCGGCGCAGCGATCAGCCCGGCGCGGCCGTCGGCGAGCGGCGCGGCGACCGGGAGGGGTCCGGCTCGCTCGACATCGGCTCGCCGGTCGGTGTCGGCGACGGGGTCGGCGTCGGCTGCGGCGTCGGTGACGGCGTCGGCTGCCCGGTCGGGCCGGGCTGCGGACTGCCCGGTGGACGCGTCGCGCCAGGGCTGGGCGACGCCGTGCTGGACACCGTCGGCGAGGGCGAGGGCGAGGGAACCGGCGGGGGCGGCAGCGCCCGGCCGTTGGACAGGAACAGCAGCACGGTCGCGCCGACCGGGACCTCCGCGCCGCCGGCCGGGTTGCTGGCGCCCACCAGGCCGGGCGCGATCGGGAACGCCGGCACCTCGGTGCGGCTGACCGCGCCCTTGAGCCCGAGCCCGCGCAGCGTCTCGAGCGCGTCCTTCGGCTCCAGCCCGCGCAGGTCGGGAACGCCCACGCGCTTGCCGCGGTACGCCGCCGGGTCGGGCGGGACGAAGTCGAGGACCGGCAGCGCGGCGTGCGCCGGGCCCATCATCGCCCGCCAGATCTGCGCCGGGAACGAGCCACCGGTCACTGCGCGGACGCCCTTGAAGCGCACGAGCGGGAACCGCACCGGCTTGTCCGGGTGCGCCATCGAGACCGAGCCGGCGAGCTGCGGCGTGTAGCCGATGAACCACGCGCTGCCGCTGTCCTGCGACGTCCCGGTCTTGCCGGCCGCCGGGCGCCCGATGTCGGCGCTCTTGCCGCTGCCCTCGGTGATGACGCCGCGCAGCATCGCCGTGACCGCGTCGGCCTCGGCCGGCTCGAGCACCTGCCGGCACGGGTTCGTCGCCTGCACGAGCAGCTCGACGCCCGCGGGGTCGGTGATGCTCGAGTACCCGGTCGCGGGGCAGTGCTTGCCGCGCGCGGCCAGGGTCGCGTAGGCCTCCGCCATCTCCAGTGGGCTGACCTCAGGCGCGCCGAGCACCAGCGACGGGTGC
Source organism: Mycobacteriales bacterium (assembly GCA_035536955.1). Lineage (GTDB taxonomy): Bacteria > Actinomycetota > Actinomycetes > BP-191 > BP-191 > DATLNF01. The sequence continues at coordinate 37,666 of DATLNF010000009.1, read as the reverse complement.
TTGTTGCGCTGGAAGCCGAAGCTGCGGATCCCCATCGCCTGCGCGAGCCCGTGCGGGCGGTCCAGCCCGGTGCGCTCCTCGAGCTGGACGTAGTAGGTGTTGACCGAGCTCGCCGTCGCTTTCGCGAGGTCGATGACGCCGAAGTGCGATCCGCGACCGCCGTAGTTGGTCACGCGGTACCGCCCGCCCGGGCAGGCGCTCGGCCCGTTGTCACGGAACGCCGAGCAGATCTGACCGGGTGAGTTCAGCGCGAGCGCCAGCGGGATCCCCTGCTTCACCGCAGCCGCCAGCACGAACACCTTGAACGTCGACCCGGCCTGGATCCCCTGGGTCCCGCCGAGCGCGTGGTTCACCTCGGTCTGGCCAGGTCCTTTCCCGTAGACCTGGTTGCTCGCCAGCGCGAGCACCTCGCCCGTCCCCGGCCGGACGAGGATCGCGGTCGCCGCCGCCCGGCTGCGGTCCGGGGGGTCGAGCACGGCGTCGAGCGACTTCTGCGCGATGGCCTGCAGGGACGGGACCAGCGTGGTTCGGACGGTCAGCCCGCCCTGGAACACCCGCGCGATGCGGTCGGCGGCCGTCGCGCCGAGCCGCTCGTCGTCGACGAGGGCGTCGCGGACGTAGGCGCAGAAGTACGGCGCGATCGTCATGCCGCACTCGCTGCGCAGCCGCGACGGCCGCAGCATCTTGGCGACGGGTACGGCGCTTGCGGCCAGGGCCTCGGCGGGAGTGATGAACCGCTCCTGGCGCATCACGGTGAGGACGACGTCGCGGCGCGCCTGCGCTTGCGCCGGGCGCTTCACCGGGTCGTACTGCGTGGGGTTCTTCACCATCCCGGCGAGCAGCGCGGCCTCGCCGACCGTGATCTGGTCGATCCGCTTGGAGAAGTAGTGCTGGGCCGCGGTGCCGACGCCGTACACGCCCTGACCGAAGTAGGCGATGTTCAGGTACTTCTCGAGGATCTCGCGCTTGGTGTAGCGCTGCTCCAGCGCCAGCGCGAACTTCGCCTCCCGCAGCTTGCGGGTGGTGGACCGCTCCGTCGCCTTGCGGACCCCGTCGCGGTCGACCGCCGACTCGATGAGCACGTTCTTCACGTACTGCTGGGTGATCGTCGACCCGCCCTGCGTCACCTCGCCGGCCTGCTGGTTCTTGACGAACGCCCGGGTGACGCCGCTGAGGTCGACCCCGGCGTGCTGGTAGTAGCGCTTGTCCTCGATGCCGAGGATCGCGAGCTGCATGTGCGGCGGGATCTGCCCGATCGGCACCAGGATCCGGTTCTCGTTGAAGAAGATCGTCGCGAGGGTGCTGCCGTCGGCGGCCAGGATCCGCGACCGCTGCGGCAGCGGACCGTCCCGGAGCTCCTCGGGCAGCTGCAGGAACGACTCGGCACCGGCACGCGCGGCGAGACCGAGGCCGCCGACGAACGGGAACAGCGCTCCGGCGGTGAGGACTCCGGCAAGGACCGACACAAGCACGACGAGGACGCCGCGATGCAGCATCGCGGCGGTGCCCTCGTCGGTGTAGGTGGTCACGCAGTCTGCTCTCCGCCTGCCGCCGGCGGGCTCGGTCCCACCTGCCGGTCAGTCATCGACCAGCGTAGCTCCCGGCTGTATGCGCGGGGCTGGGCCGCACGCCGCGCGGTCTAGTCCCAAATGACCAGGCCGAAACCGTCACACCGGGTCATGTCGCCCTCGGTCGCCGCTGCCTACGGTCGAATTCCCCGCGAATCACCTGATTGCGAGAGCCGGCGAGGTGTGTCGACATGGAAGCCGTGACCGACTGGATCACCCGGGCGTCCTGCCGATCGGCCGACCCCGACGAGCTCTTCGTTCGCGGTGCCGCGCAGAACCGGGCCAAGCAGGTGTGCGTCGGCTGCCCGGTGCGGACCGAGTGCCTGTCGGACGCGCTGGACAGCCGTGCCGAGTTCGGCGTGTGGGGCGGGATGACCGAGCGCGAGCGGCGAGCGCTCCTCCGACGTCGGCCGAACGTGAAGTCGTGGCGGGCGCTGCTCGAGGCTGCTCGTCGCGACGTGCAGCAGCCTGCCTGACCAGTCGCAGGCCGGGCACTCAGGCGGCCGGGCGATCCGATCCCAGCTCCGCGCCGATGCGGCGCAGGCCGGCCAGGTCGTGGACGTCCGTCGCCATCGCCTCGACCTCCGCGATGGGAACTCCGGGCAGCCCCGAGCCGAACGCGTCGACGATGCGCTCCTCCCGGGCCGCAACCGCGACGCGGTCCGCGTGAAGTCGCAGTACGCCCGCGGCCACGTCGTCGGCATCGCGTGACTCGAGGACCTCGGCCGCCGCGATGCTTCGCTCCGCGGTCAGGCGCGGAGCCCCGCTGCGGTGGACGCGGTTCACGACGATCCCGGCCAGCGGCATCTGCTCGGCGGAGAGCCGCTCCACGAAGTACGACGCCTCGCGCAGCGCCGCCGGGTCCGGCGCGGCGACGACGACGAACGCCGTACCGGTGTCCTTGAGCAGGTCGTAGGTCAGCTGCGCCCGCTCGCGGAAGCCGCCGAAGAGCGACTCGAACGCGGCGAAGAACTCACGCAGGTCGTGCAGCAGCCCCGCGCCGGTGATCCGGGTGATGACGCCGGTGAAGGCCTGGACACCGACGTTGACCACCTTGAGGTACGCGCGGCCGCCCGCTTTCGCGGGCGCGAGCATCATCCGGATGAAGCGGCCGTCGAGGAAGCTGGTCAGCCGCTGCGGGGCGTCGAGGAAGTCGAGGGCGGATCGCGTGGGCGGCGTGTCCACCACCACCAGGTCCCACTCGCCGGAGGCGTGCAGCTGGCCGAGCTTCTCCATCGCCATGTACTCCTGGGTGCCGGCGAGGCTGCTCGACAGCGAGACGTAGAACGGGTTGGTCAGGATCTGCTCGGCTCGCTGCGGATCGGCGTGCGCGACGACGATGTCGTCGAACGTGCGCTTCATGTCGAGCATCATCGCGTGGAGCTCGCCGCCGTCGGCGCCCACCGAGGCGACCCGGCGCGGGGTGTTGTCCAGCTCGACGAGGCCCAGCGACTGGGCCAGCCGCCGGGCCGGGTCGATCGTGACGACGACGACGCGACGCCCGCGCTCAGCCGCGCGTAGGGCGAGCGCGGCCGCGGTCGTCGTCTTGCCGACCCCCCCGGAGCCGCAGCACACGACGATCCGCTTGGTGTCGAGAATCGCGTCCAGGTCGAACCGCTTCATGGGTCGGCTCATGTGGCCGGCTCCGCAGCGACCAGCTCGGCGGCGAGGAGTCGCAACGTGCCCAGGTCGATCGAGTGAGGCACCAGCGGCAGGTCGACGAGAGGTACGCCGAGCTGCTCGAGCTCGGCGCGCTCCGCCTGCTGCAGCAGCACCCGCTCCGCGTGCTCGCGGGCCTCGACGACGAGGACGTCGATCGCCTCGGTGTCCGTCGTGAGGCCGACCTTCTTGAGCGCCGAGCCGAGTCGCCGGCGGTCGAGCCGCCCGTGCAGCGCGGCGTCGAGATCGCTCGTGCCCAGCTGGGACTCGCGGACCTTGTTGACGACGACCGCTCCCATCGGGAGCCCGGCCTTGCGGATCTCCTCCACGCCGTCGACGGTCTCCTGCACGGGCATCTCCTCGAGCAGCGTGACGAGGTGCACCGCCGTCTGCGACGACCGCAGGAGCGCCATCACGGACTCCGACTGCCTGGCGATCGGCCCCACCTTCGCCATGTGGCCGACCTCCTCGTTCGCGCGGAGGAAGCGGACGATGCGACCGGTCGGCGGCGCGTCGAGCACCACTGCGTCGTACGCGTGCCCCGCGCCGGAGCGCCGCGTGACCGCCTCCTTCACCTTGCCGACCAGGAGCACGTCGCGCAGTCCTGGGGCGACGGTGGTGACGAAGTCGATCGCGCCCATCCGCCGCAGCACCCGGCCCGCCCGGCCCATCTTGTAGAACATCTCGAGGTACTCGATGAGCGCCTGCTCCGGGTCCACCGACAGGCCGTAGACCTCACCGCCGCGCTCCGCCCGCGCCAGCCGGGTCTCGGCGTGTGGCAGGGGCGGATGGCCGAACAGCGGCGCGAGGCCCTGCCTCGCCTCTACCTCCACGAGGAGGACCTTCCGACCCTCCCCGGCGAGTGCCACCGCGAGGGCGGCGGCGACCGTCGTCTTGCCGGTCCCGCCCTTGCCCGACACGACGTGCAGTCGCACGCCGCCGAAGTTGGTCACGCCCCAGGCTAACCCGCGCCGCAGGGCCGCCTAGACTCACCAACCGTCATGGGGACTCCTCGCCGCGCTGGCGGCTCTCTCGTCGTGCGCTGCGTGATCCTCGCGGCTGCGCTCCTGGCCACGCTGGCGCCGGGGGCGAGCGCGCAGGAGGCGGACCGCACCAGGGTCATCGACGTCATCGAGGTGCAGGGCCGGATCGACTCGTCGTACGCCGACTACGTCATCGACCAGATCGAGCTCGCCGAGCGCGAGCAGCACGCCGCCGTGGTGCTCCGGCTCATCGGGTCCGGCTCGGTGAAGGTCGACGACCTGCGGCTGATCAGGGCGATCCGGGATGCCGACGTGCCCGTCGCCACCTGGGTCGGCCCGGTGATCCTCGGTCGCACCGAGGCGGTGGCCGGGGCGCACACCGCGATGTGGCTCGCCGGCGACGTCCGCTACGTCGCGAACGGTGCCCGGATCCGGTCCTTCACCCCGCTGCAGCCCGGCGGAGACGTCAGCGACGAGGAGCGGCTCGTCTCCAGTGAGCTGTCGGTCCTCGTCCCGGAGCTGATCGAGCCGGGTGGGCAGCTCACGGACCGCGCGGTCCTCGACGCGGAGCTGGCGACATTCGTGCGGCGCACCGGTGCCGACCCGGACGGTCGCATCGTGGACGGCACCGTCAACTCCATCGACGACGTCATCCGCTCGCTCGACGGTCGCACCGTGCGGCTGCCGACCGGCGACCGCAAGCTGGCGTTCTCGGATGCGCAGGCGTTCGACACGCGCATCGCCAACCCGGGGCTGATCACCCGGGTGCGCCGGTCGCTCGGAACGACGCCGTGGCTGGTCTACCTCCTGCTGCTGACCGGCGCCGGCGCCGTCGTCTTCGAGCTGTTCCAGCGCGGGTTCGGCCCGGCCGGCTACAGCGGCCTCGTCCTGCTCGCGCTGGCGGCGTACGGGCTCACGGTCCTGCCGATCTCCCCGCTCGGGCTCGGCCTGCTGCTCGGCGGTCTGGTGCTCCTGACGACGGACGTCGCCCGGGGCGGGCTCGGCCTGCCGACGTGGGGGGGCACTGCCGCGCTGACGGCAGGCTCGGTCCTCTTCATCGACGGCTACCGGCCGGGCCTGCGAGTCGGCTGGCCGGTGATCGCGCTCGGCGTCGTCGGGTCCTGGGTGTTCTACGTCGTCGTCATGACCGTCGTGCTTCGCGCCCTGCGCTCGCAGGATGCAGCACAGGGGCAGTCCCTGGTCGGTCGGGTCGGCGAGGTGCGCAGCACGCTGAACCCGCGGGGCCACGTCCTCGTCGAGGGCGCGCTCTGGCGCGCGCGGGCCATCGAGTGGGACGGTCCGGTCGAAGCGGGCACGCGCGTCACCGTGACGGGCGTCGACGGCGAGGCGCTGATCCTCGACGTCCAGCCGGTGGGGTAGCGCTAGCCGAGGGGGAGATGGGTGGGCATGGCCAGAGGCATCGTCATCGCACTGATCGTCGTCGTGTTCATCATCGTGATCTTCGGCCTGCGCATCGTGCAGGAGTACGAGCGCGGTGTGGTGTTCCGCCTCGGGCGCGTGCAGTCGACGATCAAGAGCCCCGGGCTCAACGTGATCATCCCGATCATCGACCGCATGGTGAAGGTCAACATGCAGGTCGTCACCCTCGGCGTGCCGGCCCAGGACGGCATCACTCGCGACAACGTCACGCTGCGCGTCGACGCAGTCGTCTACTTCAAGGTCATCGACCCGCTGAAGGCGATCGTCAACGTTCAGAACTACCTCTTCGCGACGTCGCAGGTCGCGCAGACCTCGCTCCGGTCGGTGATCGGCCAGAGCGACCTCGACGACGTGCTGTCGAATCGTCAGGCGATCAACGCGCAGCTGAAGGACATCATCGACCGGCTGACCGAGGGCCCGTGGGGCATCGCCATCGACCTGGTCGAGATCAAGGACGTGCAGCTCCCCGAGACGATGAAGCGGTCGATGTCCCGGCAGGCCGAGGCCGAGCGCGAGCGGCGTGCCCGGATCATCTCGGCGGAGGGCGAGCTGCAGGCGTCCGAGAAGCTCGCGGAAGCCGCGGCCGCGATGGCTCGCGACCCCGCGTCGCTCCAGCTCCGGCTGCTGCAGACCGTGGTCGAGGTCGCCGCGGAGAAGAACTCGACGCTCGTCATGCCCTTCCCGGTGGAGCTGCTGCGGTTCTTCGACAACGCGGCGCGCGCGACGGAGCAGGCGCGCTGACCGGTCGCCTCGCGCTGGCCGTCGCGGCAGCGGCAGCGGTTCTCGCCGGCTGTGCCGGCGGGTCGCCCGCCGACGTCGAGGAGTTCGGCGGGGAGGAGTTCGACCGCCCGTGCGAGGGGATCGTGTCCCCCCCGGCGGTGGCAGCGACGCCCCCCGCGACGTTGCCGGCATACGACGGCTGGGTCGGCACGCGGCGGGAGGAGCTCGGCAAGACGGTCGTCCTGTTCGGCCAGGCGCCGGCCGACAACGACATCGTCGCGGTGCAGGCCCGGCAGCGGGAGCTGCTCGAGCAGGCCGGCCTGCGCATCGTGAGCACCGACCGCGAGGGCCAGGCCGAGGCCGAGATCTCCTTCGACGGCGCCTCGGAGGGCAGCGTCCAGATCCTGCCGCTGTGCGCGAAGACCGTCGCGATCCGGTTCCGGATCATCCGGTAGCCGGCCCCGTCCTCGGGCTGGCTTCGACAAGCGGTGCCCCCCAGTCCGGTCCTGACCGGACTGAGCGGCACCGCTCGGGCTGGCTTCGACAAGCGGTGGCCCCCAGTCCGGTCCTGACCGGACTGAGCGGCACCGCTCGGCTGGGCGGGCCGTTCGGGCGCACCGGGAAGATAACGATCTCGCAGCGCTGCGCACCGGACAGGAACTTCTCCGCCGCCACGCGAATCTGAAGTGTGCAAGACGGGCGGAGGTGGTCGACGTGAGCCGTGAGGACGTCTCGTGGCGCGTCCATGCCGGCTGCCGCGGCGACAACGCCGTGCACTTCTTCGCGCCCGCCCACTTCGAGCGCAAGCCGGAGAAGGACAGCCGCGAGGCGAAGGCGCGGACCCTGTGCCGGCGCTGCCCGGTCCAGACGGAGTGCCTGGACTACGCACTCACCGCGCAGGAGCCGCACGGCATCTGGGGCGGCCTCAACGAGCTCGAGCGCCGCCGGCTGCTGCGCCGGCGCAGCGCCTGACGCCGGCGACTCCACCGCCGGTACGCTGCGCGCGCCGTCCCGAGCCGGGCGGCGTGACGCCGAGGAGCCGACGACGTGGCCGACCGAGCGAAGTGGGAGTACGCCTCCGTACCCCTGCTCACGCATGTGACCAAGCAGATCCTCGACACCTGGGGTGACGACGGCTGGGAGCTGGTGTCCGTCGTGCCGGGCGCGTCGGCCGAGCAGCTCGTCGCCTACTTCAAGCGCCCCAAGGAGTCCTGATGTCCGCAGTAGAGGATCGGCTCGCCGAACTGGGCCTGTCCCTGCCTGAGGTGGTGCCGCCTGTGGCGGCGTACATCCCAGCCCTGCGCAACGGCTCCCTGGTCTGGACCTCGGGGCAGCTGCCGATGGTGTCCGGCACGCTCAAGGCGACCGGGAAAGTCGGGGCGGACGTCGACCCCGACGAGGCGAAGGAGCTGGCGCGCATCTGCGCGCTGAACGCACTCGCCGCCGTGAAGTCGGTGGTCGGGGACCTCGACGCGGTACGCCGCGTGGTCAAGGTCGTCGGCTTCGTCGCCTCCGCCCCCGACTTCACCGGTCAGCCCGGCGTCATCAACGGCGCGAGCGAGCTGCTCGGCGAGGTGTTCGGCGAGGCCGGCCGGCACGCACGCAGCGCGGTCGGCGTCGCGGTGCTGCCGCTGGACGCGCCGGTCGAGGTCGAGATCGTCGTCGAGGTCGGCTGACTTCTCGCTCCCGGCGTCGCACTACGCTCGGCAGATGACCAGCGCCACCGATCCGAGCCGGCGCCGGCTCCCGCCGCAGATCCGCGAGCGGGCGCGGGCGGTGGCCGACGGATCGGTCTCGGTCGCCGAGCCGAGGCACGCCGCGACGGTCGTGCTGCTGCGCGACTCGGCCGTGGGCCACGGCATCGAGGCGTACCTGCTGCGCCGGGTTGCGTCGATGGCCTTCGCCGGCGGGATGCACGTGTTCCCGGGCGGGTCGGTCGACCCGCGTGACGCAGCGGTCGAGACCGCCTGGACCGGGCCGAGCCCCGCGGAGTGGGCCGCGCCGCTGGCCGCGGACGAGCCGCTGTCGCGCGCCCTGGTCTGCGCCGCAGTCCGGGAGACCTTCGAGGAGTCCGGCGTCCTGCTCGCCGGGCCGGACGCCTCGGGCACGGTGGACGTCAACGCGGACATCGAGCGCTGGCGACGCGAGCAGACGGCCCTCCTCGACCGGTCGGTCTCGATGGCCGAGGTCCTCGAGCGGAACGGGCTGGTGCTGCGCGCCGACCTGCTGCGGCCGTGGGCGCACTGGGTAACCCCGGAGACCGAGCCGAAGCGGTTCGACACGCGGTTCTTCGTGGCCGCGCTGCCGCCGGGTCAGGCCCCGGTGCACTTCGCCGGCGAGAGCGATGCGAGCGGGTGGATGCGGCCTGCGGAGGCCGTCGAGCGGCAGCTCGTCGGCGAGATCGCGATGCTGCCGCCCACGGTGTTCACCCTCGCCGAGCTCGCGGAGTACGGCAGCGTCGCCGAGGTCCTGGCCGCCGCCGCGGCCCGCGACATCCGCCGGGTGCTGCCGCGCATCGTCGTCAGCGGCGACGACGTGCGGATCCTGCTGCCGGGCGAGCCGGGCTACCCGGACGACCCCGACGTCGCGGCCGGCCCCGATGACAGCTGAGCCGGCGATTGGGCGAGCCCGCCGCGTGCTCGCGCCCAACCCGGGTCCGATGACGCTCGAGGGCACCAACACCTGGCTCCTCGCCGAGAGCCCCGATGCGCGGTACGTCGTCCTCGATCCGGGCCCGGACGACGCCCGGCACCTGGCAGCCGTGCGCGCCGCGGTCGCCGGCGCGGGGGGGCGCATCGCGCTGGTCCTGCTGACCCACGGTCACCCGGACCACAGTGCCGGTGCCCGCCGCCTCGCTGAGGACACCGGAGCGCCGGTGCGCGCTCTCGACCCGGCCCACCGGCTGGGCGACGAGGGCCTCACCGACGGCGACGTCATCGAGCTCGACGGCCTCGAGCTCCGCGCGCTCGCGACTCCGGGGCACAGCGCGGACCACGTCTGCGTGGTGCTCCCCGCCGACGGCGCGGTGCTGACCGGCGACCACGTCCTCGGCCGCGGAACCACGGTCGTGTCACACCCGGACGGCCGGCTGCGCGACTACCTCGACAGCCTCGAGCGCCTGCGCGACGTCGGCGCGAGGCTGCTGCTGCCGGGGCACGGCCCGGTGGTCGACGACCCCGCGACGGTCATCGCCTACTACCTCGCGCACCGGCACGAGCGGGTCGCGCAGGTTGCGGCGGCGCTGGCCGAGCTCGGCCTCGCGACCCCGCGAGAGCTGGTCGAGCGGATCTACGACGACGTCGACCCGGTGCTCTGGGACGCCGCCGAGCTGAGCCTTCGCGCGGCGCTCGAGCTGCTCGGGGACGAGGGCCGGGTCGCCGTCGACGCCGACGGCCGGCACGAGCTGGTCCGGTAGCCGTGACCGAGCTCGGGATCGCCTGTCCGGTCTGCGCGACGCCGACCGTTCCCGGCGCGAGGTTCTGCTTCCACTGCGGAACGTCGCTCGACGACACCGCCGACGTGCACGGCGATCACGGGGCAGAGCGCCGCGTCGTCACGGTGCTGTTCGGCGACCTGTCGGACTTCACCGCGTGGGCGGAGGACCTCGACCCCGAGCGGGTCGGCCTGGTGACCGACCGGGTCCTCGTGTCGCTGGCGCGCACCGTGTCGGCGTACGGCGGCCACGTCGACAAGCTCACGGGCGACGGCATCATGGCGGTCTTCGGCGCGCCGATGGCGCACGAGGACGACGCCGAGCGGGCCGTCCGCGCCGCCGTCCAGATGCAGAGCGACGTGCGCAGCCTCGTCGCCGAGGAGTCGGGCGGTGGGCGTCAGCTCGGCCTTCGGGTCGGGCTCAACACCGGGGAGGTGCTGGCCGGCGTACGTGCTGCCCTGTCCTACACGGTGGTCGGCGACGCGGTGAACACCGCGTCGCGGCTGTCCGACGCGGCCGGCGTCGGCGCGATCCTCGCCGGACGGGACACGGCCCTGCCCACGGTGTCGATCGCGTCGTGGCGGGCGCTGCCGCCGCTGCGGTTGAAGGGGAAGCGCGAACCGGTCGCGGCCTACGAGCTCATCGGGCTGCGCCGGCGGGCCTCGGCCCGGCTCGGGCTCGGCGACGAGGCGCCGCTCACCGGGCGCGAGGCGGAGCTCGGCCTGCTGGTGAGCCGGGTCCGCGACGCGGTGGATCGGCGTACGCCGACGTCGCTGGTCCTGACCGGGGACGCCGGGCTCGGCAAGACCCGGCTCTGGCGGGAGCTCGCGCGCGTCGTCGGCGAGCTGCCCGGCTCGCGGGTGCTGGTGGGCCGGTGCGCGCCCTACGGCCGGGCCCGTGACCTGGCCCCCGTCGTCGAGATGGTGCGCACGGCCTGCGGCATCGGTGACGACGACTCCGACGACGAGGCACGCGAGCGCGCGCGGCGCCTGGTCAGCCGGCTGGAGCACCCGGCGCGTTCCGCATGGCCTGCGGCTTCGCTGGCGGACACACTGCTCGGGCTCCTCGGCCTGGCCGACGAGCAGCCGGCCGCGCCGCGCGAGAGCGCGCCCCCGGGGGAGACCGACCGCCGTGGCGACGACGTCCCGACGGCTCTGGTGTGGCTGTTCGACGCGCTCGCGGAGGAGGGTCCGCTGCTGCTCGTCGTCGACGACCTCCAGTGGTCGGGCCGCGGCCTGGTCGAACTGCTCGTCTCCGTCGCCGAGCGGGTGACCGGCCCGGTCACGATGCTCGCCGTCGGCCGGCAGGAGCTCCTCGAGCGGCACGCCGCGTGGAGTGAGCGCCTGCCCGACGCGATGCTCCTCCCCCTCGCGCCGCTCGAGGCACCGGCTGCCGAGCGGCTGCTGCGCGCGTATCTGGGTGGCTCCGACCTCGACCCGGCGCCCCGACGTGCGCTGCTCGACCGGGCACAGGGGAACCCGTTCTTCCTGGCCGAGCTGCTGCACCTGCTGGTCGACCGGGGGCTGCTGGTGCGCGCCGACCACGGCTGGGTCGTCACCGGCGAGCTGCCGCCGCACGTGCTGCCGGCCGGCGTCCACTCGGTGCTCGCCGCCCGCATCGACGAGCTGCCCGGCGACGCGCGCGCGACGCTGCGGGACGCCGCCGTCGTCGGCAGCAGGTTCTGGGTCGCGGCCCTGGTCGCTCTGTCCGGAGACCGGGCGGAGGAGGTCGCGCGGCGGGTCGCGACCCTCGTCGAGCACGACGTCGTCGTCGCGGCGGGGGAGGGCACGTTCACCTTCGCCCACACGCTGACCCGCGAGGTGGCCTACTCGGGCCTGCCCAAGCGGGACCGTGCCCGTCGGCACGCCGCGATCGCGCGATGGGCCGGCGCCGAGATGCCCGGCGGGCCCGCCGAGGTGGACGTGTTCGTCGCCACCCAGGCCGAGCTCGCGGCCGGACTCGCCGGCGAGATGGGGCTCGGGCCCGACGACCCGGCGTACTCCGTCGTCGCCGACGGTGCGGCGGCGCTCGCGCGCCTCGGCCGCTCCGCGCTCGCCCGTGACGACAACTCGACGGCGGCCGACCTGCTCGGCCGCGCGCTCTCCCTCGGGGAGCGGGGGCTGCCCGAGTCGACGGAGCGCATCGTGCGGGTGGCCCTGGCCGAGGCGCTCTCGGGTCTGCATCGGCTCGACGAGGCGCTCGACGTCCTCCACCCCGTCCTCGACGTCGGCCCCCCCGGCGATCGGGGGGCCGCGCTCGTCGTCCTCGGCGAGGTACGGCGGAAGCGGGGGGAGGAGGCGGGTGCGACCGAGGCATTCGTGCGTGCGGTGGCGGCGGCGTCGGACGCGGGGGACGACCGGGTGGTCGCCGAGGCCCTGCGCCAGCTGGGCCTCATGGACTACTTCGCCGGCCGGCTGCACGCGGCGCAGTCGCGCTTCGAGCAGGCGCTCGAGCTGGCCCGTCGCGTGGGCGACGCCCGCGGCACGGGCTGGGCGCTGCAGCACCTCGCCTGGAACGCGACCACCCTCGGCGACTACCCGGCGGCTGACGACGCGCTGCGGCAGGCGGCGGACGTGTTCGCGGGCTTCGGTGACGCCGGTGGCCTCGCCTGGTGCGTCGGCACCGAGGCGCTGGTCCGTCTGCTGCAGGGGCGCCTGCGGGAGGCGCGGCGGCTCGCCGCGCTGGTCACCGAGCCCGCTCGGCAGGTCGGCGATCACTGGGGGACCGCGGCCTGCCTGACGATCGACTCCCTCGCGGCGAGTGGTCTCGGGGATGTGACCGAATCGCTGCGAGCGGCGCGCGAGGCGGCCGAGATCTACGGCGAGCTCGGCGACTCGTGGGGGCTCGCCCGCGCACTGCTCGCCGCGGGCGCGGCTGCCCGCAGCGCAGGCGACGAGGGCGAGGCGGTCGGTCGGTTGACCGAGTCGGCCCAGCTGGCGCAGCGGCTGCGGCACCCCACGACGGAGTCGCTCGCGTTGGACGTCCTCGCGTGGTGCCACCTCGACCGCGGGCGTCTCGCCGACGCGGAGCATTGCGCGCGGCGCGTCGTGGAGATCGAGGCGGAGCTGGGACTCGACCCGCGCTCGTCCACCGGTGCGCGCGTCGTCCTCGGGCTGGTCGCCCGCGCGCGGGGCGAGATCGACTCGGCGCTCGCGGTGCTCGGCGAGATAGCGGGGGGCGAAGGACCGCCGACGATGCTCTCGCCGATGCGGCAGGTCGTCGCCCTGCACGCCGAGACGCTGCTGGCCGCCGGACGGGTCGAGGAGGCACTGGTCGAGGCCGCGCGGGCGACCGAGATCCCCGCCGAGGACATTCGGTCGGAGGTCGTCGCCCTGCGCGTGCTCGGCAGTGTGCTGGCGGCGACGGGGGACCGGGTCGGCGCCGAGAAGCACCTGCGCGCGGCGGTCGCGCGAGCCGAGTCGACGGAGCATGTCGCCGAGCGCGCCGCGGCCCGGGCCGCGCTCACGGCTGTGGTGGGGCAGCCGGCCTAGCTGTCGGGGGCTACCGCGCGCGCCGCTCGAGTCGCGTGGCGTCGAGCAGCACGACCGAACGGCCGTCCAGACGCAGCCATCCCCGGTTGGCGAAGTCGCTCAGCGCCTTGTTCACCGTCTCGCGCGATGCCCCTACCAGCTGGGCCAGCTCCTCCTGCGTCAGGTCGTGCTGCACGAGGCAGCCGTCGGCGGTCGCCGTGCCGAACCGGTCGGCGAGGCCGAGCAGCGCCTTGGCGACCCGACCCGGGACGTCCGTGAACACGAGGTCGGCCATCGCGGCGTTGGTGTCGCGCAGGCGGCGGGCGAGCACGCGCAGGAGAGCTCTGGCGACGGCCGGCCGGTCGTCGAGGTAGGAGTGGAAGTCGCGCTCGCCGAGGCGGCTCAGCGTCAGGTCGGTGATGGCCGCGGCGGTCGCCGTGCGGTCGAGGGAGTCGAACAGCGAGAGCTCGCCGAGCAGGTCGCCGGGGCCGAGGACCGCCAGGAGGTTCTCCCGCCCGTCCTGGGCCGTCCGGCTGATCTTCGCCTTGCCCTCCAGCACGACGAACAGGCAGTCGCCGGCGTCGCCCTCGTGGAACACGGCGTCACCCCGGCGCACCCGGACGGTCGCCAGCCGGGCCGACAGCGCGGCCCAGTCGCCGTCGCCGAGACCGGCGAACAGCGGTACCGACCTGAGGATGGTGTCCACGCCGCCCCTTCGTGCCACGACGGCACGCGCGACCTCGGCACGCGTGTCCGAGCGAATCGTAGGGGGCGGTCCTCAGCCCGACGGGGCCGGAGTCCGGCGGCGGCGCCAGTAGCGGTCGAGGGCCGGTGCGTAGCCCTCGCTCACGAAGGTCTCGAGCTCCTCCGGGCGGGCGTTGGTGAGGAACGACTCGAGCTGCAGCCCGACCTCGTCCACCCGCAGGGGACGCTCGACCCACTCCATCAGCAGCAGGGCACCCATCAGCGCGAGCGGGAACGCGAGCACCACGAGGGGGAGCAGGGCGTCGGTCAGCACACCAGCGCTGTACCCGTCCCGGCTGCGGTCAAGCGCACTAGGGTCGCGAAGACGGGGGAGCTGATGCCATGCGCGCGGTCGTCTACCGCGGTGCCCACGACGTCCGCGTGGAAGACGTCGCCGAGCCCGACCTCGAGCAGCCCGACGACGTCGTCGTACGCGTTCGCAAGGCGGCGATCTGCGGCTCCGACCTGCACTTCTACAACGGCCGGGTGCCGGGCGTGTTCGAGGGCGCAGTGGTCGGGCACGAGTACGTCGGCACGGTCGTCGCCGCCGGTGCGGCCGTCACCCGGTTCGCGGTGGGCGACGACGTGGTCGGCGCGTTCCAGATCGCGTGCGGCCAGTGCACGGCCTGCAGTGCTGCGCGGTTCAACCACTGCGCGGACCTCGGCGTCCTCGGCTACGGCGTGTTCCTCGGGGACCTCGCCGGGGCCCAGGCCGAGCTGGTCCGGGTCCCGCACGCGGACGTCAACCTGCTGCACGTACCGGGCGGCGTCTCGGCCGAGCAGGCGATGTTCGTCGGTGACGTGCTCACGACGGGCTGGTACGCCGCCGGCATCGCCGAGGTCGGTCCCGGCGACACCGTCGTCGTGGTCGGGTCGGGACCGGTCGGGATCTTCGCCCAGCTCGCCGCGCGGGCGGCCGGGGCCGAGCGCGTGCTGGCCCTCGACCTGGTGCCGTCCCGGCTCGAGCTTGCCGCGTCGCTCGGCGCGACGCCGGTCAACATCGCGGAGCGGTCGGGCCCGGTCGCCGTCGAGGAGATCCTCGGCGAGCAGGCCGACGTGGTCATCGAGACCGTGGGACTCCCGGCGGCGCTGATCACCGCGATCGACTGCGTCCGGCCGGGCGGCATGGTCAGCGTCATCGGCGTCCACACCGACTTCGAGCACCCGCTGCCGCTGGGCAACCTGTTCAGCCGGGCGATCACGCTGCGGTTCGGCGGGTCATGCAACGTGCAGGCGTGGTGGGACCGTGCGCTCGCCGCGGTCCTCGCCGGCCAGGTGGATCCGACGGTCGTCGTGTCCCACCGGCTTCCGCTTGACGACGCGGCCGAGGGCTATCGCCTCTTCGAGAGCAAGGCGGCGATGAAGGTCGTGCTCGAGGTCGGCGACTGAGCCGGAGTCAGGAGCCGGCGGCCACGCGCGGCGCGGGCAGCGGCAGGGCGCTGAGGCACAGCGCGGGGTTCTCGCGGTAGCGGGCGATGAGCTCACCGGTCGCCGAGCCGAGTCGCCGGTGCAGGGCGGCGCGGTACGCCGACAGCTGGGTCTCGGCCTGCGCGAGCTCGCCGATCAGGGTCTGCCGAGCGACCTCGTCGCTGCTGGAGTCCGCCGTGCGGTCCCAGAGCTCGGCGAGGTTCGGCAGCGGCGGGATGTCGTCGACCGGGACGATCTCGATGAGCGCGGTGCGGCCGCCGGCGACCCGCTCCTCGGTCAGCATGGGTCGGAGGTACTCGACGTCGCCGATGGCTCCGTCGGCGCGCACGGTGTCCAGCCGCGCCTGCAGGATCCGCCGCCAGTAGGAGACGCGGCTCTCCTCCTGCCCGAGGGCGCGCCGGTAGTCGCGCAGGGCGTCGAGCGAGAGGTGCTCGAACTCCGAGCTGCGGACCGGGGCCGGAGGGCGGGCCGTCACGCTCTGCGTGGTCACGCCCCACCTCGAACTTCCTGCTACCTGCCAGCTACCGACACTCCGGCATCGTCACGGCGCCGCCGATGCTTGAGTGGGCCAACCGGGTGAGCGTGGTCGCGCGGTCGCGTCGTCGTACGCTGGCCGACATGGACTCGACCCGTCCGGTCGCGCCGGCCGGGACCCGCACGGCGCTGGTCCGCCGCGCCCGAGCGGTCAACCGCACCCTCGCGGCGACCTACCCGGACGCGCGCTGCGAGCTCACGTTCACCAACCCGCTGGAGCTCGCCGTCGCGACCGTCCTCAGCGCGCAGTGCACCGATAAGAAGGTCAACGAGGTCACCCCCCGGCTCTTCGCGACATACCGGACGGCCGCCGACTACGCCGGGGCCGATCGCGCGCAGATGGAGGTGATGATCAAGTCGACCGGCTTCTTCCGGGCGAAGACGACCTCGCTCATCGGGCTCGGTCAGGCGCTGTGCGACCGGTACGGCGGCGTCGTACCCGACCGGCTCGAGGATCTCGTCACCCTGCCCGGCATCGGCCGCAAGACCGCGAACGTGATCCTGGGCAACGCGTTCGGTGTGCCGGGCCTCACCGTCGACACGCACTTCGGCCGGCTGGCCCGACGGCTCGGCTGGACCGCCGAGACCGACCCGGTGAAGGTCGAGTTCGCGGTCATGGACCTCATCCCCAAGGCGGAGTGGACGATCCTGTCGCACCGGCTGATCTGGCACGGCCGCCGCTGCTGCTTCGCCCGCCGGCCCGCCTGCGGCGAATGCCCCGTCGCCCGGCGGTGCCCCTCCGCGGGCGCTGCGGCGGGAGCGTCGTGACCCGCCCCGGACGGTCGCGCTCCGTGGGCCTTGTCGTGACCATGGTCGCGGCGCTGGTGCTGGCCGCCTGCTCCGACGACGCACCTCGGCCGGACGACGTCGAGCCGACCCGCGGCGCCCTCCCGCCGATCGCCACGGACGACTGCCCCGCGGAGGACGAGCTGCTCACGGCCGATCAGGCCGCCGGGCTGGGTCGCGCCGGGCTGCCGGACGTCCGCCTGCCGTGCATCGGGTCGTCCCGGACCGTGCCGTTGCGCCGCCTCGGCGGGCTGCCGTCGGTCGTCAACCTGTGGGCGAGCTGGTGCCTGCCGTGCCGCAAGGAGATGCCGGCGCTGCAGGAGGTGTACGCCGTCGCCGAGGGCCGCGTGCGGTTCCTCGGCATCAACGTCAACGACGCCAGCGAGAACGCCGCCCGGCGCACGATCCAGGACACCGGGATCGCGTATCCCAGCGTGCGCGCTGAGGGGCGGACCCTGCTGAGCGCCGTCGGCGTGCCCGGGCCGCCCGTGACGATCTTCGTCGACGGCGACGGCCGCGTCGTCCGCCGTGAGGTCGGTGAGCTCACCGCCGCGGAGCTCCGCGCGAAGATCGAGGAGCTCCTCGGCGTCGAGGTCGCTCCCCTCCGGTGATCGACCGGCTGCCCGACTGGCTGACGCCGCTGGCTGACGCGCTCCCGGGTGTGCGGTCTGAGGACATCAGCCGGTTCCGGCCGCCGGTCGACGGGGCACGCGAGGGCGCGGTCCTCGCGCTGTTCGGGGAAGGGCCGGGTGGTCCGGACCTGCTGTTCATCGAGCGCGCGCACACGATGCGCTCGCACGCCGGTCAGCCGGCGTTCCCGGGCGGCAGCGTCGACGCGGAGGACTCCACGCCGGTGGCCGCCGCGCTTCGCGAGGCGCGGGAGGAGGTCGGGCTGGAGCCGTCCGGCGTCGACGTCTTCGGGGCGCTGCCGCCGCTGTTCCTCCCGCCGAGCGGATTCGTCGTCACGACGGTGCTCGGCTGGTGGCGGCAGCCGAGCGCCGTCTCGGCCGTCGATCCGGCGGAGGTCGCCGGCGTCGTCCGGGTGCCGCTCGCCGACCTGGCCGACCCGGCCAACCGATGCCGGGTGCGGCTCCTTGGGGACTACACCGGTCCCGGCTTCCGGGTCGGCGGTCTGCTGGTCTGGGGCTTCACCGCCGGACTGGTCGACTTCCTGCTGCGACTCGGCGGATGGGAGCGGCCATGGCGTCCGGGCGAGCTGCTCGACCGGCCCAGTGACCTCAACCACAGCGGCGGCGGGCCGTACGATCCGGCGACCGCGCCGGACCTCGGAGGACCGCCAGCATGACCGTCGACGCCCGCGCCGCCGCGGCGGCGAGCCTCGTCCGAGAGCTCGCCGGCTAGTGCGCCTTCCCGGATCGCTGACGGCCCGGCGGCTCGTCGTCCTCGTCGTGGTGCTCGCCGTCGTGGTCGCCGCGGTGTCGTTCGGCGGCGACCTGGCGCGGGGCGTGAAGCACTTCCTCGAGCGGCTGTCGCGACTGCCCGGGCCGGTGTTCGCCGTCGTCGTCGGCCTGCTCGCGCTGTTCGAGACGGCGGCGTTCGCCGGCCTCGCCGTACCCGGTGAGCTGGCCGTGATCCTGGGCGGGGTCGCCGCCTTCGAGGGCAAGGTGCCGGTCGCCGTCATGGCGGCGTGCGCGGTGTCCGGCGCGATCATCGGCGACTCGCTGGGGTTCTACCTGGGGCGCCGGCTGGGGACGCGCTTCCTCGACAGCCGGCTGGGGTCGCTGATGGGCCGCGCCCGGGTCGAGGCGACGATGGCGCGGATCCGGGCCGGCGGAATCAAGGCGATCATCCTCGGCCGGTTCGTCGGCGTGCTGCGGGCGATCATGCCGTTCGCGGCCGGCGCCTCGGGGATGGCGTACGGCCGGTTCGTCGTCGCCAGCGTCATCGGGGCGACCGCATGGGGAACCGGGTTCACGCTGCTGGGCTACGTCGGCGGCAACTCGTGGGAGACGGTCGAGGGGTACGTCGGGCGCGCGTCCACCCTGCTCGCCGTGACGATCGGCCTCGTCGTCCTGCTCGTGCTGGGAGCGCGACAGGTCGCCGCCCGCCAGGACGTGGTGCGGGCGTGGTGGGGGCGCCAGCTCGCCCGTCCGCGGGTCGCGGCCGCGCGGGCGCGGTACCGCCGCCCGCTCGACTTCCTGGCGCGCCGGTTCCGGCCCGGGACGGCGGCCGGGCTGCAGCTCACGATCGCACTGCTCGGGCTCGCCCTGCTGGGCGGCGTGCTCGCCGTGGTGGTCGGCGAGTCACTCGGCACCGGCGGGCTGGTCGACGTCGACGAGCCGGTGCGGCGCGCACTCGCCGACAGCCGGACCGACGACCTCGTGCAGGTGACGCGGCGCGTCCGCGACGTGCTCTCGACCGACGTCCTGCTGCCGTTCTCGATCGTCGTCGGGGTCGCGGCATGGGTCGCGGACCGCCGACCGCGCGCGCTCGTCCTGCTCCTGCTCGCGATCGGCGGCGCGGTGGCACTCGCGCAGGCGGTGCAGGCCGTCGTGGAGCGCTCGCGCGACATCCCGTCGCTGGACGGGTCGGACATGTCGACGTTCCCGTCCGGGCGGATGACCGTGCTCGCCGCGTTCGTCGTGGCCTTCGCGACGGTCGTGCTGCCGCGCATCCCGCGCTGGCCGCGCAAGGTCGCCGTCGCCACGCTGCTGATCGGCGTCGTGCTGCTCGGCGGGCTCGCCGTGCTCTTCCTCGGCCAGGTGTACCTCTCGGACGTCCTGGGCGGCATCGCTCTCGGCGCGGTGTGGGGTCTCGCGGTGTCGACGGCGGTCACGACCGTGTGGCGGCCGCCGCCGCCACGCGGCGCGCAGCGGCCCGCGGAGCGCGCACTAGAGTCGAGCCGGTGGACGTGAGCCTGCTCGACCTGCTCCTCCTCGTCGCCGTGGCCGTCTTCGCCTACTCCGGCTACAAGCAGGGCTTCGTCGTCGGCGTCCTCTCCTTCGGGGGGTTCCTCGGCGGCGGTGTCGCCGGGACGTTCGTGGCGCCGACCTTCGCCGAGCGCGTAGCCAGCGGCGGCGCGCGCAGCGTCGTCGGCATCGCGACCGTCCTCGTGCTCGCCAGCATCGGCCAGCTGCTCGGGACGACCATCGGCTCGGCGCTGCGCCGTCGGGTCGTCTGGCGGCCGGCGCGACTCGTCGACTCGGCCGGCGGAGCCGCGGTGTCCGCCGTCGGGGTGCTGCTCGTCGCGTGGCTGCTCGCCACCGCGGCGAAGGACTCGGCGTACACCGTCCTGTCCCAGCACGTCCGCGACTCGCAGGTGCTGCGCGCCGTCGACGGGGTGCTGCCGCCCGCACCCGCGGTGTTCGCCAACTTCCGGCAGCTGCTCGACCAGCGCGGGTTCCCCCAGGTGTTCGCCGGGTTCAACCCGAAGTCGACCGCGCCGATCGCGCCCCCGGATCCGGCGGTGCTCAACTCCCCGGCCGTCCGGAGCACCCGCACCAGGGTCCTCAAGGTGCTCGGGGTCGCCCGCTCCTGCTCGCGCCGGCTCGAGGGCACCGGCTTCGTCTACGCGGCGAACCGGGTGATGACCAACGCGCACGTCGTGGCAGGGGTCAAGGACCCTGAGGTCCAGCTCGCCGACGGCAAGCGCAAGCGCGCACGCGTCGTCGTCTTCGACCCCGCCCGGGACGTCGCGGTGCTCTACGTGCCCGACCTCGGGCTCACGCCGCTCGCGTTCCAGGCCGAAGCGCGCAGCGGGGCCGATGCGGCGGTCGTCGGCTATCCGGAGGACGGGCCGTTCACCGCGGTCGCCGCCCGGATCCGTGAGGAGATCACCGCGGTCGGGCGGGACATCTACGAGCGCTCGACCGTGCGTCGCGAGGTGTACTCCCTGCGCGCGGTGGTGCGCCCCGGCAACTCCGGCGGGCCGCTGCTGGCGCCCGACGGGCGGGTGTACGGCGTCATCTTCGCGGCGGATGCGAACGACGCGGACACCGGCTACGCGCTCACCGCAGACGAGGTCGCGGGTGCCGCTCGCACCGGCGCCGCCCGCACGGATCGGGTCGACACGCAGGACTGCGACTGAGTGGCACGGTCCGGGAAGGTTGCGGGTGCTTGCGGTGTTGCTTACTATTGCAAGCACCCCTATGGCCCCGGGAGACAGCGATGACCCGCAAGCCCATCGAGCGCACGATCGCGGCAGACCCGACGAGCACCGCGCTGCTGGTCGCCGCCGTCGCCCGCACCCCACGCGCCGACGTCCGCGGGGTCTCGGTGCGAGCCGAGGCGACGCTGCGCACCGCCGAGGCGTTCGTCACCAGGTTCGAGCTGCGGCTGGACGACGAGCCAGGCCTGGCCGGCGTCCTCACGCTGGCGGCGGAGCCGGGACCGGGTCCCACGACGTGGACGCGCGCGTCGGTGCGGATCGACGCACCCGTGCGGGACGACTCCCTCCACGCCGTGGTCGTCAGCCTGCTCGCCGACCTCGCGCGCGCCGCCGAGCTGCGGTCGCTCGCCGCCTGACGTCTGCTCACTCGTCGCGCAGCGGCACCACGAGGTCCGCCGGCTGCACGGCCGCGACACCGGCCTGCTCCACCCGCTCGGCGAGAGCGCTCGCCGTCGCGACCAGCCGGGTGACCGACACCCCGTGCCGACCGTCGGGGTAGCCCGTGAGGTTGCCCGCGGCGCGGCGCAGGATGGTCACGGCCCCGGTGCGGTTGCCGCGCTGGATGTGCGTAAGCCCGACCGCGAGCTGGGCGAGGCCCTGCCAGAACGCGCGGTCCGCCGGCGCCGCTAGATGCCACGGGCCCTCGAGCACCTCGTGCGCGTAGAACGGCGCGCCGCCGACGATCAGCCGCTGCGCTTCCGCGATCGCCTCCTCGGGGGGCAGCGCGGTCTCTCGGTCCTGCACTGCCAGGCGCTCACGCCACGGCGTCGGTGTCCCGGGTGGGAGCGGTGCGCCGGTGATGTCCCGCGGCCGCGTGTTCCGAGGCCGGCCCCGCGCGTCCCGTGGCCGGGCGGGGTCGCCGTCGCGCAGGTCGCTCAGCCCTTCGCCCATCGCACGATCTCCGCGGTGAGCAGGTCGGGCGCCTCCTCGGGCGGGAAGTGCCCGACGTGGTCGAGCAGTCGCCACTCGTACACGCCGCGCACGTACCGCCCTGACCCGAGCGCGGTGCGCGGCAGCATGCACGTGTCCAGCGCGCCGTGCAGCTGCAGCGTGGGCGCCTCGACTGCCTGCTGCAGCCGCTTCGCGAACCGGTAGCCGTCGGGTCGGACCACCGACCGCACTGCCCACCTGAAGTACTCGAGCGCGCAGTACGAGACGTTCGGGATCTGGAACGCGGTCCGGTAGAAGCGCTCGGTCGCGAGGTCGGGGTAGCCCGGGCCACCCCACTCGCGCAGCAGCTGCCCGACGCGGGCGGCGTCATCCTTCACCAGCAGCCGCTCGGCGACGAACGGTCGCTGGAAGCCGAAGACGTGACTGCTCGCGCGGAGCTGGCCCCGAGGGTCCACGGCGATCTGCGACCGCAGCCGGAGCGGGTGCGGCATCGACAGGATGACCAGCCGCGACACGACATCCGGGTAGAAGGTGGCGACCGCCCACGCCAGCAGGCCACCCCAGTCGTGGCCGACGACGACCGCGTTGCGCTCCCCGAGCGCGCGGATCATCCCGGCCACGTCGGCGGCGAGCGTGTAGACGTCGTAGCCGCGTGGCGGCTTGTCGCTGGCGCCGTAGCCGCGCAGGTCGGGCGCGACCGCGCGGAAGCCGTGCGCCGGGAGGTCGGTGAGCTGGTGCCGCCACGCCCACCACAGCTGCGGGAAGCCGTGGAGCAGCAGGACGAGCGGACCGTCGCCGGCCTCGGCGGCGTGGAAGCGCGTGCCGTTCGCGGACAGGTCCCGGTGCCGCCACGGGCCCGGCACGAGGACGTCGCGGTCGGCCGGCATGGCCGCAGCGTCCCACAGCGTTCGGGGCCGCCGTACCGCTACTCGGCCTCGCCGGTCCCCGCCGGGCCGGGCGTGTCCGGGGTGAGGTTGAGCTCGTCGACCTGCGAGTCCTCGCCGGCCGAGGCGCCGTCGGCGAGGTTCGCCTCGGCCAGCGCTCCCTCGCCCAGGTCGTTGAGGTCGGGGTCGGGCTGAGGTGCCATCGGCGCGGTCATCGGTCCTCGCGTCTCGTCGGATGTGGTGGCGGACGCCGTCGTCGTACCCGCTGGGAACCGCCCGTAGCATCGGCGCATGCGAGGCATCCGGCGGCGCGACCTGGCCCCTGACCTCGCGGCCGCGTACGCCGCGTTCCAGCGCTGCGCGGAGCATGTCGACCTCGCCCAGCGAGCGATGATCCGCTGCGTCCCGTCGTCGCCGAGGTCGCTGCCGCTGCCGCTCGAGGTCGGCGCGGAGACCCTCGAGGTGTCGCTGGCCGCGGCGCGCGCGGAGCTCGCCGGGTGGCGGCACCCGCAGGTCGAGGCCGAGTGGCAGACCTGCGCCGCCGCGCTGACCGAGACCGCCGCCGGAGTGAGCGGCGCCGTCGCAGTCGCCGCCGGCACCAGCGAGCTCGAGGTCGCACTCACCGCCGTCCAGGACCTCCTCGACCCGCTGCATGCGTTCGTCGACGCGGAGCGGCGGTTCGCCGACCTCCGCCGCGGCCGGTGATCAGCCGCGGCAGTCGGGCGATGCGGTGATCACCCGGTACGACGTCGCGCCCGGTAGGAGCGTCACCTTCATCCGCAGGCGCGACCCGTCCGGCACCGTCAGGTTCCCGGCCTCGATGACCGTCTCCACGATGTCGACCGTCTCCTCGACGATGTCGTAGGTGAATCCGGTCGCGTCCGCGCACTCGAAGTCGGCGGCGAACCGAGCAGTCCGGAGCGCGGCGCGGCGTCGCGCCGCAGCCTCCTCGCCGCCCACGCGCTGCCGCGGCGACGGCCTCGGACTCGGCGACGCGGCGGCTGTCGGTCGGTCGTCGCCGCGGTCATGGCGGTCCTCCACGACTGCCGCGCCGAGCAGCAGCTGGACCGCGACGGCGGCGGCGATCGCCGAGCCGAACCGGCCGAGCGGAGTCGCCGGCGTACCGCTGTCCCCACCTGCGAGCAGGAGGTCGACGCGTCGCTCACCCGGCAAGGCAGCCGCCGTACGCCTCCGTGACCACGCCGACGTAGCGGCCCTCGTCCCAGGTCAGCCGGAGCTGGAAGCCGGCGTGCTTCTGCGGCGTCTCGGTCGCCCGCCCGATGACGAAGGTCGCCGACAGGCCCCGCGGGCTGCCGCGGACCAGCCGGAACCGCGGCCGCTCGATGTTGGTGCATTGCTTCGACATGACCAGCTCGGCCGCACGCCGCGCGGCCGGCGCGCTCGGTCGCGAGATCGGCGAGACGATGAACGAGCCGTCTGCCGAGATGACCGCGCGGGCGGACAGCGCCGCCGCTCCGGGCGCCCGGCCCTGTGCCGACGCCGTGCGCATCAGCACCGGTGTCGGTGGCGCCGGCTCGAACGTGCGGACGGTGTGCGCGCCGACGGCCGCCACGACGAGGGCAGCGGACGCGAGCACGCGGGTCGGCCGGTCCGGGCGGCACACCCACGGCGACGCAGTGGCTCGCGCGCGCGCGGGCCGCTCGTCGCGGCCGTGGGTGAGGAGGTCGCGGCTCATGTCAGGCCTCGTCGGCGTGCGCTGCGGCGTTCTGGCGGATCGCCTCGACGACCGTCGGGTCGGCGAGCGTCGTCACGTCGCCCAGGTCTCGCCGCTCAGCCACGTCACGCAGCAGGCGGCGCATGATCTTCCCGGAGCGGGTCTTCGGCAGCTCGGGTGTGAAGAGGAGCTGGCGGGGCTTGGCGATCGGGCCGATCTCCTTCGCGACGTGCGCGCGCAGGTCGCGGGCGAGCTCGTCGCCGTCGGCGACGCCGGCGCGCAGCGTCACGAACGCGACGATGCCCTGACCGGTCGTCGCGTCCGTGGCGCCGACGACGGCCGCCTCGGCGACCGACGGGTGCGAGACGAGCGCCGACTCGACCTCGGTCGTCGAGATCCGGTGGCCCGACACGTTCATCACGTCGTCGACGCGCCCGAGGAGCCAGAGGTCACCGTCGACGTCGAGCTTCGCCCCGTCGCCGGCGAAGTAGCGGCCCGCGAACCGCGACCAGTAGGTGTCGCGGTACCGCTCGTCGTCGCCCCAGATGCCGCGGAGCATCGACGGCCATGGCTCCGTCAGCACGAGGTACCCCCCGCCCCCCGGAGCGACGGGCGTGCCCCCCTCGTCGACGACCTCGGCGGCGATCCCGGGCAGCGGCCGCATCGCCGAGCCCGGCTTGGCCTCGGTGACGCCGGGCAGCGGGCTGATCATGATCGCGCCGGTCTCGGTCTGCCACCACGTGTCGACGACCGGGCCGCGGTCCCCGCCGATCGTGCGGCGGTACCAGATCCACGCCTCGGGGTTGATCGGCTCGCCGACGCTGCCGAGCAGCCGCAGCGACGACAGGTCATGGCGCGCGGGGTACTCGTCGCCCCACTTCATGAACGTCCGGATCGCCGTCGGCGCGCAGTAGAGGATGCTCACGCCGTACTTCGCGACGGTCGACCACCAGCGGTCCTTGTCTGGCGTGTCCGGCGTGCCCTCGTACATCACCGACGTCGCGCCGTTGGCGAGCGGGCCGTAGACGATGTAGCTGTGCCCGGTGACCCAGCCGATGTCGGCCGCGCACCAGTACACGTCGCGGTCGGGCTTGAGGTCGAAGACGGCGTGATGCGTCCACGACGCCTGCGTCAGGTAGCCGCCGGTCGTGTGCAGGATGCCCTTCGGCTTCGCCGTGGTCCCGCTCGTGTACAGGATGAACAGCGGGTGCTCGGCGTCGAACGACTCGGGCGAATGCGAGTCGCTCTGCCGGTCGACCACGTCGTGCCACCACACGTCGCGACCGTCCGACATCGTCGTCTGCTGCCCGGTACGCCGGACGACCAGCACCGTGCGCACGCCGGGGCAGCGGGTGAGCGCCTCGTCGACAGCCGGCTTCAGCGGGGCGGGCGCGCCACGCCGGTAGCCGCCGTCGGCGGTGATGACGACCCTGGCGTCCGCGTCGAGGATGCGCCCGGCGAGCGCGTCGGCGGAGAAGCCGCCGAAGACGACGGAGTGCGTCGCGCCGATGCGCGCGCAGGCCAGCATCGCGACCGCGGTCTCCGGGATCATCGGCAGGTAGATCGCGACGCGGTCGCCGGCGCGGACCCCCAGCTCGGTCAGCGCGTTGGCGGCGCGGGAGACCTCGCGCAGGAGGTCGGCGTATGTCAGCGTCCGGGTGTCACCCGGCTCGCCCTCCCAGTGGAACGCCACGCGGTCCCCGCGGCCGGCGGCGACGTGCCGGTCGACGCAGTTGACGCTGATGTTGAGCCGCCCGCCGACGAACCACTTCGCGTACGGCGGCTGCCAGTCGAGCACCGTCGTCCACGCGGCGTCCCATGCCAGCCGGCGCGCGGCCCGCTCCCAGAACGCGAGCCGGTCGGCCGAGGCCTCGTCATAGGTCGACGCGTCGACGTTCGCGGACGCGGCCAGCTCTGCCGGCGGCGCGAATCGCCGCGTCTCGGTGAGGAGGTTGGCGAGCGTCTCGTCTGTCACGTCGGCTCCAGGTCTGCGGCGTACGCCCTACCTTGGCCGATGCGCGGCGGGAGTGCTACCGCGGTTACTTGCCGACGGTGTACGTCGTCTCCGTCCGGCCCTCGTCGCCCCCCGGGGTCCCGGCGAGTACCCCACCGGGGGTGGAGGTGAAGGCGATCCCGATGAGCTCGGTCCCGGGCTTGAGCGCGCCCTTGGCGGCCATCGTGAAGGTCATCGTGTTGCCCTTCAGCTTGACCGCCGGTGGGCTCGCGTCGGACCCCGTGCACCCGCCGCTGCCCTCGCCGGTGGAGCCGAAGTAGTGCCCGCGCCAGTTGCACCCCTCGTCCGTCGTGAAGCGCAGCTGGTAGGCGAAGGGAACCGGCGCGTTGGGCGCGCCGGCGAACTCCACCACCACGACGACCTTGCCCTTCTGCGTGGTGAAGAGCGCGGACACCAGGTCGGCCCCGGAGGCGGGGTAGTCGCCCTTGGGGTCCACGAGCTGGGGCTTCGGGGCGGCTCCGACCGGCTGGGCGAGAACGACTGCCGCGGCGAGCGCAAGACCGAGACCGGTGCGGCTCATGGGCCACCTCTCTCTGGGACGTCACTGGGACGATTCGGCGTACGGCGGGCCGGTCCTGCTCTGCCGTCAGTAGGGTCGCCCGTCGTGGCCGACGATCTGCTCGCTCCGCTGATGCGCCTGCCCGACGTGGCCGAGCGCGTCACCGCCGCGCGCGCCCAGGTCGACCGGCTGCTCGGCCAGCGCGTGCTGAGACGACGCAGCGCCGAGATCTCGGTCGAGGCGGGCCTGCGGTCGGTGCGCGCGTCCGCTGCGCTCGAGGGCAGTGACGTCGACCTCGAGTCGCTGCGGGCCGGGTCGGTGGGGACCGACGACGCCGCCGTGCAGGGCGCCCTGCGGGTGAGCGCTGCGGTCGGCGGTCTGGCGCCCGTTCTCGAGCGCGCGCCGCTGCAGGCGCTGGCCCGGCTGCACGTGCTCGCGGCCGCCGCGGCGCTGCCCACCGCCGAGCTGGGCCGTCCCCGTCTCGTCGGAGATCCGCCCCCGCTCGTCGTCTCCCGTCGGCTGTCAGCTCTCGCCGATGTCCTCACTGCCCCCAGCAGTGCGTCGGCGATCGTCGTGGCGGCCGTCGTGCACGGCGAGGTGCTCGCCCTGCAGCCGTTCGCCTGGGGCAACGGCCTGGTCGCGCGCGCGGCAGCGCGGCTCGTGCTCCTCTCGCGCGGGGTCGACCCGAAGGCGCTGACGGCCCCCGAGGTGGGGCACGCGGCTGACCCGGCCGCCTACGCCGCGGCGGCAGCGCGGTTCGCCGCGGGGGACGTCCGGCCGTGGGTGCTGCACTGCGCCGACGCGCTGGAGGCCGGGGCGAGCGAAGGTCTCGCGATCTGCGCCGCGCTCGAGCGCGGCTGAGCCGGCACAGCGAACGGCGCCCCAGCTGTCCGCTGGAGCGCCGTCACTCGCGAAGACCTCGGTTACCAGGCGTGCTCCTACTCGTCGGGGTGGTCGGGCGCTTGCGCGTCTCCTCGCCCCGACGTGCCTCCCGCGGCTGGTCGCACGTGGGTGCACGTAGGTCTTCGAGAACGGGCATTCGCTGGGGGGACTTCGCCCACCGCACCGGTTGTCCGCACTGCTGTTGTACGCCGACCGAACCAGGTTGTGAACCCCCAACTTCGGTCAGCGATCAGTCACGCTCCGCGACCGGTCCCGGCCGCGCGGCTGCGCCGTCGTGCGGCGTACAGCCGCCACCCGACGGCCGCCGCGCCGACGCCCACGGCCGCGCCGGCGAGGACCGGGGCGCCCGGGCGGGGCAGGCCCGGGACGCGCGACCGCAGCGTGACGGGTCGGACGAAGTCGCGCACCTCCCATCCTCGGTCGAGCGCGACGCGGCGGAGCGCCTTGTCCGGGTTGACCGCGACCGGGTGCCCGACGACCTCGAGCATCGGCAGGTCGGTCATCGAGTCGCTGTAGGCGTAGCACTCGGCGAGGTCCCAGCCCTGCTCGGCGGCGAGGGCGGTGATGGCCTCGGCCTTGTGCGGGCCGTAGGCGTAGAACTCGATCTCACCGGTGTACTTGCCGTCCGCGACGACCATCCGGGTCGCGATGGCCCGGTCCGCGCCGACCATCTCGGCGATCGGCGCGACGACCTCCTCGCCGGAGCTGGACACGATCACGACGTGCCGCCCGGCCGCCCGGTGCTCCTCGATCAGCGAGACCGCCTCGTCGTACACCAGCGGGTCGATGAGGTCGTGCAGCGTCTCCTCGACGATGTCGCGGACCTGCTGTACGTCCCAGCCGGCGCACAGTCGCTTGAGGTAGTCGCGCATGCGGTCCATCTGGTCGGCGTCCGCACCCGCGATGAGGTAGACGAACTGCGCATAGCTGCTCTTGAGCACGGCGCGCCGGTTGACCAGGCCGCCCTGGTAGAACGGCCGGCCGAAGGCGAGCGTGCTCGACTTGGCGATGACCGTTTTGTCCAGGTCGAAGAACGCCGCGCCTGCCATGACGCCAAGCGTAGTTGTCGCGGGGTGTTTGCCGGGGAACGCCTCGGGTACGTCTAGGTCCTGAAGCACGTGAAGTGAGTCAAGGGGGAGCCATGGTCCGGAGAGTCGTCGTCGACGACGCCGTTGACCAGGTCGCGGAGACCCGTGTCGTCGAGCACCGCTCTCCGGCCGAGACGATCGCGTCGATCCTCACCGTGCTCTACTCAGCGCTGGTCGCCCTGATCGGGCTCGACGCGCTCCTCGAAGCGCTCGATGCGCGCGAGGAGAACGGGTTCGTCAGCGCCATCGACGCGCTCTCGGGTGTCTTCGTGCGCCCCTTCGACGGCGTCTTCAACGACCAGCGCTACTGGGCGACCGCGCTGATCGCGATCGTCGTCTACACGATCGTCTACCTGATCGCCATGGCCGCGCTGCAGCGCGACCGCACGGTGATCTGACCCCTCGTCCTGACGCCACCCCCCCCCGGCGTCAGGCGCGTCTGGCTCAACCCCCCGGAGCCAGACCCGGACGGCCCCCGCTACCCCCCCAGCGGGGGTCGTCCCATGTCCGGGCCCGGTCAGCCGGACCGGCGAGGTCCGTCCCCGTACGCCGATGCGCCGAGGCCTCGGGTGTCCACAGATGTCGTGGCCGTCCGCCGCGTGACCCGCGTCCGTCGCAGCCTTCAGCTGGTGGTGGAGGCGAGCAGCGGAGGTGCGGCCATGGCGCGACCCCTCGTGGTCACCGGAAGCGATGCCTGCCGAAGCGACGTCCAGCGACTGGTCGCAGCGGCCGCCGTCGAGGCTGACGTCGTCGCCGACGTCGCCGCGGCGCGGCGGCTGTGGGCGGACGCGCCGATCGTCCTCGTCGGCGACGACATCGCGTGCAGCCTCGTCGAGGCGCGGGTGCCGCGTCGCCGGGGAGTCGTCCTGGTCGGGCACGACCTGGACGACGCGTTGGTGTGGCAACGCGCGGTCGAGCTCGGCGCGGACCACGTGATCTTCCTGCCGGACGCCGAGGCGTGGCTGGTCGGCCGGCTTGCCGACACGGCCCAGGGGACGCCAGCCGGCACGGTGGTCGGGGTCGTCGGCGGACGCGGCGGCGCGGGTGCCACGACGCTCGCCGTCGCGCTGGCTCTCACCGCGCAGCGGGACGGCCATCCGACGTTCCTCCTCGATGCCGACCCCGTCGGCGGGGGTCTCGACGTGGTGCTCGGCGCGGAGGACGCGACCGGGGCGCGGTGGCCGGACGTGGCCGCGGTGGGCCACCGGCTCTCCGCCGAGGGGATCGCGGCGGCCGTGCCACTCGCCCACGGAGTTCGCCTCCTGTCCTGGGACCGCGGAGAGCATGTCGACCTGTCCCCGGGTGTCGTGTCGTGCGTGCTGGAGGCCGCGCGGCGCGCCGCGTCCGCGCTGGTCGTCGACCTGCCCCGCGCCAACCCCGACGTAATGGCCGAGGCGCTCGGCGTCGTGGACACGCTGCTCGTCGTGACCACCGGCGAGGTGCGGGCGGCCGCCGCCACCTCGCGGATCGCCTCGCTCGCCGCGCGGTACGTCACCGACGTCCGCCTCGTCGTCCGCGGTCCCTGCCAGACCGGGCTGAGCCCGGCGATGATCTCCGACGCCGTCGCGCTGCCGCTGGCTGCGAGCATCCGCTCCGACCGCGACTGCGCCGGTGAGCTCCCGGCTGGGCTGGTCACGGGTGGGCGCAGCCACTTGACGCGCGCGGTGACCCGGCTCGCCCGGTCCGTGTTCCCCGACGCGCGCCGTGGCGGCGTGCCGACCGCGGCATGAGTGAGGCCGACCTCCTGGTCCGGGTACGCCGGCGCCTCGCCACGGAGACCGGCGTACCCACCGCCGCGCAGATCGCGGCCGCGGTGAGAGCCGAAGGCGGGCTCACCGGGACCGACCGGGGTCTCGAGCTGTTGCAGTCGCTGCAGGACGACCTTCTCGGCGCCGGTCCGCTGGCGCCTCTGCTGCGGGACCCGACCGTCACTGACGTGCTGGTCAACGCGCCCGACGAGGTCTGGGTCGACCGCGGCCACGGCCTGGAGCCGGCCGGGGTGCGGTTCGCCGATGACGAGGAGGTACGCCGACTCGTCGCGCGGCTGCTGCTGCCCAGTGGCCGGCGGCTGGACCAGGCGCAGCCCTGGGTCGACGCCCGCCTGCCCGACGGCACGCGACTGCACGCCGTCCTGCCGCCGATCTCCCGCCGGGCGACGACCGTTTCCCTTCGCACCCTGGGCCGGCAGTCGTTCACCCTCGACGACCTGGTCGAGCGCGGCTCCGTGGAGCCGGCGATCGCGGCTGCCCTGTCGGCGATTGTCGCGGCCCGCCTGTCCGCGCTCGTCACCGGCGGCACGGGCACCGGCAAGACGACTCTGCTCGCGTGCCTGCTCGGGCTCGCGGACCCGCGGGACCGGGTCGTCGTCGTGGAGGACGCCGCCGAGCTGCGCCCGGCCTGCCCGCACGTGGTGTGCCTCGAGGCGAGACCGCCCAACGTCGACGGCGCCGGCGAGGTCACGATGCGCGACCTCGTGCGTCAGGCCATGCGGATGCGCCCTGACCGGATCGTCGTCGGCGAGGTGCGCGGCGCCGAGGTGGTCGAGATGCTCGCGGCCCTGAACACCGGGCACGAGGGCGGGCTGTCCACGGTGCACGCCAACGCGACCGCCGACGTGCCGGCGCGGCTCGAGGCGCTGGCCGGCGCTGCGGGACTCGCCCGCGACGCGCTGCACAGCCAGGTCGCTGCGGGCGTGCAGACGGTCATCCACCTCCGGCGCGACCCCGACGGGGTCCGCCGCGTCGCCGAGGTGGCCGTCGTTTGCCGTGCGCCGGCCGGTGCGGTCGACGTGACATCAGCCGTCTCCGCGGTACGCCGTGGCGGCACATCCCGTGGTCCGGCGTGGGACGCGCTTGCGGCGATGACCGCGACCCGCGGGGTGCCGCTTCCCGGCGGCTGCTGATGACCGGCGCGCAGGCATGTGCGGTGGGCGCGGTCGCCCTCGCCGCGTGGCTGCGGACCACGCCGGCGCCCCGGCTGCAGAGGCCGTCGCACGGACGCGGCGGTGGGGTGGGCGCGGTCGCGCCGGAGATCGTGCGGGCGCGGGCCGGCGCACTGGCCGCCGCCGTGGCGTCGTACGCGGTCGTGCGCACGCCGGTCGCTCTCGTGATCGGGGCCGTGGTCGGCGCGGCGACGCAGGAGGTGTGGCGGCGACATCGCGCCGCCCGTCGGATCGAGGCGGTGCGCCGTTCGCTCCCGGACGTGCTCCGCCTCGTCGCCGGCGAGCTGCTGGCCGGCGCGCCCCCCCATGCCGCGCTGGCTGCCGGCGCGGAGCTCGCGCCCGCGCCACTGGCGGCGCACCGGGCGGCGGTGGCGTCCGGTGCGCGGCTGGGTCTGGACGTGGCGGACTCCCTGATCCCGGGCCCACCAGGTGCGGAGGCCCTCCGCGCCGTCGCGGCCTGCTGGCGGGTCAGTTCCGCCTCCGGCGCCGGGCTCGCGGACGGCCTGCTGCGGCTGGCCGTCGGGCTGGCCGCCGACGAGCGTTGCCGTGACGAGGTCGCCGCCCAGCTGGCGGGGCCGCGCGCGTCGGCATTGGTGCTCGCCGCGCTGCCCGGCGTGGCAGTCCTCATGGCCGCCGGTCTCGGCGCGTCGCCCGTGCAGTTCTTCCGGACGCCGGCCGGTGGCGTCTGCCTCGCGGCGGGCGCCACGCTCGACGCGCTCGGGCTGTGGTGGACACGCGCGCTCGCCCGCAGAGCCGCCCGGTGACCGCGCTCGTCGTCGCGGCGCTCGTCGCGTCGTCGATCCTGATGGGGAGGCGCGGAAGCGCCCACCGGCTCGCTCATCTGCTCGCCGCCGAAGCGGCCCCGCGTGCGATGCCGGCTGGGCCGCCTCGAGCCGGCCTCGGTGCCATGGCGGGGATCCTCGGCGCGCTCGGCATCGCCGTCGCCGTCGGCGGTGCCACGGGTGCAGTCGCCGGTGCCGCCGCAGTTTCCGCCGTCGGTCTGCTCGCGCGGCGCGACGCGACGAGCGGGGAGCGGGCGGACGCTGCGTCCGTCGAGCGGTCGCTGCCGATGGCCTGCGACCTGCTCTCGGCCTGCATCGTGGCCGGCGCGGCCCCGGGCGCTGCTCTCTGCGAGGTCGCCGCGGCGGTGCCGGGACGCCTCGGCGTGATGCTCGCCGAGGTAGCCCGTGGACTGCGCCTGGGGATGTCGATGCCGGACGCGTGGGCGCCGGTCGTCGCCACGGGGACGCCGGCGCTCCGCACCCTGGCGTCCGCGCTGGCGCGGGCGACGGAGTCGGGAGCGTCCCCCGCGCGGACCCTCGACGCGATGGCCGTGGAGCTGCGCGAGAAGCGTCGGCTCGCCGGCGAGGCAGCCGCCCGCCGGGCCGGGGTCGCGATGGTCGCGCCGCTCGGCATCTGCTTCCTTCCGGCGTTCGTCGTGGTCGGCGTCGTCCCGTTCGTCGCCGGTCTGATGGGCACGCTCGACCTCGGCGGTTGACCGGGTGCGATGCCGGCATCCACAGATCCGCCGGCGTCGACCTGCGGCACGTCGTACACGCCCGATCGTGGAGTCGCGGGGCGGTCGCTCCGCTGCCGGGCCTCAGGCCGGGCACCTGGCTCGACGACCGGGAGGTCACATGCGACGGATCCAGGCGATGCGGCGGGGCGACGCGGGCATGACGACGGCCGAGTACGCCGTCGGCACTGTCGCGGCGTGCGGCTTCGGCGGCGTGCTCTACAAGCTGCTGACCAACGACTCGGTGCTCAAGCTGCTGACCGACCTCATCAGCAAGGCGCTCCGCTTCAGCTTCTAAGCCGCGCGCGCTCGGGCCGGCGTGCGCCGGCCGGCCCGAGCGGCCGCTCCGGGATCGATCCCTCTGCCAGGATCGCGGTCGACCGCATCGCAGAAGGGGTGTGCGTGGAGACGCTGGTGCTGGTCCTGACCGACGTGCAGGGCTCCACGCGGTTGTGGCAGGACGAGTCGGCGGCGATGGACGCGGCGATGGCGCGTCATCACGAGATCGTGCACGGCGCGGTCGCCGAGCACGGCGGGTTTCGGCCGGTGGACCAGGGTGAGGGCGACGCAGTCTTCGCCGCGTTCCGCTCCGCGACCGAGGCCATCGCCGCTGTCGCGCAGGTGCAGCGGGAGCTGGCTGCGGAGCCGTGGCCCACCAGCATTCCGTTGAAGGAGCGGATCGGGGTGCACCTCGGTGAGGTCACCGAGCGGGGTGGGAACCTCTACGGCGACCCGGTCAACCGGTGTGCGCGGCTGCGCGGTCTCGGCGCCGGCGGGCAGACGCTGCTCAGCGCGCCGGTGTACGAGGTGGTCCGCGACAAGCTTCCCCCCGGAGCTTCGGTCATCGACCTGGGCGAGCACCGGATGAAAGACCTCACCCGCCCCGAGCACGTCTGGCAGCTCGACCTCAACGACTTACCCGACGAGTTTCCGCCGCTCGCGAGCCTCGACGTGGCGACGCACAACCTCCCTGAGCAGGCCGCGCCGTTCATCGGCCGGGAGGCCGAGCTGGCAGGTCTGGTCGACGCCGTTCGGGCCCACCGGCTCGTCACGCTGACCGGCTTCGGCGGCATGGGCAAGACCCGGCTCGCGCTGCAGGCCGCCGCGGAGCTGGTCGGTGACCCCGACGTCGGAGCCGTGTGGTTCGTCGACCTGTCGGCGGTGACCGACCCCGCCCTGGTGCCCGCACGGGTAGCCGAGGCCGTCGGCGTCCGCTACGGCGCCGACGATCCGGCGAACGCTCTGGTCGCCGCCCTGACGGCGGCGCCGGCGCTGCTGGTGCTGGA
The DNA here is from genome assembly GCA_035536955.1 of Mycobacteriales bacterium. Taxonomy (GTDB): domain Bacteria; phylum Actinomycetota; class Actinomycetes; order BP-191; family BP-191; genus DATLNF01. The sequence continues at coordinate 3,075 of DATLNF010000009.1, read as the reverse complement.
CAACCTCGAGCAGGTGATGGGGTGCGCGACGTTCGTCGCTGACCTGATCAGCCGCGCTCCTCGGTCGAGGGTGCTGGCGACCAGCCGCGAGCCGCTGCGGGTCCGTTCGGAGCGCCAGGTCGAGCTGACGCCGATGTCGCTGCCGGACCCGTCGGAGCCCCCGCCGACCGCGGAGCAGTTATCAACCTTCGAGGCGGTTCGGTTCTTCGTCGACCGGGCGTGCGCCGTTCGCGCTGACTTCGCCGTCACGAATGACACAGCCCCCGCGGTGGCGGCGATCTGCACCCGACTCGACGGGCACCCGCTGGCGCTCGAGTTGGCGGCCGCGCGGACGAAGGTGCTCAGCGTCGACAAGCTCCTGGCTCGCCTCGACTCCGCACTCGGGATCCTCACCGGCGGATCGCGCGACATGCCGGAGCGGCACCAGACTCTGCGGGCCACCATCGCCTGGTCCTTTGACGCGCTGAGTGCGGACGAGCAGCGGCTGCTGGCCCGCATGTCGGTGCTGCCTGCTCCGACGGACTACGAGATGGTCGAGGCGGTCGGGGGTGCCGATCTCGACGTCCTCGACCTGCTCGAGGTGCTGGTCGACCGGAGCCTGGTCCGCACCAGCGAGGTGAGCAGCGACACCCGGTACGGGCTGTTGGTCAGCATCCGCGACTACGCCGCCGAACACCTCGACGACCAGGAGAAGGCCGACTGTCACGACCGACATGCCCAGCAGGTGCTGGACATCTTCACCCGCCCTCGGCCGTGGTCCACGTCGGTGCACCTCGTCGCCCGCCAGCTTCCCCACCTCCGCGCGGCCTGGGACCACCTGCGGTCAACCGGCGCGGACGCGGATGCGGTCGCCCTCGCCGTGGGAGTAGAGGACGGGCTGTACCACTGCGGCCTGATCCTCGACTCGCTCTCCTGGAAGCTAGCGGCTGAGAAGCTCACCAGCGACCCGGCTCAGCGGGCCCCGCTCTCCGGCGTCGCCGTGCAGAGTTTGAAGGCCCTCGGCCGCGCGGATCAAGCGAGAGAGGTCGCCCACGCGGGCCTCGAGCAGGCCAGGATCTGTGGAGACCCCGGGATGCACGCGAACGTGCTCGTGGTGGTCGCTGCGCTCTCTGACAGTCGCGCGGCCCTCACCGCCTACGTCGAGGAGTACGCGCAGGTGAGGCCGCGGCTCGATCCCGCGGCGGCGCTTGCCTTCGACGCTGAGCGGGCCATCAGCATGGCCTCTGCTCTGCGCCTCGTCGAGCCTGTCGAGGCCGAGCGCGTCTCCCGAGCGGCCCTCACTGCCGGGCTGCAGATGAGGCCGATCCACCAGGTCAGGCTGGCGCGCACCCTGATCGACCAAGGTCGAGGTACAGAGGCCTGGACCGTGCTTGAGCAGGTGCAGGATCCGGCGGTCTTCGACGGCATGACCGCGTGGGAGGTTATCGGCCAGGTGGCGTCCGCCGCTGCGCTACTCCTGCTAGGGGAGCCCCAGCAGGCCGGTGAGCTAGCAGAGCGGGCGTGGGAGCGGGTGGTCGCACTGTCTCTGCAGCCGACCGACGCCACTTTTGTCCTCGCGGGTGTTGCCCGGCGTGAGTCCGATTTCGTCCAGTCGCTGGCTTTCCTGGACCGTGGCCTTGCCCGACTGCCCGTCGACGCCGTCGCCGACGCGGCGATGCTGAGGTGGCGGCGGGCCATCGTGCTCCACCGCCTCGGCCGCACCGACGAAGCCACCGATGAGATCGCAGACGCCCGCGCGATCCTTGAGACGCGGGAGATGCTCCTGCTCGAGCTCCTCGGCTGCCTCGGCGCAGAAGCCGTGATCACCACCGACGACGCTGTCGCGGCTGGCCTGCTCGACCGCATCGCCGCGCAGCGAGGCCCGTGGGTGCTGCCGTTCGACCTTGACGACGACCTGCGTGAGGTCGAGCGCCGCCTAGGCCGTCGGCCATAGCAGCGGCCAGCCACGGGACGCGAGCGCAGGCGACGATTACGGCGGTGCCGTGGCGGCCGGCGGCCGCGGATGCGCCTGGGCGGCTTGGTCCGAGCGGCGGCCCGACCGGTCCGGTCATCGGCGTGCGGCGACGCTGCTGAGCCTGGTGCGGGCTCGACCTGCGCCCACGGGGTAGTCACTGTCTCGTGAGCACTCAGCAACGAGCGCGAGTGGGTCTCTGCGGATGGACGATGTCGCAGCGGACCTACGTCGAGCGTTTCCCGCTGCTCGAGGTGCAGCACACGTTCTACGAGCCGCCCCCCGACCCGCTCCTCGAGCGGTGGCGCAGCACCGTGCCGCCGTCGTTCGAGTTCACGATCAAGGCATGGCAGCTGATCACCCACGCGTCCGGGAGCCCGACCTACCGGCGGATGAAGACTCCGCTGCCTGAGGACGAGCGAGGGCAGGTCGGCGAGTTCCGGTCGACTCCGCCCGTGCTCCGCGCCTGGCAGCGCACCGTCGAGTGCGCGCAAATCCTGCGGGCAACAGCGGTGCTCCTTCAGTGCCCGAGGAGCTTCCGCCCAACGGGCGAGAACGTGGAGCGCATGCGCACCTTGCTCTCGAGCGTTCCCCGCCCGGACGCCCGGCTGCTGTGGGAGCCGCGCGGGGAGTGGCCCGACGATCTCGTCGCCGAGCTGTGCCGGGACCTCGACCTCACCCATGTCGTCGACCCGATGCAACGAGAAACAGTGACTCCGGAGCAGACGTACTACCGGCTGCACGGAACCACCGGGTCGCGTCACGTCCACACCGACGACGAGCTGCGGGGGCTCCGCGACCGCATCCGCGACCGCTCTGCGCCCTACGTGCTGTTCAACAACCTCCCCCGCGCCGGCGACGCCGAGCGATTCCTGCGCCTGCTTCGACACCCCTAGCGTCCCGCCGGGAGGAAGCGGCCGAGCACGCCGATACTTCCGGGGCGCGCCGCCGCGTTCGCGGACGTCCGCGCTTCGAACCCGCCTCGTCAGATCGGATGGTCGGCATGACCCGGTCCCGCGCGTTCGCACAGGTCGACGTGTTCGGCGCGATCCCGTACTACGGCAACGCGCTGGCCGTCGTGCTCGACGGCGCCGGCATCGACGACGAGGCCATGCAGCAGTTCG
>DATLNF010000008.1:0-3188 GCA_035536955.1 Mycobacteriales bacterium | reverse complement strand
CGTCGAGCTGTGGCTGCCGCTGCCGGGTGACGAGGGCGGCGGGACGTGCGCGCTCATCGACGGCGAGGGAAAGCCACCGCCGCAAGGGATCGGAGCGCGCCTGGCGCAGATCCTGCTGTCGTTCCCGGATCTCGAGCGCGCGCTGGTCAAGGTCCACGGAGTGCCCTGCCCGCCTACGACGCCTACGTGACCTTCCTGCACGACGAGGGGATCGGGGCGACGAAGCCGTACGACGTCGAGCTGTGGCTGCCGCTGCCGGGCGACGAGGGTGGCGGGACGTGTGCGCTCATCGACGGCGAGGGAAAGCCACCGCCGCAAGGGATCGGGACGCGCCTGGCGCAGATCCTGTTGTCGTTCCCGGATCTGGAGCGCGCGCTGGTCAAGGTCCACGGCGTGCCGTGCCCGCCGTGGGCGATCGAGCTCTACCGCGACCTGCTCGCCGAGCTCGACGGCCGGCTGACGACCGACCTGCTCGCCGTCGAGGGCTGCCGGTGGGAGTCCTGGGTGCTCTCCGGCGGCCTCGCCTCCGCGGCATGACGGACTCCCCAAGCCTGTGTAGCAACTCTGCTACAGTGGCGGAGTGGAGGACATCCCCGCCCGCGACCTGCGCAACGACGTCAGCGCGGTGCTTCGCCGGGTGGAGTCCGGAGAACGGCTCCGCGTGACAGTGAGCGGTCGCCCGGTCGCCGAGCTCTCGCCACTGGGGGCACGCCCCACGACGATGAGCTGGGACTCGTTCATGGCTGCTCCGGTCGACTGGCTGGCCGATCCGGCGCTCTCGGCGCAGCTCGCCGAGCTCGTCCCGGACACGACGGACGACGAACCCCTCGCATGACGCCGCGCCGGGGCGCCGCGCGAGCGGAGGTCGCCCTTGCGGACACGTCCGTGTTCATCGCGCTCGAGCAGGAACGCCCCCTCGCCGCGCTGCCGCCGCTCAACCTCGCCGTGTCCGTTGTCACGGTCGGCGAGCTGCGGCTCGGCGTGCTCGCGGCCGAGACGGCCCATGCCCGGGTACGCCGGCTGGAGACGCTGCTGCGAGCCGAGCAGATCGAGCCGCTGCCGGTCGACGGTGCCGTTGCCCGGGCCTGGGCGGCGCTCCGCCTCGCTCTGCGCGATGCCGGCCACCGGATGCCGCTCAACGACTCGTGGATCGCGGCGACGGCGATCGCGCACCGCATGCCGGTGGTGACCCAGGACGAGGACTACGAGGACGTACCGGGCCTCGACGTCATCCGGCTGTAGGCCGAGGTCCGCGGGTCGGCGTCGGCTACCGAATGGGCGACCACGGCACCGAGGCTTGCGTAGTACCTAACAGATAGGTACTGTCGCCGGGTGAAGCACGCACTGCTCGCGCTGCTGGCCAAGGAGCCGGCCCACGGCTACGAGCTCAAGCAGGCGATCGATGCCGAGTTCGGCGCCATCTGGGGCGAGCTCAACAGCGGCCAGGTGTACGTCGTGCTCGGTCGGCTGGAGAGCGCCGGGCTCGTCACGTCGGTCCCGACGGAGGGGCGCGGTGGGCCGAGCCGGCGGGTCTACGAGCTCACGCCCGTCGGGCGGGACGAGCTGGTCCGCTGGGTCGACGAGACGGTGGACGGCGCCCCCGTCCGATCGGAGTTCTTCGTCAAGCTGGTGCTGGCGGAGGCGGCGCGCGTCGCAGACCCGATCACGCTCGTCGACCGGCAGCGCCGTGCGCACCTGCGCCGGCTGCGCGAGGTGCAGCGGCTCGGCGCCGAGGTGCCCGCCGGCTCGACGGCTGCGCTGCTCGTCGAGGGCGCGGCGCTCCACCTGCAGGCAGATCTGCGCTGGCTCGAGCTCTGCGAGCGGCACTACACGAGGGGAGGGGCGCGATGACCGTGCTCGAGGCACGCGGGTTGCGCAAGGTGTACGACGGGGCCCCGGCGCCGGCGGTCGACGACGTCGACCTGCGGGTGGCCGCGGGGGAGGCCGTCAGCGTCATGGGCCCGAGCGGCTGCGGCAAGTCCACCCTGCTGCACCTGCTCGGCGGTCTCGACGCTGCGACCGGGGGAGCGATCCACTTGGCCGGCCGTCGGGTCGACCGCTGCTCCGAGACCGAGTGGGCCAAGCTGCGACGGCGGCACATCGGTGTCGTGTTCCAGGCGTACAACCTCGTCGACACGCTGACCGTACGGCAGAACGTCGAGCTCCCTGCCCGACTGGGCGGCATGTCGGCGAAGGTCGCGCGGTCCCGCTCGAGCGAGCTGCTGGAGCGCCTCGGCGTGGCCGCCGTCGCGACCGCCGTACCGGTCCGACTCTCCGGCGGGCAGCGCCAGCGGGTGGCGATCGCGCGGGCACTCGTCACGACGCCCGAGGTCCTCCTCGCCGACGAGCCGACCGGCGCGCTCGACTCCGTCGCGACCGCGGACCTGCTCGACGTGCTCGCCTCGGTCCGGGAGTCCGGCTGCGCGCTCGTGCTGGTGACCCACGACCCGCGGGTCGCCACCACCGCCGACCGGCTGCTGACGATGCGCGACGGCCGCTTCGTTGACGAGACCCGGCTCGACGACACGACCCGGCGCCTACGTCTGTCGGACCTCGTCGAAGCGGAGCGCTGACGTGGGCGTGCACGGCCAGCTCGCGTTGGCCGGGCTGCGCTCGAGATGGCGTGCGTCGCTGCTCCTGCTGTGCTGCCTGACCGTCGCGGCGACGACGCTCGCGCTCGGCCTGGTGCTGCGCGACCAGGCCGACCGGCCGTGGGAGCGGGCGTTCGACCGCGCGAACGGCGCGCACGTCGTCGTCAGCGCCGGGGACGCCGGTCTCCTGCGCCGCCTCGCGACCGACCCGCGGGTCGCGGCCGCGACCGAGCCGCGGGCCGAGACCTTCGGCACGCTGCGCGTCGACGGCCGACCGCTGCTCGCTCGGCTGGTGGCTGCCCCGGAGACCAGCGAGACCGTCGACCGCCCGCTGCTCATCGACGGCACCGCCGCGAGCTCCGGGGGAGTCGTCGTCGAGGCGACCCTGGCGCGCGCCCTGGGTCTCCGAGTAGGCGACCCGGTCGCGGTCGCCCGCGCGGCCGCGGGGGACGGGCTGCTGCCGACGGTCGGCGACGGGCCGGGTACGCCGCTGAGTGTGGCCGGGATCGCGGTGGTCACCAGCCAGGCTCCGGTCCCGAACACCCAGCCCGGGCTCGTGCTCATCGACCGCGCCGACCTGGCCCGGGTCACCGCGGG
>DATLNF010000007.1:0-47274 GCA_035536955.1 Mycobacteriales bacterium | reverse complement strand
TCGCTGCGTCAGGCTTTCGCCCATTGCGCAATATTCCCCACTGCTGCCTCCCGTAGGAGTCTGGGCCGTGTCTCAGTCCCAGTGTGGCCGGTCGCCCTCTCAGGCCGGCTACCCGTCGTCGCCTTGGTGGGCCGTTACCCCGCCAACAAGCTGATAGGCCGCGGGCCCATCCCTAGCCGAAGTTCTTTCCACTTCCCGAGATGCCGCAGGAAGTCGTATCCGGTATTAGCCCCGGTTTCCCGGAGTTATCCCAGAGCTAGGGGCAGGTTGCCCACGTGTTACTCACCCGTTCGCCGCTAGGACACCACCGGGGTTACCCCCAGTGGAGCCTCGCTCGACTTGCATGTGTTAAGCACGCCGCCAGCGTTCGTCCTGAGCCAGGATCAAACTCTCCGTAGATGTCTATGACCACAGCCGGCGCCCGCGCGGGCGACGGTGAGGTGACACAGGAGCCGGTCCCCCTGGCGAGGGGAACCGGATGGTGAGGCCTCCCCGCCAAGGGAGGCCTCGATCCTGGACTCGGCAGACGTTCACTAACATTTCGTCTGTCTTGTCCAAAGGAATCCTCGACCGACGTGCCGGACCACCCAGACGGGTGTGCCGGCGCCTCGGCTGACGAGGTTTTTTGGCACTGACTTTTGGCACGCTGTTGAGTTCTCAAGGTACGGGCGCGCACCTCGACCGAGCCGTTGGGCCGGTCGTGGGGCAACCTGCGTAACGTTAGTCCGATCGGACGCCGGTGTCAAAGGCCCAGCAACGTCAGATCAGGGCTCACCTCACGGCTCGCCCGGCCCTACCCGCACGCGTGCTGCAGGCGGAGCCGAAGAGAGAGGAAGGTGGCCCGCGGACCGGCCGAAAGTGCGGCGTCCGGTGTCCCGCGAGCGAAGAGCGACTCTAGGCATGCCCTCAGGCCCGGTCAAGTCGAGGTCGACGGCTCGACGAACCGGACCTGCCGCCGCTTGCCGCACTGCACCACCCGGCCGCTGACCAGCTCGCGCGCGACGTCGTACTCCCCCAGCGGGACGCCGTCCACCCGCACCGCCCCGGTGTCGATAAGTCGACGGGCCTCACTGGTGGACGCGGCCAGGCCGGCCGCGCGCAGCGCGGCGGGCAGGTGCACCGGGTCGCCCGGACCGAGCTGGGCCTCGGGTACGTCGTCGGCGGTCCCGCGGTCGCGGACCACCCGGTCGAAGTGCGCCTCGGCGGCGCCCGCCGCGTCGGCACCGTGGTAGAGCGTCACGACCTCGCGCGCCAACCGGCGCTTCGCCTGGCCGGCCGCCGGTCCCCCCGCGGCGGCCGCCTCCTCGATCTGCGCGATCTCGCCGGGGTGAAGGTCGGTGCACAGGCGCAGGTAGCGCCCGATCATGCTGTCCGGCAACGACATCAGCTTGCCGAACTGCTCCGGGGGCGGCTCGGCGATCGCCACGAAGTTGTTGAGCGACTTGCCCATCTTCTCGACGCCGTCGAGGCCCTCGAGGAGCGGGACGGTCACCACGGCCTGCGGCCGCTGGTCGTGTGCCCGCTGGAGATCGCGGCCGACGAGCAGGTTGTACGTCTGGTCGGTCCCACCGATCTCGATGTCGGCGGCGACCGCCACGGAGTCGTAGCCCTGCAGCAGCGGGTAGAGGAACTCCACGAGCGAGATCGGCTGGTGCCCGGCGAAGCGCTGGGCGAAGTCGTCGCGCTCCAGCAGCCGGGCGACGGTCAGCTCGCGCGCCTCCCGGAGCACGTCGGTCATCGTCATGGCGCCGAGCCACTCGGAGTTGCGGCGCACCTCGATGCGGTCCGGGTCCAGGATGCGCAGCACCTGGTCGAAGTACGTCGTCGAGTTGGCCTCGGTCTCGTCGGCCGTCCGCGCGGCCCGGGTGGCCGTCTTCCCGGACGGGTCGCCGACCTGGCCGGTGAAGTCGCCGATGATGAGGACGGCGAGGTGCCCGGCGTCCTGGAACTGGCGGAGCTTCCGCAGCGCCACCGCATGACCGAGCGTGAGATCGGCGCCCGACGGGTCGATGCCGAACTTCACCCGCAGCGGGCGGGACTCCGCCCGGGCCAGGGCGAGCTTCGCGGCGAGCCCGCCCTCGGGGAGCACCTGCGCGGTCCCGGAGAGCAGCCGCTCGAGGGACGCCGCGTCGCGCTCGTCGACGTCTTCCCCCGGGTCAGCAGACATGGCGGGCAGCCTAGCGTCGGGGCCGGCCGCCCCCGCAGCGCGTCGGTGCCCGTCCTACTGCTCCGAACGGCGTAACCTCGTCTTCAGCGCGCGCGAGGGCACGCCGATGCAGCGGAGGTGGGTCGACCGATGAGCGCGCGTCCGCGCCGGGCACGCCGCGCGCTGCTCGTCACGTGCGCCGTCGGGCTCGCCGCGACCGGCTGCCTGCGAACCATCCCGGTCGACCCGGACAAGCTCGGCGGGCTCGCGCTCACGACGCAGGTCGTCGCGGCGGACGGGTCGTTCATCGCCACCCTCGAGGCGGAGGAGGACCGACGGCCGCTGCGGCTCGACGAGATCCCCAAGGTCGTGATCGACGCGGTGCTCGCCATCGAGGACCGCCGCTTCTACGACCACGACGGCGTCGACGCCCGCGGGGTGGCCCGCGCGGCCGTGCGCGACCTCGACGAGCGCAACCTCGAGCAGGGCGGGTCGACGATCACCCAGCAGCTGGTGAAGAACACGCTGGTGACGCCGGAGAAGACCTTCAACCGCAAGGTGCGCGAGGCGGCCCTCGCGATCGGCCTCGAGCGGAGCCTCACCAAGAACCAGATCCTCGAGCGCTACCTCAACACCGTGTACTTCGGCCAGGGCAGCTACGGGGTGGGCGCGGCGGTGCGGACCTACTTCGGCCACCCCCCGGACACCGTGTCGCTCCCGGAGGCGGCGATGCTGGCCGGGCTCATCCGCTCGCCCGTCCGCGCGGACCCGATCAAGCACCCCGAGGCGGCCAGGTCCCGGCGGGCGCAGGTGCTCGCGGCCATGGTGGAGACCGGCACGGCGACCGTGGCCGAGGTCGCGGCGGCCGGGCGCGCGCCGCTCCCCCGTGCCGCGCATCGCGACTCGGCGCGGTACGACGCGGCGTACGCCGTGCAGGACGCCGTGACGACGCTCCTCGCGGACCCGCGGCTCGGTGCGACACCCACGGAGCGGCAGAACGCGCTCTACCGGGGCGGGCTCACGGTGCGACTGACGATCGACCGGAAGCACCAGCGGCTGGCCGAGGAGTCGGTCGGCGCGGTGCTCAGCGATCCCGCGCGGGACCCCTACGCCGGCGTCGCCGTCGTGCGGCCGGGCGACGGGGCGATCACCGCGATGGTCGGCGGGCGCGACTTCTTCTCGCGCCGGGACCCGCAGGCCCAGGTCAACCTGGCCCGCGGTGGCACGACCAAGCGGCAGGCCGGGTCGACGTTCAAGGTGTTCACGCTGATCGCCGCGCTCGAGGCGGGGGTCACCCCGGAGGACCTGGTCGAGGCCGGTGCGCGAGCGACGCTGCCGTGCCGGCACTGCCCGCGGGGCGTCTGGGAGGTCGACAACTACGAGGGCAGCGCGTTCGGCCGGATCAGCGTGCGGACCGCGACGTCGGCCTCGGTCAACACCGCCTACGCCCGGATCGTGCAGCGCCTCGGCGACGGGGACGTGCAGGCCGGGGCGCAGGCCGTGGTCGCGGTGGCCGAGCGGATGGGGGTTCGCGGCCGGGGCGAGTCCCGGCTGCGCACCGAGCCTGCGGTCACGCTCGGCGCGCAGGAGGTGGACCCGGTCCAGATGGCGGCGGCGTACGCCGCCCTGGCGGCCGGTGGCATCTACGCGAAGCCCTACCTCGTGGCCGAGGTCACCGACGCCGACGGCAAGGTCGTCATCCGCAACACCCCGCAGCGGCGCCGCGTCGTGCCGGCGGGGGTCGCCTCGGTCGTGAACGACGTGCTCCAGGACGTCGTGACCAAGGGGACCGGCGTGCGCGCACGTCTCGCGCGCCCGGTCGCCGGCAAGACGGGGACGTCCACGGCGTATCGCGACGCCTGGTTCGTCGGGTACACGCCCGACCTCGCCGCGGCGGTCTGGGTCGGCGTGCCGAGCAAGCAGGTGTCGATGGTGCCGGAGAAGGGCTTCCGCACGATCATCGCCGGCGGCACGTTCCCGGCGCTGATCTGGGGCCGGTTCGCGAGCCAGGCCCTCTCCGGCCTCCGCGCCAAGGGCTTCGACTCCATCGCCGGCGCCAGCGTCACGGTCACTGTCGACTCGGTGCGCGGCTGCCGGCCGAACCGGTTCACGCCGAAGTACCAGATCGAGGAGCGCGTGTTCCTGCGCGGCACCGAGCCGACCGCCGTCTGCCGCGAGCCGAACCGGCCGCCGGCTACCACGGTGCCCGGAGTCCTCGGGCTGCAGCAGTCCGCCGCGCTGTCCCTGCTGCGCAACGTGAGCCTCGGGGTCGTGACCGAGGAGGTGTACGACCCGAACTACCCGCCGGGGATCGTCGTCGGCCAGGAGCCGGCGTCCGGCACCCCGATCGAGGCCGGCGCGACCGTGCGGCTCCGGGTGTCCGGCGGGCGCAGCGCGATGGTGGTGGTGCCGAACGTGCTCGGCGTGGACGTCGAGACCGCGCGTCACGACCTCGCGAGCGCCGGGCTCGAGGCGCGCGTGTCCTACGCGCCGTCGTGCACCGGCGGGGACGAGTGCGACGCCAGGCTGCAGCGGGACGCCGGCCGGGTGTGGCGCCAGGACGTCTCCGCCGGAGAGCGGGTGCCGGCGGGCACCGCGGTCCCGGTCGTCGTGGGACCGCGGTACACGCCGGCGCCGCCCCGGTCGCCGTCGCCGTCGCCGGGCGCGACCGCCACGTCGAGCCCACCGAGCGCGAGCCCCTCGCCGTCCGCGAGCTGACCGGCACCGCGGTGCCGGCAGGTCACGGGGCCGGCGGTGGGCGGCGGCGCAGCGTGCCCGGCCGGAAGGCGCTCACCGTCGGGTCGTCGGCGATCCACAGCCGCCACGGCAGCTCGGTGGCCGTGCGGATGCCGACCCGCGGCCCGCGCCGCACGGTTTCGTCGCGTACCCGTGGTGCGCTCTCGACGTGCAGCCCCGCGGCGCGCGTCGTGACATCCGCGCCGTTCAACGTGCCCGTGATCCCGGCTGCCCGCGCCAGCCGCGCCGGACCGCGGGCGAGGTCACGGTCGACGGCTCCACTGCGCCGCTCCCGGGCGACCGCCGTACCCGACACCACGTCGCCGGCCCGGATCAGCACCGCCGCGGCGGTGCCGTCGGTCTCCGCGACGAGGTTCACGCACCAGTGCATGCCGTAGGTGAAGTAGACGTACGCGTGTCCTGGCGGGCCGAACATCACGGCGTTGCGAGCGGTACGGCGTCCGTGCGCGTGGCTCGCGGCGTCGTCGGCGGCGGCGTACGCCTCGACCTCGGTGATGCGGACCACCACTCGGTCGCCGCCCGCGCCGCTCACCAGATGCTGGCCGAGCAGGTCGCGTGCGACGGCGAGAACCGGTCGCGAGTAGAACGCGCGGCCCAGCGGTCGGCTCAGCGTCGCCCCACGTCGTCGATCGTGTCGGGGCCGGCCCAGGTGCGGTGCCGCTCGATCTCGAGCCGGGCCGCCTGGATCTGCTCGGCGACGCGCTCAGGCGCGGTTCCGCCATGACCCTGCCGGGCGGCGATCGCACCCGTGACGGACAGGACGTCGCGCACGTCGGGCCCGAGGTGCGGGCTGATCGCGGCGAGGTCGCCGTCGCTGACGTCGCCGAAGTCGCAGTCCTTCGCCAGGCACCAGACGACGAGGTGACCGACGGCCTCGTGCGCGTCGCGGAACGCGACGCCGCGTCTCACCAGCAGCTCGGCGATGTCGGTAGCCAAGGAGAACCCGACCGGCGCCTCAGCGGCGATGCGCTCGACGTTCACGCGCATCGTCTCGATCATCCCGGTCATCGCCGGCAGGACGAGAAGCAGCGTGTCGACGGAGTCGAAAACCGGCTCCTTGTCCTCCTGCAGGTCACGGTTGTAGGTCATGGGCAGGCCCTTGAGGGTCGCCAGGAACCCCGCCACGTGACCGATGAGCCGCCCCGCCTTCCCGCGGGCGAGCTCGGCGACATCGGGGTTCTTCTTCTGCGGCATGATCGACGAGCCCGTGGTGAAGGCGTCGTCGAGGTCGACCCAGTCGAACTCGCGCGTGCTCCAGAGGACGATCTCCTCGCCGAGCCTCGACAGGTGGACGCCGATCAGCGCGGCCACGAAGAGGAACTCGGCGACGAAGTCACGATCGCTGACGGCGTCCATCGAGTTGGCCGCGGCCGCGTGGAAGCCCAGGTCCGCGGCGGTGCCGACGGGGTCGACCGGCAGGCTCGACCCGGCGAGCGCACCCGCCCCGAGCGGCGAGACCGCCGTGCGCCGGTCCCAGTCGGAGAGCCGCGCGACATCGCGGCTGAACATCTGCACGTAGGCGAGCAGGTGGTGCGAGAACAGCACCGGCTGCGCGTGCTGCATGTGCGTGAACCCGGGGGCGGCAAGAGTGACGTGGTGCTCCGCCTGAGCGAGCAGCGCGCCCTCCAGCTCGGCCAGCCGCAGCCCGATCAGCCGCGCGTGGTCACGGAGGTAGAGGCGCAGGTCGGTCGCGACCTGGTCGTTGCGGCTTCGGCCCGCCCGCAGCTTGCCGCCGAGCGCGCCGAGCCGCTCGAGCAGCCCGCGCTCGAGCGCGGTGTGGACGTCCTCGTCCTCGACGGTAGGACGGAACGTCCCGGCGGCTGCGTCCCGATCCAGCGACTCCAGCGCGTCGAGCATGCGGGTCAGCTCGGCGTCCTCGAGCAGTCCGGCGCGATGCAGCACGCGGGCGTGGGCACGGGACGCGACGAGGTCGTACGGCGCCAGCCGCCAGTCGAAGTGGACGCTGTGCGAGAGGCGCCGCACGGCCTGGGCGGGACCGCCCTCGAACCGCGCACCCCACAGCCGCGCGGACGGCTGCGACCGCGGTGCGCTCGTCTCGTCCGCTGGGGCGTCGCTCACGTGCCGGAGTCTCCCAGACGTCCCTCGCGCGCTGCCCACACGCGCAGCGGCAGGCCCCACAGGTCGACGAAGCCCTTCGCATCACGCTGGTCGAACCGGTCGGCGGCGTCATAGGTCGCGAGGTGGAAGTCGTACAGCGACGCGTCACTGCGTCGGCCGGCGACGGACGCCGTGCCGCCATGCAGGCGCATCCGCACGTCGCCGGTGACGTGCCGGGATGCGTCGGCCAGGAACGCGTCGAGCGCCCGCTTCAGCGGCGAGAACCAGAGCCCGTCGTAGGTGAGCTCGGCCCACCGCTGGTCGACCGACTTCTTGAACCGCGCCAGATCGCGTTCGAGGGTCAGGTCCTCGAGGTCCTTGTGCGCGTTGATCAGCGTGATCGCGGCGGGGCACTCGTAGATCTCCCGGCTCTTGATGCCGACCAGGCGGTCCTCGACCAGGTCGATCCGCCCGACGCCGTGCGCGCCGGCCAGCCGGTTGAGATCGGCGACGAGCCCGGCAAGGCCCTGGGCCCGGCCGTCCAGCGCGGTCGGCAGACCGTCGACGAAGGAGATCGTGACCTCGGTCGGCTCACGCGCGACCGTCGGGTCCGCCGTGTACCCGTACACGTCCTCGGGCGGGGTCACCCACGGATCCTCGAGGACACCGCACTCCGCCGTACGTCCCCAGAGGTTCTGGTCGACCGAGTACGGCGAGCGCTTCGTCACGTCGATCGGCAACCCCCGCTCCGCGGCGAACGCGATCGCCTTGTCCCGCGTCATGCCCGAGTCGCGGACCGGGGCGAGCACCCTGAGGTCCGGCGCGAGCGCGGCCGCGCTCACCTCGAAGCGCACCTGGTCGTTGCCCTTCCCGGTGCAGCCGTGCGCGATCGCTGTCGCGCCGTGCTCGCGGGCAGCGGCGATGAGGTGCTTGGTGATCAACGGCCGGGACAGCGAGGACACCAGGGGGTAGCGGTCCTGGTACAAGGCGTTCGCGCGCAGCGCCGGTGCGACGAAGTCCGCGGCGAACTCCTCCACGGCGTCGACGACGACCGCCTCGACCGCGCCGCAGGCGAGTGCGCGGGTGCGGATCTCCTCGAGGTCCTCGCCCCCCTGCCCGACGTCGACGGCGACCGCGATGACCTCCGCCGCCCGCTCGCCGCCGATCCAGCCGATGGCGACGGACGTGTCGAGGCCGCCCGAGTAGGCGAGCACCACTCGCTCGGTCATGGAACAGCTCCTGTCCTGCGCCGGCGCGGTGCCGGCATCGAGGGTTACGGGGTAGGTCAGTGGTCGGCGAGCCGCACCAGGCGGCGCACGAGGTCTGCCCCACCGCGCGGCGTGCGGGTGACGACGAGCACGGTGTCGTCGCCGGCGACGGTCCCCAGGACTCCGGGCAGCCCCGCCCGGTCGATGACCGACCCGACGAGGTGCGCGCCGCCCGGCGGCGTGCGGACCACCGCGAGGTTCGCCGACGCGTCGGCGGAGAGCAGCAGGTCGGCGAGCACCCGGCGAACCCGGTCCTCGCCGGCCGCGGCGGCCTCGGCGTCGACGGCGTACACGAGCGCTCCGTCCGGACGTCGTACCTTCGCTGCCCCCATCTCCTCCAGGTCCCGGGAGAGCGTGGCCTGGGTCACCTCGACGCCGTCGGCCGCGAGCAGCGAGACGAGCTGTGCCTGCGAGCGCACGGGTGTCGCGGCGATGAGCGCCGCGATCCGCGCCTGCCGGGCGGCCCGCGTGGCCGGCGCGCTCACGGCCGCCACGTCGCGGGCGGACGCACCGTCATCCGCTGCGCTCCACCAGGAACGCGAGCAGCGCCTTCTGCGCATGCAGCCGGTTCTCGGCCTGGTCCCAGACAGCGCTGTGCGGGCCGTCGATCACGTCGGCCGCGATCTCCTCGCCGCGGTGCGCCGGCAGGCAGTGCAGGACGACGACGTCGTCGTGCGCCGCCGACACCAGCCGGTCGTCGAGCTGATAGCCCTGGAAGAGGGACAGTCGGCTCCGCGCCTCCGACTCCTGGCCCATCGAGGCCCAGACGTCGGTGTAGAGCACGTCCGCGCCGGTCGCCGCCTCGAGGGCGTCGGACATGACCATGACCGCCCCGCCGGTCGCGGTCGCGATGTCCCGCGCGCGCTCGACGACCCCGTCGACCGGCTCGTATCCGGGCGGAGTGGCGACCCGCACCCGCATCCCGGCGGCGGCACCGGCGAGCATCAGCGAGTGGGCGACGTTGTTGCCGTCCCCGACGTAGGTCAGCGTCAGACCGGCGAGCTCGCCCCTCCGCTCGCGGATGGTCTGCAGGTCCGCGATCGCCTGGCACGGGTGCGCGAAGTCGGTGAGCGCGTTGACGACCGGCACCGACGCCGCGGCGGCGATCCGCTCGATCCGGTCCTGCCCGAAGGTGCGGATGACGATCGCGCCGCAGTACCGCGACAGGACCATGGCCGTGTCCTCGAGCGTCTCACCGCGGCCGAGCTGCGTGGTCGAGGCGTCGATGACGACCGGATGACCGCCGAGCTCTGTGACGCCGACCTCGAAGGACACCCTGGTGCGGGTGGACGGCTTCTCGAAGATCAACGCGACGGCCTTGCCCGCGAGCGCGAGGTCGCTCCCGGTGCCGTGCCGGTTGACCTTCCGTCGAGCGGCGTCGTCGAGGACGACCTCGAGCTCGTCGGGGGTGAGGTCGTCGTCGGCGAGGAAGTGGCGAGGCGTGGGCACTAGCTCTTCTCCACTCCGCCGGTGATGGACGCGACCCGGTCGAGCAGCTCGGTCACGCCGAAGGGCTTCGTGAACACGTTGTCCGCCCCGAGCGCGTCACGCAGCGCAGGGACGGCCTCCAGCTTGCCGGTGACCACCACGACGGGGATGCCGGCGAGCACTGGGTCGTGCGAGAGCTCCTCGAGCACCCGGACCCCGCCGAGGTCGGGCATCATGAGGTCGAGGAGCATCAAGGACGGTCGGACGCTGCTGGCCTTGACCAGACCGGCGATCCCGTCGGAGGCCACCTGGACGTCGTAGCCCTCGGCCGTCAGGAGCGTCTTCAGCAGGCCCCGCACGCTCGGGTCGTCCTCGACGACGAGGACGGTCGGTGCCATCAGCGGACTCCTTGGACGCTCGGGTCCGGCTCGGCGCCGGACAGGATCTGGGTGTACGCCGCGATCTTGCGGATGTCGTCGTCGGAGATCTGGAACTTCCAGGCCGGCATGCCGCGCAGGGGCTTCCCGCGACTGATCTTCGCCACGCGCTCCTCGAAGGTCAGTCCATGCAGCGCGCCACCCGGAGTGAACGCCGGCGCCCCCACCCGCGGGCCGCCCTCCCCCGCCGGCCCGTGGCACTGGGCGCAGTTGTTGAGGTACAGCACGCGGCCGGTGCCGCCGACGGCCCGCTTCTGACCCGGCAGCTTCACCTCGTTCGCCCCGAGCCGAGCGCCGAGGGCGACCGTGCCGACGAGCACGACCGCCACCGTAGCCAGCGCGCCGCCGGCGATCGCCAGGCGCCGTCGCCACCGCCCGGGGCGGGCTGCACCGAGGTCGGCCCAGCGCCGCGCGTCTGCGGACGAGCCCCGGTCAGCCATGCCCGCGACACTATCGGGAGCCTGCGGGCGTGCTCGCCGCGACGTCGTCCAGCACGGCAGGCAGCGCGCCGACGAACGCATCGACCTGCGCCGCCGTGACGACCAGCGGAGGTGCGACGCGAATCGCATCGACGGCAAGGGAGTTGACGAGGAATCCCGCCCCCCGGAGACGCCGCTCGACGTCCGCCGCGACCGGCTCGGCTAACACCACCGCCTGCAGCAGACCGCGTCCGCGGACCTCGCGGACGAGCGGGTGCCCGACGGCGCGCAGTCCGTCGCCGAGCCGAGCGCCAAGTCGGCCGGCCCGCGCCACGAGGTCGTCCTCGGCGAGGACGGAGAGGACGGCGAGGGCAGCCGCCGCGACGACGGGGTTGCCGCCGAACGTGCTGCCGTGGTCTCCGGGACGCAGCACGTCGCCGGCGGCGCCCAGCCCGATGCACGCCCCGATCGGGAGGCCGCCGCCGAGACCCTTCGCCAGCGTGATCACGTCAGGGCGGACGTCATCGTGCTGCCACGCGAACCAGGTGCCGGTCCGGCCGACCCCCGTCTGCACCTCGTCGAGGACGAGCAGTGCGCCCTCGGCGTCGCAGACCTCGCGGGCGGCGGCAAGGTAACCCGGGGGCGCCTCGACGACTCCGCCCTCACCGAGCACCGGCTCGAGCACCACGGCTGCCGTCTCACCGCTGACCGCCGCGCGCAGGGCGGCGACGTCGCCGTACGGGACGAAGTCGACCTCGCCCGGGAGCGGCTCGAAGGCCGTCCGCTTCGCCGGCTGACCGGTGATGGACAGCGCGCCGAGAGTGCGTCCGTGGAAGGAGCCCTCGGCCGCCACGAGGCGGGTCTTGCCCGGATGAACCGCTCGGCCGCGCTTCCGAGCGATCTTGATCGCGGCCTCGTTGGCCTCGGCGCCGGAGTTGGCGAAGAAGACGCGACCCGGCCCGCCGGTGATGCGGAGGAGCGCCTCGGCCAGCGCGACGGCGGGCTCGGTGAGGTAGAGGTTCGACACATGACCGAGGGCCCCGAGCTGCTCGGCGACCGCCGCGACGACCCGCGGATGCGCGTGTCCGACCGAGCAGACGGCGATGCCGCCGATGAGGTCGGTGTACTCGCGACCAGTGCTGTCCCACACCGAGCAGCCGGCGCCGCGGACGAGCGTGATCGGCGGCGGGGCATAGCTGGTCATGAGCACCTGCGCCGCGCGGTCCGCGACGACGCTCACGGACGGACCATCGTGCCGACGCCGGCGTCGGTGAGCACCTCGAGCAGCAGCGCGTGCGGACTGCGGCCGTCGAGCACGTGCGCCTGCGGGACGCCACCGCGGACGGCTCGGGAGCAGGCCTCCATCTTCGGCGCCATCCCCTCGGCGAGGGAGGGCCGCAGTCGGTCCAGGTCGGCCACCGCAATCTCGCCGATTAGCGTCGCCGCGTCGGCGGGATCGGCGTAGAGGCCCTCGACGTCGGTGAGCATCGCCAGCTTCTCCGCGCCGAGCGCCACGGCGACTGCCGCGGCCGCGGTGTCCGCGTTGACGTTGAGCAGCTCACCCGCAGCCGTCGGGGCGACCGTGGCCACGACCGGGATGCGGCCGTCGTCGAGCAGCGCGATGAGGACTCCTGGGTCGACGGCGACGACATCGCCGACCAGTCCGACGTCGACCGGCTGACCCGCGACCGAGGCCGTCCGGCGCTCCGCCACCAGCAGCCCCGCGTCAGCCCCGGACAGCCCGACGGCGAACGGGCCGTGGGCGTTGATGGCGCGCACCAGGTCGCCGTTGACCTGCCCGACGAGCACCATGCGAACGACGTCCATCGTCTCCGGGGTCGTGACCCTGAGGCCGCCGGCGAACGCCGTCGGGATGCCCAGCCGATCGAGCTGCGCGGTGATCTGAGCACCGCCGCCGTGGACCACGACAGGCCGCAGCCCCACATAGCGGAGCAGCACCACGTCGGCGGCGAATGAGGCCGTGAGTTCCGCATCCTCCATCGTGCGGCCGCCGATCTTGACGACCACCGCCTTTCCGTGGAACCGGGCGAGCCAGGGCAGCGCCTCGATCAGCGTCCGGGCCCGTCCGCGCGCCACCTCGTCGACGGCGGTCACGACGAGTACGCCGAGTTCTCGTGGACGTAGGACGCGGTCAGGTCCGTGGTCAGCACGGTGGCGGCACCCCTGCCCTGGTGCAGGTCGATCCCGATCTCGACCTGACGGCCGCCCAGTGCGGCACGAGCCCGGGTCAGGTCCCCGGCCGCCACTCCGCCACGGCACACCGGTGCGCGGTTGAAGCGGACGTCGACGAGGTCGGGGTCGAAGCGGGAGGTCGCCGCGCCCATGGCGGCGAGGACGCGACCCCAGTTGGGGTCCTCGCCGTGCACGGCGCACTTGACCAGCGCGCTGCGGGCCACCGCCCGCGCCGCGGTGAGCGCGACCGTGTCGTCGACGGCTCCGGTCACCCGTACCGCGACCCGCTTGGTCGCGCCCTCCGCGTCGTCGACGAGCTGCTCGGCCAGATCGGCGCAGACCTCGCGCAGGGCGCCGGTGAACACCGGCCACTCCGCGCCGCCGCGTCGTACCCGCCGCCCGGAGCATCCGGACGCGAGGAGGACGACGGTGTCGTTGGTCGACGTGCACCCGTCGCTGTCGACGCGGTCGAAGGTCGTCGAGACCGCGGCACGGAGCGCGACGCCGAGGTCCTCGGCCGACACCTCGGCGTCCGTGGTCAGGACCGAGATCATCGTCGCCAGCGCCGGCGCGAGCATGCCGGCGCCCTTCGCCATCCCGCCCACGGTCACGGTCGCCCCGTCGACGAGCACGGCGCGGGTGCTCTCCTTCCGCACCGTGTCGGTCGTCATGATCGCCATGGCGGCGTCGCGGCCGCCGTCGGTCGCCAGACGGCCGGCCGCCTCCCGGATACCCGCCCGGACGAGGCCGAGCGGGAGCCGGACGCCGATCAGCCCCGTCGACGCGACCGCGATGTCCTCGCGGGCGCAGCCGATCTCGTGCGCGGCGACGGCGGCCATCTCCCACGCGTCCGCCAGACCCGCCGCTCCGGTGCACGCGTTCGCGCCGCCGGAGTTGACGACGACACCGCGCAGGCAGCCGTCGGCCACCGCCGCTCTGGTGACGGCGACGGGGGCAGCCTGCACGCGGTTGCTCGTCAGCACTGCCGCGGCGGTGGCCGGCCGATCGCACACGACGAGGGCGACGTCCCGCCCGCCGCGCGCCTTGAGCCCGGCGGCCACGCCGGCGGCGCGGAAGCCGCGCGCCGCGGTGACGCTCACGGCGCGACGCCGTCGGCACGCAGCCCGGCGGCCTCCGGCAGGCCGAGCATGAGGTTCGCACACTGCACCGCCTGGCCGGCCGCGCCCTTGCCCAGGTTGTCGATCGCCGCGACGACGACGGCCCGCCCGGCATCCTGATCGGCCGCGACCTGGAGATGACACGAGCTGCCGCCGACCGTGGCCGCCGTCCGCGGCCACCGGCCGCGCGGCAGGAGGTGGACGAACGGCTCCGCGCCGTACGCCGCCATGAGCGCGTCCCGCAGCGCGGCCTCGTCGACACCGGGCACCAACCGCGCGGTGCAGGTCGCGAGGATGCCGCGCGGCATCGGCGCGAGGAGTGTGGTGAAGGACAGCGTCACCTCACCGGGCGCGAGGTCCGCCAGCGCCTGCGTGATCTCGGGCGTGTGCTGGTGGGTCGCGACCTTGTAGGCCGAGACGTCGCCCATCACCTCGCTGCCCAGCAGCCGAGCGCTCGCCGAGCGGCCCGCTCCGGAGGTCCCCGAGGCGGCGACGACGACGAGGTCGGTCGGCTCCACCAGGCCGGCCGCGAGCAGCGGGGCGAGGGCGAGGGTCACCGCAGTCGGGTAGCAGCCTGCCGAAGCCACGCCGCGGGCGCCGGCGATCCTGGCCCGCGCACCCGGGAGCTCGGGCACGCCGTACGGCCAGTGACCCAGCTCGCCCGGCGCGGGGTGAGTGCCGCCGTACCAGCGCGTCCAGTCGGCGGCGTGGCGCAGCCGGAAGTCGGCGCCGAGGTCGACGACGCGCGGCGCGCCCGCGGCACGGAGCGCCGGCAGCAGCCGAGCGGACTCGCCGTGCGGCAATGCGAGGAAGACGACATCGGCCTCGGCCAGCCGCGCGGGTTCCGTCGCCTCGAGGACGACGTCGGCGAGCGCGACGAGGTGGGGGTGGACGTCGCCGAGACGCATCCCGGCCTGCGTTCCGGCGGCGAGTGCACCGGGCGTGAGGTCCGGATGGGTGCTCAGCAGCCGGATCAGCTCGCCGCCCGCGTAGCCGCTGGCACCAGCGACCGCAGCTGTCAGACCCATCCCGTCACTATGCGCTAGCGCGCATAATTATGCAAACGGCGGCTGCGGCGGCGGAAGAACCAGCGAGGCGGCAGTGTCCGCCTCGTCGGGCTCGTCGCCGTCATCGCCCGCAGCTCCCGGGAGGAGCAGGTGGATCGCGGCCAACCCGGCGCCGCCGAGCACCAGCAGCAGCAGCGGCCCGCCCGGCGAGCTATCCACGATCTCCGCCGCGACCCCGACCACCCCGCCGACCAGGAGCGCGACACCCAGCCAGGCGGTGAGCCGTCGACCCGCGAGAGCGCCGAGCCACAGCAGGAGCCCGCCGGTGGCCAGATGCAGGACCGGGCCGGCGGCATCGAGCTCGACCGAGACGAGTGACGTCCCGGTGAGGAGCGCGGCGATCCCGACCGCCTGGAAGGGCGTGGCGGAGGAGCGCAGCTCGCGCTGGTCGAGCAGCCAGGCAGCGGCGAGGTAGCCGAGACCGAAGACCAGGCTGACCACGCCCACCGCGGCCATCGACAGGCCGAATCCGAAGAAGAACGGGAACAGCAGGGCAGGGTTGATCGACTCCGACACTCTGTCGTCGTCGTCGCTCGTCACGGTGCCGCCGTGGTCGCCACCGACGTGGTCCGGGTCGAACTCGTTCGGGGTGCCGTCGTTGTCGTCGTCCCCCATGTCGGGTGGCGCCGCCGTCTCGCCGGTGATCGTCGCCGACCCCGACGCCGACGAGCCGAACTCACCTTCGAAGAGGCCTCCCCCGGTGTCCACGGCGAGGACAGCGACGAGCAGCCAGGCTGCGGTCAGCAGGCCGGCGAGGAAGACCGGCCGGCCGCGCGTCGGTCCGGCGAGGAACGCGGCCGCCCAGGCCGCTGCGGCGGCGAGCAGGAACATCGACAGGGTCGACTTGAACCCGATGTCGTCGACCCCGGTGAGCCAGAACGCGACGGGTGCGGCGGCGAGGACGAAGACGGCGGTCACCGCGGCCGCGCGCAGCGCGCCCGGTGCGGCATCCGCGCGCAGCGCGAGCCAGAGAGCAGCGGTGACCAGAGCGGCGGCCAGGCCGGCCAGCAGTGCGCCGGCGCCACCGCTGTCCGCGAGCTCGCCGAGCAGACCCAGCAGCCCGCCGAGCGCGACGAGAGTCGCGGCGACCGCGAGAAGTGGCGCCAGGTGCGGCGCCGGCCGGCGACCCCGCCACGGGCCCGGCGGCACGTAGGGCGGCCCGCCTCCCGACCACGCGGGCACCACGCTCTCCCCCGGCGGCGGCGACCAGCCGGACGGCTCCTGTGGTGACCCGGCCGGCGGCGCGAAGTAGTCGCTCATGCCCCGAGGGTAGGGCGGGTGACGCGCTGCCGAGCCGCGACGCGCCGGGTCCGCTCAGCCCCGCAGGACGGCCCCCGTGCGCTCTGCCGCCGCAGCGACTGCGCTGTCACGCAGTCCGTTGACCTGCTCGTCGGTCAGCGTGGTGTCCGGCGCGCGGAACCTCAGCGAGAACGCGACTGACTTCGACCCCGCAGGGACGCGGTCGCCGGTGTAGAGGTCGAACAGCCGGATCGACTCGAGCGTCGGACCGGCGCCGGCGCGCAGCGCGGCCTCGACCTCGCTCGCCGGCACGTCGTCGGCGACGACGAGCGCCACGTCGACCGCCGCCGGTGGGAAGGTCGAGAGCGGACCGGTTCGGACGACGGTCGCGGCCGAGGCCCAGAGCGGGTGCAGGTCCAGCTCGACGGCACAGCAGCCGGGCGGAAGGCCCATCGCGTCGACGACGCGCGGGTGCAGCTCGCCGGCATGACCCACGACCGCACCGTCGACGACGAGCTCCGCGCAGCGACCCGGGTGCCACGGCGGCACCGAGCCGCGCCGCACGGTCAGGCGCGTGTGCGTCGACCGTGCGGCGGTGCGCGCCGCCTCGATCGCGTCGACCCAGGCGACCGGACGACCGGGACCCCACCAGCCGGCGCGCTCGTGGGCCCCGGCGAGCACGACGCCGAGCTGCTCGCGCTCGACCGGCAGTGCCCGGTCGAGCTCAGCCAGCTCGTCCTCCGACGGCCGGTGCGCGACGCCGACTCGCGGTGCGGTCGGCTCACCGGCGCGGTCGACGAAGACGGGGCCGATCTCGAACACCCCGACGTCGGGGAGCCCGCGGCCGACGTTGCGCAGCAGCACGGTCAGCAGGCCCGGGAGCAGGGTCGTCCGGAGCACCGGCTCGGCATCGGACACCGGGTTCGCGATCCGCGCCGTCCGGCGGCGCGGGTCGTCCGCGGGCACGCCGAGCGAGTCGAGTGCCGTCGGATCCATGAACGGGTACGGCGTGACCTCGACGTACCCCGCATTCGCGAGCGCGGTGCCGACCCAGCGTCGCGCCCGCTGGGTCACCGTGAGCCCGCGTCCCGCCGGAGCGGCGGGCAGCTCGCTCGGCACGGTGTCGTAGCCCTCGAGCCGGATCACCTCTTCCGTCAGGTCCACGGCCTCGGTCAGATCCGGCCGCCAGGACGGCGGCGTCACCTCGAGCGGGTCGGCCCCGGCGACGTGGCACCCGACCTCGGTGAGACGTCGCCGTACCGTCGCCTCGTCGTAGTCGCGGCCGGCCCGTCGGCCGGGAGCTGCCAGGACGAGCCGGATCGACTCCCGTCGCGGCCGCGCGTCGACGTCGGTGCCGGGCTCGGCCGGCGTTCCGCCGGCGAGATCGGCGAGGAGCCGGACCGCGTGCTCCGCCGCGACGGGGGCCAGGTCGGGGTCGACGCCACGCTCGAAGCGCTTCGACGCCTCGCTGACGAGACCGTGCCGGCGCGAGGTTCGGCCGACGGAGACCGGGTCGAAGTGCGCTGCCTCGATCAGCACCTGTCGGGTGCCGGCGGTGACCTCGGTCGACTGCCCGCCCATGACGCCGGCGATGGCGATCGGGCCGCTGTCATCGGTGATCAGCAGGTCCTCGGCATCGAGCGCGCGGTCGACGTCGTCCAGGGTGCGCAGCCGCTCGCCAGGTCGTGCGCGGCGTACGACGATGCGTCCCTGCACCGTTGACTGGTCGAACGCGTGCAGTGGCTGGCCCAGGCCGAGCATCACGTAGTTCGTCACGTCGACGACCAGCGAGATGGCCCGCATCCCGGCGAGGGTGATCCGTCGCTGCAGCCACACCGGCGAAGCTGCTGTCGCGTCCACCTCGGTGACGACGCGCGCGACGTACCTCGAGCATCCCGCCGGGTCGTCGACGGCGACGGCCGGTCCGCCGGGCCCACCAACCGGGACGGCGGCGACACCGGGGTCGGTGAAGGGCACGCCGAAGGCCGTCGCCGCCTCGCGGGCGATGCCACGCACGGAGAACCCGTAGCCGCGGTCCGGCGTCACGGCGATGTCGAGGACCTCGTCGCGGAGGTGCAGCAGGTCCACGACGTCGGCGCCGAGCGGCACGTCACCCAGAACCAGGATCCCGGTGTGGTCGTCGGCGACCCCGAGCTCCCGTGCGGAGCAGATCATGCCGTCGGAGACCCGCCCGTAGGTCTCGCGCGCGGTGATGGCGAAGCCGCCCGGCAGCTCGCCGCCCGGCAGCGCCACCGCGACGCGGTCGCCGACCGAGAAGTTGGCCGCGCCGCAGACGACCTGGCGCTCGGCGTCGCCGGTGCCCACACGCACATGGCGGATCGGCTTCTTGAACCCGGTCAGCTCCTCGATCTGGAGGACCTCGGCAGTGACGACACCCCGGATGTCGGTGCCGACCTGCTCGACCTGCTCGACCTCGAACCCGGCGCGCACCAGGGCGGCGGCGATCTCGCGCACGGGCGCGGTGACGTCGGCGTACTCACGCAGCCACGACAGGGGAACGCGCACGACTACACCTCCGTCCCGAACGGCTCGCTGAACCGGACGTCGCCCTCGAAGAGATGACGCAGGTCGGTGATCCCGTGGCGGAACATCAGCAGGCGGTCCAGGCCCATCCCGAACGCGAAGCCGGAGTAGCGGTCGGGATCGACACCGGCCGCGCGCAGCACGCGCGGGTGGACCATCCCGCACCCGCCCCACTCGATCCATCCCTCGCCGGAGCAGGTCCGGCAGCCCCCGGCGGTGCCGCCGCACACGAAGCAGACGAGGTCGACCTCGGCCGACGGCTCGGTGAACGGGAAGTACGACGGGCGCAGCCGGGACACGATCCCCTCGCCGAAGACCGCCTGCGAGAGCGTGTCGATCGTGCCGCGCAGGTGCGCCATGCTCAGCCCTTCGTCGACCGCGAGGCACTCCAGCTGGTGGAAGACCGGCGAGTGGGTCGCGTCGATCGGGTCGTTGCGGACGACACGACCCGGCACGACGACGTAGCACGGCGCCCCGCGGGCGAGGAGCGCGCGGATCTGCACCGGCGAGGTGTGCGTCCGGAGGAGCCGGCCGCGGGACGGCGGGTCCAGGAAGATCGTGTCCTGCATGGCGCGGGCCGGGTGGTCGGCGTTCATGTTCAACGCGTCGAAGTTGTGCCACTCGGTCTCGACCAGCGGTCCCTCGGCGACCTCGTACCCCATCGCGACGAAGACGTCCGCGACCTTCTCCTGCACCAAGGTCAGCGGGTGGCGGTGGCCGCGCGGGCGCCGGTCCCACGGCAGGGTGACGTCGACCGCCTCTGCGCGCAGCGCCCGCTCGTCACGCTCCGACTCGAGGACATCACGCCGTTCCGCGTACGCCGTCTCGAGGTCGCGCTTGAGCTGGCCCACGCGCTGTCCGGCGTCCTTGCGCGCCTGCGGCGGCAGCACGCCGATCTCGCGGTTGGCCAGCGCGACCGGCGAGCGGTCGCCGAGGTGCGCGGTGCGGGCGAGCGCGAGGGTCGCGAGGTCCGTGGCGGCGCCGAACGCGGCCAGCGCGTCCTTGCGGGCGGCGTCCAGCACATTCGGTGACAGCGCGTCCTTCGCCACGGGGTCGTAGTCGGGCACGTCGGTTGGGCTCCTCGGCAGGGCGCGCAGGTGCTGGCCCTTCGGCCGGCGCAGCGCGCAGCATATTCAGCGGCTCGGAGTGGCCCGCCGTCAGCCCTCGTAGGTGGGAGCTCCGGCGGGCAGGGTAAATCGGAACTCCGCGCCGCCGGACGGGGCGTGTCCCACGCTGATGTGCCCTCCGTGCGCCTCGACGAGGCCCTTGGTGATGAACAGGCCGAGTCCGGTGCCGGTACGTCGTACGCCGGCCTGCCGCCAGAACTTGCCGAAGACACGCGGCAGCAGCTCCTCGGGGATCCCGCTCCCCTCGTCGCGCACGATCACCTCCGCGCCGGCCGGACTGGCATGCACCTCGACAGTGACCGTGCCGTCGCCGTACTTCAACGCGTTTTCGACGAGGTTGCCGAGGATCTGGTCGAGCTTGTCCGGGTCGAGCCACATCTCGGGCAGGTCCCCGTCGACCATCAGCACGAAGCGGTCCTCCGGCTCGCCCGAGGCGACCCGGCCGGCAAACGACCGGCGGATGGCCGTGGGCACGTCGACCACCTGCCGGCGGAGCTCTAGACGACCTGCGTCGATGCGAGACACGTCGAGCAGCTCGGCGAGCAGCCGCGTGACGCGGTCCGCGTCGGCGTTGACCGTCTGGAGCATCACCTTCTTCTGCTCGTCGTTGAAGCGGTCCCACTTGGCGAGCAGGGTCGCGGTGAATCCCTTGACGCTGGTGAGCGGCGAGCGCAGCTCGTGCGCCACGGTCGAGATCAGGTCGGCGCGGCTGCGATCCACGCGCTCGCGTGCCGCCGCGTCGCGGAAGCAGACGACCAGGCGGACGACCCGGCGCGACTCGGGCTCACGCACATAGCGCGCGGTGACGAGCAGGTCGTGACCGTCGGCGCCGCGCCCCTTGACGAGGGTGAGCTGGCGCTCCGGCTGGCCGGTCCGCGTGGTCAGCCCGGCGTAGGGGTCGGTGCAGCTCCACCAGTCGTTGCCTGCGGTGTCGACGAGCGGGATGACCTCGCGGTAGTTGCGGCCCAACGCGTCCTGGACGTCGCGACCGAGCAGCCTCGCGGCGGCGACGTTGACGGCGATGACCGCCCCGGTGTCGTCCGCGACGAGCACGCCGTCGGGCAGATCGTCGTACGACCCGCTGTCCGACGACCCGCCGCTCACGCCCGACACCCTCCCGCTGCTCGCTGGGACCGGGCACTAGCGTAGAGGCACAGCGCTGCGGCGGTCGCCAGGTTGAGCGACTCGGCCCGACCGTGGATGGGCACGGCGACCGTCGCGTCACAGCCGGCGAGAACGTCCGGCGAGAGACCGTGCGCCTCGTTGCCGAACACCCATGCCGTCGGCCCATGCAGGTCGACGTCGTCGAGTCGGTGCTCGCCGGACGCCACGGCCGCGAGCACCGTCAGCCCGGCCGCTCGGGCACCCGCCAGCGCGGCCGTCGTCGGGACCGCGAGCGCGAAGGGCACGTGGAACAGGCTGCCGGCGGTCGCCCGGACGCACTTCGGGTTGTAGGGATCGACTGAAGCGTCGGAGAACACGACCGCGTCGACACCCCCCGCGTCCGCGCTGCGCAGCACGGTGCCCGCGTTGCCGGGGTCGCGGATCTCCGCGAGCACGGCGACCAGCGCCGGGGCGGAGTCCCAGATCTCGTCGAGGCCGGCGTCCCGGAACCGCGCGACGCCGACCACGCCCTGGGGGGTGACCGTCTGCGTGAGCTCGGCCATCACCGCGCCGCTGGTGAGGTGCACCGGCGCGCCCGCGGCCACGGCCGCGGCGACGAGCGCCTGGTTCCGGCTCGCGGCGTCCTCGGTCACGAACAGCTCGCGCAGCGCGCCGGGCTCGCGCAGCGCCTCCGTGACGCCCTGCGGCCCTTCGACGAGGAACAGCCGGTCGGCGTGGCGGAACGAGCGCTTCAGCAGTCGGCGGGCCCGGGTCACCCGCGGATGGCGGGGAGTCGTGATGACCGCCCCGACGTCGTGCGCCATCGAGTGGGTGCCGCTTACGCGGCGGTGCTGCCAGTGGTGCTCGGCAGGTTGGTACGGGCGACCTCGACGAGGGCCGCGAACGCCGGCGCGTCGTTGACGGCGAGGTCGGCCAGCACCTTGCGGTCCACCTCGACACCAGCCGCCTTGAGGCCCTGGATGAACCGGTTGTAGGTCATCCCGTTGAGCCGCGCGCCGGCGTTGATCCGCTGGATCCAGAGCTGGCGGAAGTCACCCTTGCGCGCCCGGCGGTCGCGGTAGGCGTACTGCATCGAGTGGAGCATCTGCTCCTTGGCCTTGCGGTACAGCCGCGACCGCTGCCCGCGGTAGCCGCTGGCGCGCTCGAGGACGACGCGGCGCTTCTTCTGGGCGTTGACTGCCCGCTTCACGCGTGCCACGGCGAGATCTCCTTGTAGTCGTAGGTGAAGGTGCGGTACGGCGGGTCAGCGACCGAGCAGCCGCTTGATCCGCTTGCGGTCCGCGGGGGCGACCTCGACGGTGCCGTTGAGGGCGCGCGTCAGCGTGCTCGGCTTGTGCTCGAGCAGGTGCCGGCGGCCGGCCTGCTGGCGGAGGATCTTGCCGCTCCCGGTGATCTTGAAGCGCTTCGCCGTACCGCTGTGGGTCTTCTGCTTGGGCATCGCGTGGTCCTCAGGTTGGTCGGAGCGGGCGTGGAACGTCGATCAGGCGGTGCTGGTCTCGGGCGCGGCGGCCGCAGCGGCTGCGGCTGCCGCGGCCGCTGCCTCGTCGTCGTCGCGCAGCGTCTTCGTGTTCTTGTGCGGGGCCATCACCATGATCATGTTGCGGCCGTCCTGCTTCGCCGGCGCCTCGACGAAGCCGAGCTCGGCCACGTCCTCCTCGAGGCGGCGCAGCAGCCGCAGTCCCAGCTCCGGGCGCGACTGCTCGCGACCGCGGAACATGATCGTCACCTTGACCTTGTCCCCGGCCTTCAGGAAGCGGACGACGTGGCCCTTCTTGGTCTCGTAGTCGTGCGGGTCGATCTTCGGCCGGAGCTTGATCTCCTTGATGACCGTCAGGATCTGGCGCTTGCGGGCTTCTCGGGCCTTCTGCGCGTTCTCGTACTTGAACTTGCCGTAGTCCATGACCTTGCAGACGGGCGGCCGGGCCATGGGCGCCACCTCGACGAGGTCGAGGTCGGCCTCCTGCGCGATGCGCAGTGCCTCGCCGATCGACACGATGCCGACCTGCTCGCCCTCGGCTCCGACGAGGCGCACCTCGGGAACGCGGATCCGGTCGTTGATGCGGGGTTCGACGCTGATGGGGCCTCCTCGTGCGCTGCGACGACGTGTCGACCACGCGCAGGCGCCCTCATGGCGAAGGCCCCGCGATCGTGCTCGCGGGGCCCCGGACATCGGCGCACGGCGTCGAGCCCCCGCCGCGCCTTCGGGAGGCACGACCGCGGGCGCGGCGCCGACCGAGACCCGGCCACCTCGCGGTGGACGGGTGGGGAGCGGGGCTCCCGCTTGCGTGCCGGGCCCGAGGGCCCAGCCGGTCAGTCGATGAGGGTACCAGAGGGCGCCGGCGCCGACCTTCGGCGGATCCTTCCCGCCGGTATGCGCACGACCGGTCGACGTTCGCGGCTGCGCCGCATCAACCCACCGTGAGCGGGATCGAGGTCGAGCCGCGCAGGTTCTCCGCGCGCGCCGGCACGTAGACCACGTAGGTCGCCGCACCACGGGGCAGCGCCTTGGTCAGCCGGAACGTGCCGTCCGGGGCGGTGGTCGTCTGGCCGAGGTACACCCATCGGCGGGCGGCACCGGAGCCGACGTACGTCGCGAGGCCGATCGGGCGACCGCCGTACGACGGGAACAGCTGGCCGGTGAAGGTCACCGGCGAGGACACCGAAGCACCGGGCAGCGGTGATCGCACGACGACGCGGGAGTGCACCTCCACCACCCGGCTCGGCGAGATCACCTGACTACCCGTGGCAGTCGTGAAGTCGGCGGTGTACCCGGTGCGATCGGCGGGGCGCACCACGAGGTGGGCCTGCCCGGACTCGTCGGTGTAGCCGGTGCCGATCGCCTCCCGGATCTTCTGGCCCACCGTGTGGGTCGCATAGAAGGTCACGGCCACATCGGGTGCCCCTGCCCCGGCCGAGTCGGTCACGGTCGCCGTCAGCCGCGGTGCGTTGCCGGCGGTGATGACGGGAACGTCGACGGAGAGGCTGATCGATGCCGGCGGCGGCGGGACGTACACCGCTCCGCACAGGACGCGGGGACCCGAGTCGCCGGTGGCCCGCGTCGTCGCATCAGGTCCGGTGCCGGTCGTGCCGTCGGGGTTGGTGAACCGGTAGCGGTCGGGAACATGCGCCAGGTTGTCCGGCGAGGCGTGGACCACGAACGCGGCACCGTCGGCGTCCAGCAGCTGCGCGATGCCGATCGTGTCCGTGCGCGTCTCGAGTCTCGCCCGGCCGTCCGTTGTCGCGAACAACGGCGGGAGGTCGCCGCGGTGCCCACCGTGCGCAGACTCGGTCGAGCCGTGGTGGCCGCCGGCCGACGTGAAGCCGGTCGAGGCGTCACAGCTGCCGACCGCGTGCACGTGGAACCCGTGGAACCCGGGCGTGAGGCCGGCGATGTCGGCGCTCACCTGTGTCCAGCTCGGGGTCGTCTCGGGCGGGGTCTTCCCCATTCCGTCGTCCAGCCGGACGACGCCGGCGACCGCGCCGGTGGAGGTGCGCAGCACCGCCCGCGCCTCGCGGCTGCGCGACGGGGCCAGACCGACGTGATTCATCGGCGACATCGACGGGAGCACTCCGCAGGCGGTCCGCGCACCCGCGTCGCCGGTCGCTCTCGTTGTGCTGTCGGGACCGCTGCCGGTGGTGCCGTCGGGATTGGTGAACGAGTATCGAGCGGGGATGTTCGCCACGTTGTCTGGGCCTGCGTGCAGGATCAGCGCGGCGCCGTCCGCGTCGTACAGCTCGGCGGAGGTGAACGCATCAGTCGCGAACGACGCGCTGATCCCGCCGCCCGCATCGGCGTACAGCGGCGGCATGTCGCCGTCGTGTGCGCCGTGTGCTGCGCCGCTGGGGTTGAGGTGGCCGCCGGCCGACGTGAACGGCGGCGTCGTGCTGCCGTCGCACTGCCCGACCGAGTGCACGTGGAAGCCGTGGAAGCCCGGCGTCACCCCGCGCGCCGTGACACGCACGAGCATTCGCTGTCCCGTGTCCCCGATGGTGGCTTGCCCCACCTCGGTGCCGGCGGCGTCCTTGAGCACCACGATCGCCGCATGCGGGCTGTCGTCCTCTCGCCCGGCCAGCTGCGGGTGGGTTCCCAGCGCCGGCGCGGCCAGCGTGACGGAGCTCACCGTGAACGCGGCGACGACGACCAACGCTGAACGGGTACGGCGCACGACTTCCCCCAATGGCCCGGCCTACCCGACGGTCACGGTGACCGACGCGGAGCCGCGTCGGGTGCCGCTGCGGGCAGGCGTGTACAGCACGTACGGCGCGGTGCCCCGCGGCAGCGCCCGGGTCAGCGTGAAGGACCCGTCCGCCGCTGTCGTGACCTGCGCGAGGTAGACCCAGCGGCGGTTCGGCCCGGAGCCGGCGTAGGTCGCGAGGCCGACCGGCTGCCCGCCGTACGCCGGGACGAGGCGACCGCTGAACGTCGACGGCGACCCCACGGTCGACCCGGCTGCCGGCGCGGTCACGATGACGCGAGCGTGGACGGACACCACGACCGGGCCCGACGTCAGGCTGTCCACCCGGGCCACGTACGCCGTCTGGGTCGTCGGCCTGACCACCAGCTCGAACGCACCCGACGAATCACTCAGCACCGCGGCGACGGGCTGGTACGACGTGGCGCCGTACGGCTTGGCGAACACGGTCACCTCGACGTCGCTCGCCCCGCCCCCGGCGCTGTCGCTGACCCGACCACGCAGCTGCGGCGAGTTGCCGGCCGTGATGACCGGCGCGTCGACGGCGAGGCTGATCGCCGCGGGCGCGGTGGGCGCGACGACGACGCCGCACAGGACGCGGGCGCCGGCGTCGCCGGTCGCCTTGCTCGCCGCGTCCGGGCCGGTGCCCGTCGTGCCGTCGGGGTTGGTGTGGGCGTAACGCGTCGGGATGTGCGCGAGGTTGTCGGGCGCGGCATGCACGACGATGGCCCCGCCGTCCGCGTCGAGCACCTGCGCGACAGCGGGCCGGTCGACGTCGAACTCCGCGCGGGCGCGGCCGTCGGCGGTGGCGAACAGCGGCGGCAGGTCGCCGGCGTGGTGACCGTGCTCGGCTCCGCCGGAGCTGAGGTGACCGCCGGCCGAGGTGAACGGCGGCGTCGTCGATCCGTCGCACTGGCCCACCGCATGCACGTGGAACCCGTGGAAGCCCGGCGTGAGGCTCGTCGCGTCGACGCTGATGTGCACGCGGTCGCCCGCGGCGGGCGTGAGCTTCACCACGCCGGCAGCCGCACCGGCGGCGGTGCGCAGATCCGCACGGGTGCTGCGTGTCCGGGTCGGCTCCACCGCGTGGCCGAAGCCGTTCTGGTCAGCGGGTACGACGCCGCAGGCGAAGCGAGCACCCGCATCGCCGGTGGCCTTCGTCGCGGTGTCCGGGCCGGTGCCGGTGGTCCCGTCGGCGTTGGTGAAGGTGTAGCGCGTCGGGATGTGCGCGAGGTTGTCCGGACCGGCATGCACGACCACCGCCGCGCCATCAGCGTCGCGGAGCGCCGCGACGCGGAACGCATCCGTGACGAAGTCGACGGCGACGACACCGGACGCGTCGGCGTACAGCGGCGGCATGTCGCCGTCGTGGTTGCCGTGCGTGGAGGAGTCGGGGTTCCAGTGCCCGCCGGCGGAGCTGAACGGGGTGGAGGTCGACCCGTCGCACTGCCCGACCGCGTGCACGTGGAACCCGTGGAATCCGGGCGTGAGACCGGTGGCGCGGACACGGACGTGCGACTGCCCGGCCTGGTCGGTGATGACGACGGTGCCGGTGGTGGCTCCCGCGGCGGTGCGCAGGGTGATCTCCGCGGCGGGCTGTACGGGCGGGCTGGCGACAGCCGGCGCGAGGGACCCGGTGACGGAGACGGCCATCGCGGCCGTGACGGACAGGACAGCGAGAGCTCGGCGCATGTGTGTTCCCCCCAAGGACGTTCGAGCTGATACCGGACGTTACTCGTCTGTCGCTGCGCACGGCGAGTTCGGTTCACCTGCGCTCAGAGCGGCTCGCCGGTGGTCTCAGGGAGCCGGGCGGGCGTCTGGCGCAGGACCCTGAACCACAGCTGCACCGCAGCCCCGATGCCCACGGCGTACAGCACCGTGCCCACTCCGAACGGCCCGCCGAGGAGCAGCCCGACCACGAGTGCGACGATCTCCACCACCGTCCGGGCGAGCCCGACCGAGCGTCCGCTCCGCACATGCAGCGCGACCATCAGGCTGTCGCGCGGCCCGGCGCCCAGGTGTGCGCCGATGTAGAGCGCGGCGCCGAAGCCGATCACAGCCACGCCCGCGAGCAGGACGGCAGAGCGGATGACGAGACCGCGCTCGTCGAGCCCGGCGAGCCACCCGGCGTCCAGCAGGACGTTCTCCACGGTGCCGATGAGCGCGATGTTGGCGAACGTGCCCAGACCTGGCCGGACCCCTCCGAGCAGGACCCCGAGCGCGAGCACGACGAGCCCGACCAGCTGGACGACCGTGCCGAACGCGATGCCGGTCCGCTCGGCCACCCCGCCGTGCAGGACGTCCCACGGCGAGACGCCGAGCCCCGACCGCAGCGTCATGACGATGCCGACCGCGCAGGCCGTCAGGCCGGTGACCAGCTGCAGCAGGCGGACGGCGTACGACGTCACGCCGCCCGCCTCGCGGAGAGCGCCGCCCGCCCGCTGACGGCCACTGCGGCGAGCGTCATCGCCGTCGCGACGACCGTCGCCGCCCGCAGCCCCCCGCCGGTCGGGCGCAGCAGATCGAGCAGCACCGCCCCGAGGAGCTGACCCG
Organism: Mycobacteriales bacterium; assembly: GCA_035536955.1. Taxonomy (GTDB): domain Bacteria; phylum Actinomycetota; class Actinomycetes; order BP-191; family BP-191; genus DATLNF01. The sequence continues at coordinate 19,602 of DATLNF010000007.1, read as the reverse complement.
CGACGCTGGCCAGCGTCAGCCGCAGGACGCCCAGCCGGGACACAGCAGCGGCGGAGAGGGTGATGTACGCCGCGCCGCACAGGCCGCCGAGGTAGAGCCCGATCTCGGCCGGCCATTCCCCGACATGCAGGTCCCCTGCAGCCGCGAGGACCAGGACCCCGACGGCGAGGGCGACCGTGCCGACCGTGAAGCTGACGAGCGCGGCGAGGAGCGGCTCGCCGGTGAGGCGCTGCAGCTGGCCGTTGGCGGCCTGCTGCGCAGCGACGCCCGCCCCGGCGACGGCGATGAGCGCGAACAGCCCGATCTGGAGCCGGCCTCCTTCGCCGGCGGCTCCGACAGCGAGCGCCATGATGGCCAGCAGGGCACCGGCTACGCGCGGCGTGGTCATGGCCTGACGTCCCCGGGGGCTCAGCCCGACCTCGTCGACGACCAGGCTCCCGACCGTCTGCCCCGCGACGATCCCGACGCCGAGCAGCGCGACCCCGATGCGCGGGACGGCCAGCGCCGATGCGGCGACGAGCGTCGCACCGCCCAGTCCCCCGCAGAACCACCACCACCGCGCCGGCGGGCCCGGTCGGGGACGTGCGCTGCGCCAGCGCCCGGTCGCGGCGACCGCCCCGACGAGCGCAGCCGTGCCGACGGAGAAGGACACCAGCGCGGTCAGCACCGACGAGCCGAGGCGGCCCGCGAGCGCGCCGTTGACCCGGGCCTGGACCGAGAGCAGCGCGCCGGCCAGCACGGTTGCGGCCAGCAGCACCCGAGCGGACAGCTCGGTCGTGGAGCCGGCCGCGTCGACCGTCGCCACTACTCGACGATCTTGGTGATCGGCAGCTCGAGGATGTCGCGCGCGCCCGCGAGCCGCAGCGCCGGGATGAGCGTGTTGACGCCGCGCTTCGCGACGACGGTCTCTAGCGCGCGCATGTCGCCGGCCGCGAGATGCATCACGGTCGGCGAGCTCATCGCAGGCAGCACGGTCAGCACGGCGTCGAGTTGTGCCGCGGGGACGTTGAGCTTGAGCAGCACCTGCCCCCTCGCGCGGATCGCCCCCCGCAGCAGCAGCGCGATGTCCTCCATGCCCGCCCGCTTCTCCGGGTCGTCGTACGCGGCGCGGTGCGCCACGAGCTCGGTCCGGCTCGTCAGCAGCGTGTGCAGGATGCGCAGGCCGTGCTTGCGCAGCGAGGAGCCGGTCTCGGTCACGTCGACGATGGCGTCGACGATGTCGGGGACCTTCGCCTCGGTCGCTCCGTACGACGGCACGATGCGCGCCTTGACCTCGACCTCGTCGAAGTAGCGCCGGGTCAGCTGCGGGTACTCGGTCGACACCCGGACGCCCTCGGGCAGGTCCGCGCCGGTCTGCCAGGGCGCCGCCTCCGGTACGGCCAGGATGATCCGGACCGGGTTGCTGGTCGCCTTGGAGTACTCGAGCTCGCCCAGGCTGACGACGTCGGCGCCGGTCTCCTCGACCCAGTCGCGGCCGGTGATGCCGAGGTCGAACAGCCCCTGCTCGAGATACTGCGGGATCTCCTGCGGCCGGAGGAACCGCACCCGGTCGATCCGCGGGTCGTCCACGGCGGCGTGGTAGTCGCGGTCCGACCCGCGGCGCACGGCGAGATCAGCGGCCTCGAACAGCGACAGCGTCGCCCGCTCGAGCGAGCCCTTCGGCAGCACGAGGCTGAGCACTACGGTCGCACCCCCCCGCGGACCGACTCCAGCACCTGAACGGTCTCGAGCACCGCGAGGGCGGCCTCGCGACCCTTGTGCCCCTCGGCCCCGCCGGCCCGGTCGCGAGCCTGCGCCAGGTCGTCGACGGTGAGCACGCCGAAGCCGACGGGGATCCCGTGCTCCAGCGCGACCCGGGTGCAGCCGTCGGTCACCGCGCGGCAGACGTAGTCGAAGTGGGGCGTTCCACCGCGCACCACCACGCCGAGGCAGACGACGCCGTCCACGCGCCGGGACCGCGCGAGCGCGTCCGCCACCACCGGGAGCTCGAACGCCCCCGGTACGCGGACGACCTCGACGTCGTCGTCCTGCACGCCGCACTCCTTCGCCGCCGCGACGGCACCCTCGACGAGTGCGTCCGTGACGTCGGCGTACCACCTGGTCGCGACGACCGCGATCCGCCGTCCGCTGCCGTCGAGCGACGACTCGTCAGGGGCTCCCGTGCCCGTCATGCGGGATTCACGACGTCGGCGCTCGCCTCGGTCGGCTGGTCCAGCGCGTCGAGGGCGCCGGGCAGGTCGAGCAGGTGGCCCATCCGGTCCCGCTTCGTCCGCAGGTACCTGATGTTCTCCGCGGTGGCCGCCACCGGCAGCGGGACCCGCTCGACGATCTCGAGGCCGTAGCCCTCGAGCCCGGCGCGCTTCGTCGGGTTGTTGCTGAGCAGCCGCATCGTGCGGATGCCGAGGTCGACGAGGATCTGCGCGCCGGTGCCGTAGTCGCGGGCGTCGGCGGGCAGGCCGAGGGTGAGGTTGGCGTCGACGGTGTCGTGACCGTCGTCCTGGAGCTGGTAGGCCTGCAGCTTGTGCATGAGCCCGACGCCGCGACCCTCGTGACCGCGTACATAGAGCACGACCCCGCGGTCCTCGACCGACACGGCCTGCAGCGCGGCGTCCAGCTGCGGGCCGCAGTCACAGCGCGTCGAGCCGAAGATGTCGCCGGTCAGGCACTCCGAGTGCACGCGTACGAGCACGCGCTCCCCGTCGCCGATGTCGCCGCGGACGAGCGCGACGTGCTCCACGCCGTCGATGAGCGAGCGGTAGCCGACCGCGCGGAACTCCCCGTAGCGGGTCGGGATGCGCGCCTCCGCGACGGCCTCGACCTGCTTCTCGAACCGCCGCCGGTAAGCGATCAGGTCCGCGATGGTGATGAGGGTGAGGCCGTGCTCGTCAGCGAAGACCTGCAGCTCGTCGAGCCGGGCCATGTCGCCCTCGTCCTTCTGCGACACCACCTCGCAGAGCACTGCGGCGGGGCGAAGGCCGGCCAGCCGGGCGAGGTCGACCGCGGCCTCGGTGTGCCCGGGCCGGCGCAGCACTCCCCCGTCCTTGGCGCGCAACGGAACCACGTGACCCGGCCGGGTGAAGTCCGCCGCCGTCGAGGAGGCATCGGCGAGCAGTCGCATCGTGTGGGCGCGATCGGTCGCTGAGATGCCGGTGGAGACGCCGTCGCGGGCGTCGACCGACACGGTGTACGCCGTACCGCGCTTGTCCTGGTTCACGTGGTACATCGGCGGCAGCTCGAGCCGGTCGCAGTCGGCGTCGAGCAGCGGGACGCAGATGTAGCCGGAGGTGTAGCGGACCATGAACGCCACCAGCTCCGGCGTCGCCATCTCGGCCGCGAAGATCAGGTCGCCCTCGTTCTCCCGATCCGCGTCGTCGACGACGACCACCGCGCGGCCGGCGGCCACGTCGGCGATCGCCTGCTCGATGCTGGCGAATCCGCTCATGTCCGCTCCGGGTCCTCGGTCGTCGCCGCCGCCGGTGCGGTCGGCGCGTGCTGCAGCAGCCGCTCGACGTACTTCGCGAGGACGTCGACCTCGAGGTTGACCGTCTCGCCGGGCGAGCGCCCGCCGAGCGTGGTCGAGGCGAGCGTCGTCGGGATCAGCGACACGGAGAACGAGCCCGGCGCCACGTCGACGACGGTGAGACTGACCCCGTCGACGGTGATCGAGCCCTTCTGCACGACGTAGCGCGCGAGGCTGTCCGGCAGGCTGATTCGCACGACGTCCCAGTGCTCGTCGCGCACGCGCTCGAGGAGCTCGCCGGTGCCGTCGACGTGACCCTGGACGACGTGCCCGCCGAGCCGATCGCCCACCCGGACGGCCCGCTCGAGGTTGACGCGCGAGCCGGCGCGCAGCCCGCCGAGACTCGACCGGCGCAGCGTCTCGGCCATGACGTCCGCCGAGAAGCAGCCGTCGGCCGTCTCCACGACCGTCAGGCAGACGCCGTTGACGGCGACGGACTCGCCGTCGCGTGCGTCGGACGTCACGGCGGTCCCGCGCACGACGAGGCGCGCCGCGTCCGGCAGCGGGTCCACCCTGACGACCTCGCCGACCTCCTCGACGATTCCGGTGAACATCACCCGCTCCCGGCCGGTCGCGCGTCGATCCGCAGGTCGGGTCCGACCTGCCGGAACGAGTCGATGCGGAGCCGGGCGAGGCCGGTGATCGTGGGGGTGCCGAGTGGACACTCGACGGCCGGGCGGCCGGAGCCCATCAGCGCCGGTGCGACGTAGGCGACGACCCGGTCGACGTACCCCGCATCCACGAAGGAGCCGGCGAGGCGGGGTCCGCCTTCGACCAGCAGGTGCTGGACACCTGCGGCGTGGAGGGCCTTCAGCGCCGGCTCGAGGGCCAGTCCATCGGCGGCGCGCGCGACCGGCAGGTAGGTCGGCGGCCCGGGGGGTGGAGTGCGGTCGTCCGCGATGAGCACCCAGGTCGGGGCGTCGGGCGCGGCGACCTGCGCCGTCGACGGCGTGCGGCCCTCCGAGTCGAAGACGACGCGCAGGGGCTGGCGGCCGGCGAGCCGACCGGCACGGTCGCGAACGGTCAGCCTCGGGTCGTCCGCGAGCACGGTCCCGATGCCCACGGCGACGGCGTCGCACTCGGCGCGCAGGAGGTGGGCGTCGGCGCGCGCTTCCGGGGAGGTGATCCACTGGGAGGTCCCGTCGCTCGCGGCGACGCGCCCGTCGATCGTGGCCGCGACCTTGAGCGTGACGAACGGGCGTCCGTGCGCGATCGCGTGGAGCCACGCCTCGTTGCCGCGCCGGGCGAGGTCCTCCTCGACGCCGACGACGACCTCCACGTCCGCCGCCCGGAGGAGATCGGCCCCGCCTCCGGCGGCGCGGGTCGGCTCGGGCACGGCGACGACCACGCGGCGCACGCCGGCGTCGAGCAGCGCGGTCGTGCAGGGTCCGGTGCTCCCGTGGTGCGAGCACGGCTCGAGCGTGGTGACCACGGTGCCGCCACGCGCACGGTCCCCGGCCGCGGCGAGCGCCGCAACCTCAGCATGCGGCGCTCCGACCCGGTCGCGGGCGTGCCAGCCCTCGCCGGCGACGTCCCCGTCCGCGGTGAGCACGACCGCGCCGACGAGCGGGTTCGGATGCGGGACACCGCGCCCGCGCGCCGCGAGGTCGACGGCGCGACGCATCGCGGCGTGCTCCGCGGGGCTGGCTGCCATAGGGCAAGTCTCCCATGACCGTGGCGACACCCCGCGGGTCAGGCGTCGGCGCCGCCGAGGCCGCGGCGGTCGACCGCGATCGACGAGCCGACCGTCCGCTTGGCGACCTTCTTCATCTCGGTAGCCACCTCGACCACCTCACGGTGGTCACGGTAGCCGCGGACGCCCGGGTTGCTGACCGCGATGCCGATCGAGACGGCGACCAGCGGGAACTCCCGCACGGTGCCCTGCCGGTCGGCGATCTCTACGAAGCCGCGCTGCGCGTCCTCGTGGTCGTGCAGTCGGGGCGCGGCAGTGTCGAAGCTCTCCATCGCTCGGCGGGCGAAGGGCTCCGCCTGGTCCCGGCTGCAGACGGCGACGAAGTCGTCGCCGCCGATGTGCCCGATGAAGGGCTGCGGCTCGCCGGCCTCGGCGGCGGCCCGGCGCAGCGCGGTGGCGAGCAGGGTGATGACCTCGTCCCCGCGGAGGAACCCGTAGCGGTCGTTGAACGCCTTGAAGTTGTCGAGGTCGAAGTAGCAGACCCCGAACGCGGCGTCCTTGGCGACCCGCTCGGAGATCTCCTCTTCGATCCGGTGGTTGCCCGGCAGCCCGGTGAGCGGCGAGGTAGCCCGCATCTCGGCGCTGCGGCGCAGGGTCGACCGAACGCGCGCGACCAGCTCGAGTGTGTCGAACGGCTTGATGATGTAGTCATCCGCGCCTGCGGTGAGGCCGACCACCTTGTCCGCCGACAGGCTCTTCGCGGTCAGCATGATGACCGGCAGGTTCGCGGTCAGCGGGTTGGCCCGGAATCGCCGGCACAGCTCGACGCCGTCGACCTTCGGCATCATGACGTCGAGCAGCGCCAGGTCGGGCATGTGCTGGTAGGTGAGCCGCTCAGCGACCTCGCCGTCGTTCGCGACGATGACGTCGAAGCCTTCGAGCCGCAGGTTGATCTCGATGAAGCGCGCGATGTCGCTGTCGTCGTCGACGACCAGGACTGTGCTCATCGCGCGTGGGTCGGCTCGGCCGCGGCCTTGATGGCCCGGCCGGCGGCGGCCGGGTCCGCCGCGTCGAACACGGCGGAGCCGGCGACGAACACGTCGGCGCCCGCCTCCGCGCAGCGAGCCGCGGTGTCGGCGGTGATCCCGCCGTCCACCTCTAGCCAGACGTCGACGTCGCGCGCGGCGATGGCCGCGCGCACCTCGACGACCTTCGCGAGCATCTCCTCGATGAAGCGCTGGCCCCCGAAGCCCGGCTCGACGGTCATCACCAGGACCATGTCGAACTCGGCGAGCAGGTCGGCGTACGGCGCGAACGGCGTACCGGGCTTGAGCGCGAGCCCCGCGCGAGCGCCCTCACTGCGGATCGCGCGCGCGGTCTGCACCGCGTCGTCCGCGGCCTCGACGTGGAAGGTGACGAGGTGCGCGCCCTGCGCGGCGTACCCGGGCGCCCATCGGTCCGGGTCCTCGATCATCAGGTGGCAGTCCAGCGGCAGCGACGTCGCGCGACGCAGGCTCTCGACGACGACGGGCCCGAGGGTGAGGTTGGGCACGAAGTGGTTGTCCATGACGTCGACGTGGATGAGGTCGGCGACGGCGGACACGCGCTCGATCTCGTCGGCGAGTCGGGCGAAGTCGGCGGACAGGATGCTGGGCGCGAGACGTGCGTTCACCGCTCCCCCAGTCGCTCGTCCGACGGCGGGAGCGTAGCAACGCGCCGCACCGCTGATAGGAAGATCGCGTCGGTTCCGTGCCGATGGGGCCACAGCTGCACCGTCGGACCCGGGCCGGATGTCGGGATCGTCGGGAGATGCCCGCGAACGTCGATCGCGGTCACCTCTCCTGGGAGATAACGCAGCAGGCGGTCGATCCGCGCGCGGCCCTCCGCGACCACCGGCGAGCACACGACGTAGACGAGGTGCCCGCCGGGCCGCAGGGCCGCGACGGCGGCGGTCAGCAGCTCGTCCTGGAGCGTGCCGAGCGCGGCGACGTCGGCCGGCTGCCGGCGCCAGCGCGACTCCGGTCGACGGCGGAGCGAGCCGAGCCCGGAGCAGGGCGCGTCGAGCAGGACCAGGTCGAACCCGCCGGGCCGCCACGGCGCGGTGCGGGCGTCGGCGCACACCGTCAGCAGCGGCCGCGCCGGATGGCCGCCACCGTCCCGCAGCGCCCGAGCCGTGAGCCGAGCGCGGTGCTCGTGCAGCTCGGTCGCCACGAGCCGGCCGCTGCCGCGCCCGGCCATCGTCGCGGCGAGCAGCGCGCCCTTGCCGCCGGGCCCGGCGCACATGTCGAGCACCGTCGGGTCCCCCTGCGGCAGGAGCGCCGCGGCCAGGACGGCGGCCAGCTGGCTCCCCTCATCCTGGACGGCGGCTCGACCGTCCCGCACGGCAGGCACGCCGGCAGGGTCGCCGCCGCGAAGACGCACCGACCACGGCGACCACGGCCCGGGAACGCCGGTCAGGCCGGCTGCGGTGACCTCGTCGAGCAGCGCGTCCCGACCCAGACGGCCGGGACGGGCGACGAGATGCACCTCGGGGCGCGCGTCGTCCGCGGCCAGCGCGCGCTGGGCCTCGGCGACGTCGCCGTCTAGCGCGGTGACGAACTCCTCGACGATCCACCGGGGGTGTGCCGTCGTGATGGCCAGGTGACCGGTCGGGTCGTCGTCGTACGCCGGTGCGCCGAGGTCGCCACCGCGAGCGGCCACCTTGCGCAGCACGGCGTTCGCGAACGATCCCGGGCCCTCCCCCGCGACGCTGCGCGCCAGCTCGACCGTGGCCGACACCGCGGCGTGCGGGGGCACCCGGGTCCGCAGCAGCTGATACACCCCGAGCCTGAGCACGTCCCGCAACGGCGGGTCGATGTCGGCGACCGGCCGCGAGGAGCACAGCGAGATGACGTGGTCGAGCGTGCCCAGTGCGCGCAGGGTCCCGTAGCCGAGCTCGGAGGTGAAGGCACGGTCGCGCTCGTCGAGCGCCGACTCCCTGAGCAGCTCGGGCAGGACGAGGTTGGCGTAGGCGTCCTGCTCGTCTACGGCGCGCAGGAGCCGCCAGGCGAGCAGGCGCGGGCGATCCGGGCTGGGCGGCCGGCGGGCCGGCCGGGTCGGGGGGGTCGGCGGGACGGCCATCAGACGAGCACGTCGGCGTCCTCGAGCCGCATGCCGCGCGCCCAGGATGCGGCGTCCATGGCCGCCTTGCCCTCCGGCTGCACCCGGCCGAGTCGCACCGGAGCGGTCGCGGTGCCGGCGACGACACCGAGGCCGGGGAGGTCCGCGACCTGACCCGGCGCCGTCGGCGCGGGTACGTCGGAGCCGGTGAGCACCTCGACGGGCCCGAGCTTGAGGCGCCTGCCGCGGAAGGTGGTCCACGCTCCCGGAGTCGGTGCGGCGGCGCGGACGAGGCGGTCGACGTGCTGCGCCGGCGCGGCCCAGTCGACCCGTACGTCCTCGACCCCCAGCTTCGGGGCGAGCGACACGCCCTCGGCCGGCTGCGGTACGGGCGCGCACTCGCCCCGCTCGATCCCGTCGAGCGTCGCGAGCAGCAGCTGGGCGCCGGACACGGCGAGCCGGCCGAGGAGCTCGCCGCTGGTGTCGCGCGGCCGGATCCGCTCCGTCACCACGCCGTACACCGGGCCGGTGTCGAGCCCGGCCTCCAGCCGGAACGTCGAGGCACCGGTGACCTCGTCGCCGTGCAGGATCGCGTGCTGGACCGGCGCGGCGCCGCGCCACGCGGGCAGGAGGGAGAAGTGCAGATTCACCCAGCCGTGCGTCGGGATCTCGAGGGCGTCCGGGGGGACCAACGCGCCGTACGCGACGACCGGGACGCTGTCGGGCGCGACCGAGCGCAACCACCCCTGGAACGCCGGGTCCTTCGGCGTCGACGGCGTCCGCGTCTCGATGCCGGCCGCGCGGGCCAGCTCGGCGACCGGGCTCGCCGCGGTACGGCGGCCGCGGCCCGCCGGCGCATCGGGACGGGTGATGACGGCGATCACGTCGTGCGCCGATGCGAGAAGCGCCTCGAGCGAGGGCAGCGCGACCGCCGGGGTGCCGGCGAACACGACCCGCATCAGGTGCTGCTCCGGGACGGCAGGAGCACGGAGCTCAGCGCGCCTGGCCGTACATCGGGTGCGGCGAGACCCTGACGGCCGGCAGCTCGTCCGCCGACCAGGCCGCCTCCCGGATCGCCCGCATCGCGAGCTTGCGCGTCTCGGGGTCGAGCTTGTCGATGAACAGGACGCCGTCGAGGTGGTCGGTCTCGTGCTGGATGCACCTGGCCAGGATCTCGCTGCCCTCGATGGTGACCGGGTCGCCGTACATGTTGAGCCCTCGGGCCACGACCCGCGCCGAGCGACGAAGGGGGAAGGACAGGCCGGGCAACGACAGGCAGCCCTCCTCCCCGTCGTCGGTCTCGTCGCTGAGCGAGACGATCTCCGGGTTGACGAGGTGTCCGTCGGACTCGTCGACGTCGTAGGTGAAGACCCGCAGCAGGACGCCGATCTGCGGAGCGGCCAGCCCGGCGCCGGGGGCGTCGAGCATCGTCTCCCGCAGGTCCTTGACGAGCGTCCGCAGCTCCTTGTCGAACGTCGTCACAGGCTCGCAGGGAGTGCGGAGCACCGGGTCGCCGAGCAGGCGGATCGGCTGGACGGGCACGCACTGCTCCGGTTCTCGAGGCGACGACGGCGAGGTCCCCAGTGTACGGATCCCGGCGCCCCCTCCCTCCCTTCCGCCTTCACCCCACGACACGCCGGGGAAGCGCCGGCCGGCCCGGCGTGTCGTGACCGCGGACGGGGTGAAGGCGCGGTGCGTGGATCTAGACCGGGGACAGCGGGTCGACCTCGACGCGCACGGGTCCGGTCGCCTTGCGGGCGGACAGGGCGCCGAGGCCGGCATGCAGCCTCGCCGCCAGCTCGCGCCCGGACTCGCGGGCAACGCGGACGAGCGTCCGCTGGGCGTCGCCGTGGGGCACCGGTCCGAGGACGACCGCGTCGGCGGGCAGCGGAGCCGCGGCGTCGAGCAGTGCGGCGATGTCCGGACCGGCGCCGTCGAGCGCGGCCATCCGCACCGCGGGAGGCAGCGCGAGCTCGGCGCGCTCGAGGTACTCCCGCCGCGCGAAGCCACCCGGGTCCCACCGGACCAGCGCCTGCACCGGGGTGAGCCCGGCGTCCGCCATCACGACGACGCGCCCTCCGTCGCCGGACGGCCGTCCCAGGGCCGCAGCGGCGAGCCAGCGGCGCAATGCCTCCTCGGCCGCGCGCAGGTCCGGTCGCGCGAGGAGGACGCCACCGTCGAGCAGCAGCACGGCGCCGTACCCGCCGTCGGCCAGGGGCTCGGCGCCCGGGGTGGCGACGACCAGCGCGGGACCAGCCCCGACGGACGTGACGAGCCCGTCGCGGTCACTGGTCCGGACCGCCACGCCCGGGAACGCGCGGCCCAGCTCCTCGGCGGTCCGCCGGCTCCCGACGACCACTGCCCGCAGGGCCGTGCCCTGGCAGGTCGGGCACGACCAGTCCACGCCGGGCCGGCCGCACCACCGGCACGACAGCACCCGCCCGCTGGCTCGACCGAGCGGCCCAGCACACGTCTCGCAGCGCGCGACCGTACGACACGACTGACAGGCGACGCTCGGCTGGTAGCCCGTGCGCGGCACCTGGACCAGCACCGGGTGCCCCGCCGCGAGCGACTGGCGGGCGGCCTGCCAGGCGAGGCTCGGCAGTCGCGCCGACGCCGCGGCCGGATCGCGCTCCAGCTGGGCGTCCCCGCCGGCGACCTCGACCCGTGGTGCGGCGGCGCGCAACGCGGCCCGGGCGGGTGCGACCAGCCGGGCCCAGCCCCGGGCGACCAGCAGCTCCGCCTCGAGCGACGGTGCGAAGCCGCCGACGAGCGCGCCCGCGCTCGCGCGATGGGCGCGGAGCACGAGCACGTCGCGGATGTGCGGGTACGGCGCGCGCGGCTCCTTGTGGAGGTCGTCGCCGTCGTCCCAGCACACGACGAGCCCCAGGTCCCGTACCGGCGCCCAGGCCGCTGCCCGGGTGCCCACCACGCAGCGCACCGACCCCCGCAGGACGGCGAGCCAGCGCCGGTAGCGCAGCGCCGGTCCGAGGTCCGCGCTCAGCGCGACGTGCTGCCCCTCGCCGAGCGCCGCGGCCAGTGCGGTGTCGACGCGCGCGACATCCCTGGCGTCCGGCGCGACGATGACCACCCCGCGACCCGCCGCGAGCGTCGCCTGCGCCGCGGTCGCGATCGCGGCCGGCCACTCCGGCCCGGGCAGCGCGCGCCACACCGCGCGTTCCGGTCGCCCCGCACCGAGACCTTCGAGCAGCGGCGCGGCGTCGTCGTACCTCTCCCACGGCGCGGCACGCGGGAACCCGGGTCGGGTGCCCCGGGCGAGTGCGGGCTCGGCTTCCACCCGCGCGTGCCGCGGCGGCACGGCCAGTCGCAGGACGTCCGACAGCGTGCCCGCCCACCGGTCGGCGACGTCGCGGGCGAGCCCGGCCACCTCGGGGGTGACCACCGGCTCGGCCGAGACGGACTTCGCCACCGGCGACAGCCGACCCGAGTGCTCGGACACGGCGAGCCGCTCGAGCACCCACCCGTCGACGAGCCGGCCGGCGAAGCGCACCCGGACCCGGGAGCCCGGCCGGACAGCGGCGTCCAGGGCAGGCGGTACGACGTAGTCGAACGGCCGGTCCAGGTGCGGCAGCGGCGAGTCGACGCAGACCCGCGCGATGGGCAGCCCTGCGGTCAGCGCCCGGCCGCCGCCCGGAGCGCGTCGGCACGGTCGATGGACTCCCACGGGAAGTCCTTCTCGTCGCGGCCGAAGTGGCCGTAGGCAGCCGTCTTGGAGTAGATCGGCCGCAGCAGGTCAAGGTCCCGGATGATCGCTGCGGGGCGCAGGTCGAACACCTCGCGCACCGCGGCCTGCACGGCGTCGAAGGGCACCGTCTCGGTGCCGAACGTCTCGACGAACAGGCCGACCGGGTGCGCCTTGCCGATGGCGTAGGCGACCTGCACCTCGCAGCGCGTCGCAAGGCCGGCGGCCACCACGTTCTTCGCCACCCAGCGCATCGCGTAGGCCGCGGACCGGTCGACCTTCGACGGGTCCTTGCCGGAGAAGGCGCCGCCGCCGTGACGCGCCATGCCGCCATAGGTGTCGACGATGATCTTGCGTCCGGTGAGCCCGGCATCGCCCATCGGTCCGCCGATCTCGAACCGCCCGGTCGGGTTGACGAAGAGCCGGTAGCCCTCGGTGTCGATGTCGAGGCGAGCCAGCTCAGGCTCGACGACGTGCTCGGCGATGTCGGGCTTGAGCAGGGTCTCCAGGTCGATGTCGGCAGCGTGCTGCGTCGACACGACCACCGTGTCGAGCCGCACCGGCCGGCCGTCGGCGTACTCGATCGTGACCTGCGTCTTCCCGTCGGGGCGCAGGTAGGGCACCACGCCGCCCTTGCGGACGTCGGTGAGCCGACGCGCGAGGCGGTGCGCGAGGGCGATCGGCAGCGGCATCAGCTCGTCGGTCTCGTCGCACGCGTAGCCGAACATCATCCCCTGGTCGCCGGCGCCCTGGCGGTCGAGCTCGTCCTCGACGCTGCTGCCGGTCCGCGCCTCGTACGCCGCGTCGACACCTTGCGCGATGTCGGGCGACTGGGACCCGATGGACACGCTCACGCCGCACGACGCGCCGTCGAAGCCCTTCTTGGACGAGTCGTACCCGATGCCGAGGATGACGTCGCGGACGATGCGCGGGATGTCGGCGTACGCCTCGGTCGTCACCTCGCCGGCGATGTGGACCTGGCCCGTGGTGATGAGCGTCTCCACCGCCACCCGGCTCTTCGGGTCGTCGCGCAGGAGCGCGTCGAGGATCGCGTCCGAGATCTGGTCGGCGATCTTGTCGGGGTGGCCCTCGGTGACCGACTCGGAGGTGAACAGACGGCTCGGCACGCGGGCTCCTGACCGGGACGGCGGATGGACGAGAACGGCGGAAGTGTAGCGGGGGAAGGGCTCAGCGAAGCCGCGCGACGACGGCGTCCAAGACGGCGTGGGCGACGACCGTCTTGGGCGCCCGGGCGACGTCGACCTGCGTGCCGTCGGCCCCGAGGATGACGACCTCGTTGTCGCCCACCTCGAACCCGAGTCCGTCGCCGACCCGGTTGACGACGAGGAGGTCGCACCCCTTGCGGGCGAGCTTCTCGCGGGCCTCCACGAGCGGGTCGGCCGCGGTCTCGGCGGCGAAGCCGACGACGACCTGACCCGCGGGCCGGTCCCGCGCGAGCTCGGCGAGCACATCAGGGTTCTCGGCGAGCTCGACGGGCGTGGGAGCCGCGGCCGACTTCTTGATCTTCTCGATCGAGATGCCGGCGGCCGGCCGGAAGTCGGCGACAGCGGCGGCCATGACGACGGCGTCGGCGGACGCGACCAGGCTCAGCATCGTCGCGCGCAGCTCGTCGGCACTCGTGACCCGGACCACCTTCGCGCCCGCTGGGTCGGGAAGCGCGACGTTGGCCGCGACGACGGTGACGTCGGCGCCGCGGGCCACGGCCGCACGCGCGACGGCGTAGCCCTGCCGCCCCGACGAGCGGTTGCCGAGGAAGCGGACCGGGTCGAGGTGCTCGCGGGTGCCGCCCGCCGAGACGACGACGCGGCGACCGGCGAGGTCGAGAGCCGCCGCGCCCGGCGCGGAGCGAACCCGCCAGAGGACCGCCTCCACCAGGTCCGCGATCCCCTCCGGCTCAGGCAGCCGACCCTTGCCGGTGTCCGTGCCGGCCAGCCGGCCCTCGGCGGGATCGACGACGAGCACTCCGCGGCTGCGCAGGGTCGTGACGTTGGCCTGCGTCGCCGCGTGCTCCCACATCTCGGTATGCATCGCGGGGACCAGCAGCACCGGGCATCGGGCGGTCAGCAGGGTCGCGGTGAGCAGGTCGTCGGCACGGCCGGCCGCGGCCCGCGCGAGCAGGTCGGCCGTGGCCGGGGCGACGACCACGAGGTCGGCCCGCTGGCCCAGCCGGACATGCGGGATCTGCTCGACGTCGTCCCAGACCGACGTGGTGACCGGCTGGCCGCTGAGCGCGGCGAAGGTCGCGGCGCCGACGAACCGCAGCGCGCTCGCCGTCGGGATCACCCGGACGCGGGCGCCGCTCTCGGTGAGCAGCCGGAGCAGCTCGACGGACTTGTACGCGGCGATGCCGCCCGTGACGCCGAGGACGACCTGCGGGCCGGGACCCGCAGCGCCGTGGGGCACTAGCCCTCGACCTGCTCGTGGGTGAGCAGGCCCGCGTTGATCTCGCGCAGCGCGATCGACAGCGCCTTCTCCTGCGGCGCGGCCGGCACGAGCGGGCCGACGTACTCGAGCAGGCCCTCGCCGAGCTGGCTGTAGTAGGCGTTGATCTGCCGGGCCCGCTTGGCGGCGTAGATGACCAGGCTGTACTTGGAGTCGGTCGCCTCGAGGAGCTCGTCGATCGGCGGGTTGGTGATCCCCTCGGGCTGAGCGAAGGCGCCGGACATGAGCGAGTCCTAACTGTCGAGGAGAGCAACTGTCGAGGAGAGCCTGCGCCGCCTACGGATCCGCGCGCTCTTCAGGCGCGCCGGCGGGGCGGGGTGATCATCAACGATACCACCCGCTCCGCCGCCGACTCGACCGTGTCGTTCACCACGACGACGTCGAACTCGTCCTCGGTCGCGAGCTCCATGCGTGCGCGGTCCAGCCGGCTGCGACGACGCTCCGGGTCCTCGGTGCCTCGACCCGTCAGGCGCCGCGCCAGCTCCTCGAACGAGGGCGGCGCGAGGAAGACCAGCAGCGCGGCCGGGTCGGCCGCGCGCACCTGGCGAGCACCGTTGATGTCGATCTCGAGCAGCACCGGGACACCCGCGGCGAGGCGTTGCGCGACCGGGGCGCGCGGGGTGCCGTACGACGCGCCGAAGTGCGCGTCGTGCTCGAGCAGCTCACCGGCGGCGACCAGGCGGGCGAACTCGGCGTCGTCCACGAAGCGGTACTCGACTCCGGCCGTCTCCCCCGGTCGCGGTGCGCGCGTCGTGACCGACACCGACACCCACACCTCGGGGTAGCGACGGCGGATCTCGGCCACGACCGTGCCCTTGCCGACGCCGGACGGACCGGCGAGCACCGTCAGCCGCGACGCGGCGGGGCTGTCCGGACGAGAAGTCCCGGACTCGGTCAGGAGCCGGCCTCGCCGGTCGCGAACTCCCGCTCGAGCGCGCTGCGCTGCTTCGCCCCGAGCCCGCGCACGCGACGGCTCGGCGAGATCTCCAGCTTGTCCATGATCCGCTGCGCGCGAACCTTGCCGACGCCGGGCATCGACTCCAGCAGGGCGGAGACCTTCATCTTGCCGATGACGTCGTCGGTGGCGCCGCTGTCCAGCAGCTCGCTGAGCGTCATGGCTGCGTGCTTCAGCTTGTCCTTGAGCTCGGCGCGGGCGCGCCGCGCGGCCGCGGCCTTCTCCAGCGCTGCCGTCCGCTGCTCGGGCGTGAGCGGCGGAAGTGCCACGCGGGACCCCTCGCTTCCGGACGGGCCTGGCGAGCGCTTCGCGACTCGCCGTCGTCGGCCAGCGCGCAACCTAGCGAGTTCGGTCGCCGGACGGCAACGCGCCACCCGCGTCCCTACGCGAGCGGTGCCGCCCAGTCCGGCCAGGACCGGACTCAGCGGCACCGCTTCGGGGCAGTCACGCGGGCGGTGGCGCTCGCTCCGGCCAGGACCGGATTGAGCGGCACCGCTCGGGTGGGGTCAGCGGCGCGCGCTCCAGGTTGACAGCGCGCCGCCCGTTCTCGACGTCAGGCGCGCGTCAGCTCCGCGGCGATCGCCGCCGCGGCCGCACCCGGGTCGGGTGCGCCCGTGATCGGCCGGCCGATGACGACGAGGTCGGCACCATCGTCGATCGCCTGACGCGGGGTGGCGATGCGGGCCTGGTCGTCCGCGCCGGCGCCGACGGGGCGTACGCCGGGGGTGATCAGCGTGATCCCGGCCCCGACCTCGGCCCGCACCGCCGCGACCTCGTGTGGGCTGCACACCAGGGCGCGTGCCCCGGCGCCGACGGCGAGCACCGCAAGCCGGCGCACGGCATCCAGGGCCGGGCCCGCCAGACCGATGGTGCCGAGCGCCTGGTCGTCCAGCGACGTGAGCACGGTGACGCCCGCGATCTTCACGTCCGGCGCCGCCTCGACCGCCGCGCGCACCATGTCCGCGCCGCCGCTCGCATGCACCGTCAGGTAGTCGGGAGACAGCCGGGCCACCGACCGGGCCGCCCCGGCGACCGTGGCCGGGATGTCATGCAGCTTCAGGTCGAGGAAGAGCCCGATGTCGTTGCCGCCGCGGACGACCTTCACCACCTGCGGGCCGTTGGCGCAGAACAGCTCGAGGCCGACCTTCACCACCGAGACGTAGGGATGGACGGCATGCGCCCAGCGGGCCGCGGTGTCGAGGTCGCCGGCGTCGAGCGCCACTGCGATGGGGGCCGTCAAGCGAGGTCTCCGCTCTCGTCGGGGGGCGGGTCGTGGTGGTCGGCGACCTCCGGCTCGGGTGCGCGATGCGCCAGCCCCACCGCGTCCTCGAGCCGCTCGATGCCGCGCTCGGCGAGCGCCGAGCGGAGCTCCTCCAGGACCCTGGCCGGCGCGCTCGGGTCGCCGAACACGGCCGTCCCGACCTGAACGGCGGACGCGCCGGCGAGCACGAACTGGAAGGCGTCCAGCCCGGTCCGGATGCCGCCGATCCCGATGATCGGCACGGCCGGCATGGCCTGGTGCACCTGCCAGACACAGCGCAGCGCCACGGGTCGGATCGCCGGACCGGACAGCCCGCCGGTGACCCCGGCCAGCGCCGGCCGCATCGTGTCGGTGTTGATGACCATGCCCAGCATCGTGTTGATGAGGGAGAGGCCGTGTGCGCCGGAGTCCACGCACGCTCGAGCGACGGCGACGATGTCTGTGACATCGGGAGACAGCTTCGCGAAGACCGGGACGCCGGCGTTGCGGCGTACCGCCGAGATCACGTCACCGGCCGCGCGGGGGTCGCAGGCGAAGACGGTGCCGCGGTCCTCGACGTTCGGGCAGCTGATGTTCACCTCGAGCATGGCCATGCCCGGCTTGCCGCGCAGCTTCGCCGCCAGCTTCGCGTACTCGTCGACCGACGAGCCGGCGATCGACACCACGGCCCGGGCGCCCCGGTCGGCCAGCCAGACCAGGTCCTTGGCCAGGAACTGCTCGATCCCGGGGCCCTGCAGCCCGATCGAGTTGAGCATGCCGCTCGGCGTCTCGGCCATCCGTGGCGTCGGTCGGCCCGACCTCGGCTCCAGCATGATCGACTTGGTGACCACGGCGCCGAGCGTCGCGACGTCGAAGAACTGGTTGAGCTCCTGTCCGGCGGCGCCGCAGCCGGAAGCGGTGAACACCGGGTTGGGGAACCACGTGCCGGCGAGCCGCGTGCCCATGTCCACGACGTCGAACCCGGGCCCGCCGTCCGGCAGGACACGCACGTCCTGGCTTCCCGCCCTCATCGCGGCGCGCCCAGGCAGTCGGCCGGAACCGTCCCGAGCGCATCCCACCGGATGCGGTCGCCCATGAACACCGGACCCTCGACACAGGAGCGGACCATCCGCGTCTGGCCGTCAGAGTCGCGGACCGGGAGCACGCAGGTCATGCAGACGCCGACCCCGCAGGCCATGGCCTCCTCGACGGCCACCTGGCTGGGGATGCCGTGCGCATCGGCGATCGCGGCGACCGAGCGCAGCATGCCCATGGGGCCGCACGCGTAGACGACATCACTGCCGGTCCGCTCGATGACCCCGGGCAGCACGTCAGAGACCCAGCCCTTCTCCCCCTGCGACCCGTCGTCCGTCGTGAACACGACCGACGACGAGATCCGCTTGGCGTCGAGGGCCCCGAACAGACGCTCCGCGGTCGCGGCGCCGACGACGAAGTCGACCCGGCAGCCCTTCGCCCGCAGCGTCTTCGCGAGCGAGAACAGCGGCGATGTCCCGTAGCCGCCGCCGACGAGGGTCGCGGTGACCTTGTCCTTCGGCAGCTTGAACGGGCGGCCGAGCGGGCCGACCACGTCCACCGGGTCATGGGCGCGCAGCTTGGACAGCCACTCCGTCCCCGGCCCGGCCACCGCGAACACGAACTCCACGGTCCCGCCGAACACGCCTTTCTCGCTCACGGCGTAGATGGAGAAGGCGCGGCGAAGCAGCATCGCGCTGTGCGCGCCGCCGACCCCGAGCGCGACGAACTGCCCTGGGCGCGCCTGCTCGGCGATCCCGGGTGCGACGACGGTCATCGAGTAGTAGGCGCCGGTGCGCTTCACCGAGAGGACTTCTCCGACCACCTGGACGGGCGGCATCTACTGCGCCTCCTCGGCCTGTCGCCGGCGGGCTCGCTCGAGCACGCCGTGGTAGTCCTGCAGCGGACGTACGCCCAGGTCGCCGCGCACCATCGCCTCGATCCCCTGTACACACGCCGACGCGCCCTGGATCGTCGTGATGCACGGCACGCCGCGCGCCACGGCCGCCGTGCGGATCTCGTATCCGTCACGGCGCGTACCGACGCCGAACGGCGTGTTGAAGATCAGGTCGACGTCCCCGGCGAGGATCCGGTCGACGACGTGGTCCCCGCCGGCGGAGAACTTCCCTACCGTCGTGCAGACCACGCCGTTGCGGCGCAGCACGTCGGCAGTGCCCTCGGTCGCGAGCACGTCGAAGCCGAGATCCGCCAGCCGCTTGATCGGGAAGATCATCGCGCGCTTGTCGCGATCGGCGATGGAGACGAAGACACAGCCCTTGGTCGGGAGCGGGCCGTACGCCGCGGCCTGGCTCTTCGCGAACGCCTCGCCGAACTGCAGCGAGATGCCCATCACCTCGCCGGTCGACTTCATCTCCGGCCCGAGCGTCGTGTCGGTCCCCGGGAACCGCGCGAACGGCAGCACCGCCTCCTTCACCGCGATGTGCCCGTCGGGAGGCAGGTCCGCGCCGTCCCCGGCCTCGACCGGGGGCAGCAACCCCTCGGTGCGCAGCTCGGCGATGGTCGCGCCGAGCATGACCCGGGCCGCGGCTTTCGCCAGCGGCACCGCGGTGGCCTTCGAGCTGAAGGGCACGGTCCGAGACGCGCGCGGGTTGGCCTCCAGGACGTAGAGGACGTCGTCCTTGAGGGCGTACTGGACGTTGAGCAGGCCGAGCACGCCGATGCCCGCGGCGATCGCCTCGGTGTGCGCGCGGATGCGGGCGATCTCCTTGCGGCCGAGAGTGATCGGCGGGAGCGCGCAGGCGGAGTCCCCCGAGTGGATGCCCGCCTCCTCGATGTGCTCCATGACGCCGCCGAGGTAGAGCTCGGTGCCGTCGTAGAGCGCGTCCACGTCGATCTCGATCGCGTCCTCGAGGAACCGGTCGACGAGGACCGGGTGCTCGGGCGAGACGGCGGTTGCGCGCTCGATGTAGCCGACCAGCATCTCGTCGTCGTACAC
>DATLNF010000006.1:0-3235 GCA_035536955.1 Mycobacteriales bacterium | reverse complement strand
AGCGGAGGCGGGCGAGAGCGTCGGCGCGTACGACGGCGTACATCCCCTCGAGCTCGCGGCGCAGGCCACCCCCGCCGAGCTCGGGCGGCGGCTGACCCCGCTCGTCCAGAGCGGACGCCGCGTCGTCGACGGGTGAGACGGTCACGTCGTCGCTCATGCGTCGCTCACCGCGTCGCTGCTCAGCGTCAGCAGGTCCCGAAGGTCCCGCGTCGACAGCTCGGTCAGCCAGCTCTCGTCCGTGCCGACGATGGTCTCGGCGAGCTGCGCCTTCTGCTCCAGCAGCGCGTCGATGCGCTCCTCCAGCGTGCCGGTGCAGATGAAGGTGCGCACCTGGACCGTCTTCGTCTGCCCGATCCGGTGCGTCCGGTCCGTGGCCTGCCGCTCGACCGCGGGGTTCCACCATCGGTCCAGGTGCACGACGTGGTTGGCCGCGGTGAGGTTGATGCCGACCCCACCCGCGCGCAGCGAGGCGAGCAGTACCGGTGGTCCCGACTCGTCGTCGAACCGCCGGTGCAGTGCATCGCGCGCCGACCGGGACAGCCCCCCGTGGAACACCGCGACCTCGGCGCCGAGCCGCTCGGACAGGTATGGCGCGAGCAGGTGCGCGAACTGCGCGTACTGGGTGAAGACGACGGCCTTCTCGCCGATGCCCAGGGCCTCCTCGAGCACCTCCTCCAGCAGCGCGAGCTTGCCCGAGCGCCCGGCCAGCGGAGAGCCGTCGCCGAGCAGGTGGGCCGGGTGGTTGCAGACCTGCTTGAGCTTGGTCAGCGTGGCGAGCACAAGTCCGCGGCGGGCCATCCCGGCCGTCGTGTCCACGCCGGAGAGCAGTCGGTCGACGATGCTGCGGTAGAGCGCCGCCTGCTCCTTGGTGAGGTTGCAGTAGACCTTCATCTCCTGCTTCGGCGGCAGCTCGTCGAGGATGCCCGCGTCGGTCTTGCGCCGCCGCAGCACGAACGGCTGGGTCAGGGCGCGCAGTGACGTGCGAGCGGCCTCGTCACCGGATCGCTCGATCGGTACGGCGAAGCGCCGCTGGAAGCCGGCTGCCGTGCCGAGCAGGCCCGGGTTGAGGAACCGCATGATCGAGTGCAGCTCGGCGAGCCGGTTCTCGATCGGCGTGCCGGTGAGCGCGACCCGGCGGGGCGCGCGCAGTCGTCGTACTGCCTGCGCCTGCGCGGTCGTCGGGTTCTTGATGGCCTGCGCCTCGTCGAGCACGACCCGCCACCAGTCGTTCGCGGCGAGGCCCTCGACATCGCGGGCGAGGACGCCGTACGACGTCACGACCAGGTCGACGTCGTCGCGCTCGGCGAGGTCCGTGGCGTCGAGGCGACCCGGACCGTGGTGCAGGTAGACCCGCAGGTCCGGCGTGAAGCGCGCGCTCTCGTGCTGCCAGTTGCCGACGACCGACATCGGGCAGATGAGCAGCGTCGGGCCGGACTTGACGTCCTCGGTCTCGCGCTCCGCCGCGAGCAGCGCGAGGAGCTGGATCGTCTTGCCGAGACCCATGTCGTCGGCGAGGCACGCGCCGAGGGAGAGCCGTTCCAGGAAGGCCAGCCACGCCAGACCGCGCAGCTGGTAAGGACGCAGGACCCCGCGGAAGGCCTCGGGCGCCTCGACCGGCACCAGCTTGAGGTCTAGCTCGCCTTCCAGCAGCTGCGCGACCCAGCCGGTGGCGGACATGCCGTCGAACGGCAGGTCGACCAGCTCGTCACCTGCCGTCAGAGCGGCGTGCAGGGCGTCGACGATGGGCACTCGATGCCCGTCGGCGCCCGGCCGCTCGAGCAGGGTCGCGGCCGCTGCCTGGTCGCGCTCGGTGAGGGAGACCCACTGGTCGCGGACGCGCACGAACGGGCCGTCGCCGCGCGCCAGCAGCGCGAGCTCGGCCCGGGTCAGGTCGGCGCCGTCGAGGGTGACCTGCCAGCTGTAGTCGACCAGGGCCGACGTGCCGAAGCCGCTGCCCGTCCACGGTGGGGCGTCGCCGCTGCTGATCTGAAGGCGTGCGGCGAGCCGGGCCGGCTCGCGCATCCATCGAGGGGCGTGGACGAGCACCCCGAGCCGCTCCAGCCGCGGTCCGTGACGGCGCAGCGCGTCGGCCAGCTCCGGCGCGTCGAGGACCAGGCGGTTGACGGCATGCGAGCCCTGCAGCACCGCGAGCTCCGGCCAGACGCGGATCGCGGCCGCGAGGCTCGTCTCGAGCAGCGCGCGGGGGTCCGGCACCGGCCCGCGCCGCAGCCGCATCGGCCCGGAGGCGAGCCGAACCGACGACGCAGGGTGGAAGTCCTCCGGGACCGCCGCGTCGACGAGTCCGGGCTCGACCGCCCAGCGCTGCGGCAGCGGCGCCTCGCCCTCGCCCAGCGCCGCATCGGGGAACGTGTCGACGTCGGAGATCCGCAGGCACAGCACCGCGCGCTCGTGGCCCGGCGCGCTCGAGTGCCACCAGTGCTCGATCAGCCCACAGATCGTGTACGTCGAGGGCAGCATCGGCGTCGTGCCCGACGGATCGGCGAGCGCCTCGAGCCATCGCCAGACGACCGGTGAGCCCCCCGGGCGCTCGGACCGGTGCCCGGTGAGCGCCGTACGCGCCTGCTCGTCGAGCAGGGCGCAGAGCATCTCGTCGAGCACCTCCCGCGGATCCCGGTCGCCGTCGGCGGCCCGCAGCGTCGCCGGCTGCGCGGCGGCCAGGCCGACGAGGGTCCTCTCGTCCTCGGCCGTCGGGGCCGGCTCCCATCGGGCCACAACCAGCTCGCCGACCACGCGGAGCGACGGCAGCATCCGGCCGTCGGCGGCGAGCCGGATGGCAGCGACAGCGACGTCCTGCGCATGGCGAAGGCTGTCGCCCGGGGTCGCGCCGGCGGCGACGAGGTCCGGCCGGCAGAGCAGGGACAGCGCGGCAGAGACCCCGAGCGGGACCGCGGGCGCGCATCGCGACCCGGTCGCGTTTCGTCCGTTCTCGTGCGGGGGGTGCGACCCGGTCGCATCCGGGCGGCCGGATTCGTCGGCGTACACGAGCTCCAGGTGGTCGGGACGCCGCAGCGCCGCAGCGACTCTGGCCTCACCGGCGACCACTGCCGACGTCGCCGCGATCAGCGTCTCCCGATCGACCGGTGCCCCGCTCGGCTCGTCGGTGTCGAGTCCCCAGATCCAGAGCATGCCGAGGTGCCACGTGGCGTGCACGACCAGCATCCGCTCTCCTTCCCGGCCGTCCAGCCTCTCACGGCTGACGGCGGGAGGCTCACCG
>DATLNF010000005.1:0-23946 GCA_035536955.1 Mycobacteriales bacterium | reverse complement strand
ACTCGAGCAGGATGTCGCTGCCGCCGCCGTAGACCGCGAAGACCTTGTTGTCCTTGGTCCACTTGTCGCACGCGGCCTGCTGCTGCGACTCGACCGGCTCGTTCGTGGCGGCGCGGTACTCGGCGAAGATCACCTCCATCTTCCGGCCGAGGATGCCGCCCCGCTTGTTCAGGTCGTCGAGGATCGCCGCCCAGTCGTCCCGCTCGTCGCCGGAGTCGGCCGCGATGCCGAACCCGGCGTTGCCGGCGTTGGCGTCGGAGTTCCACGGTGCGCCGACGTAGATCTTGGTCGCGGTGATGCCCGGGCCGATCGCGCTGCTGCCGCCGGGGCGGCTGCCGCCACCCGCCGAGCCGGAGCCCGAGCCGCTGCCCGAGCCGGTGCTGCCGGAGCCGGATCCGCTGCCGGTCGTGCCGGGAGTGAACGTCCCCGATCCGCCGAGCGTCGAGCCGCCGGAAGCCGGACCGGCGGCGCCGAGGGGTGCGCCGGGATCGCCGTCGGTCGACCCGGCGAGGGGCGCGCCGAGCTCGGGAGCGGTCAGCGCACTGCCGTCCGGGGCGCGCACCGCACCGGCCGGCCCCGACGGGACGCGGGTGCCGCAGGCGGCGATGGACAGGGCGATCGCGGCCAGCGCGGCCGCGCGGTGGGCTCGACGTCGACGCACCATGGACCTCCTCTACCCCCATTGTGCGTCGGCCATCGCGGCGCCGGGTTCGTCCATCTGCACGGACCCGACCGGTGTCCTTGGTCGCGGCCCACCGTGCCGCTCGCCCGCGGGGGCGAGAGGGTAGGCGAGTGACCGAGACCCTGCCGGCCGAGGTGCACGCGCGGCTGGGCGCACTGCCCGGCCTGCCGGCGGCCGACGAGCCCGGCCTCGCGCTCGGGGTGTACGTCGACGGCCGGCTGGTGCACGGGACCGGCCACGGCCTGGCGTCGCTGGAGCACGGCGTGCCCATCTCGCCGTACAGCCTGTTCGACATCGCGTCGGTCTCGAAGCAGTTCACCGCGGCCTGCGTCCTGCAGCTGGCGCTCGCCAACCGGGTCGACCTGGACGCCGACCTGCGCACCACGCACTTCCCGGAGCTGTCGCTTGAGGTGCCGATCACCGCCCGGCAATGCATCCACCACACGGCGGGAGTCCGCGACTTCTTCTCGCTGCTCGACCTGGCCGGCCGCGGCGAGCACGACGTCCCGGACAACGAGGCGGTCATCGCGTTCCTGGCCCGGCAGCGCCGTACGTCATTCCCGCCCGGGGAGCGCCACCTGTACAGCAACAGCGGCTACATCCTGCTGGCCGAGATCGTGCACCGCGTCACCGGATCGACGCTGCGCGAGTACGCACACGAGGCGATCTTCACTCCCCTCGGCATGACGTCGACGCACTTCCGGGACGACGCCGCCGAGGTGGTGCGTGGGCGCGCCAACGGGCACGCGAAGCGGGAGACCGGTGGCTGGCTGCTGTCGGACGCGCCCTTCGGCGTCGTCGGCGATGGCGGGCTGCTGACCAACCTCGTCGACCTCGCCCGGTGGGTCGACTTCCTGCAGACAGGATGCGTGCTGGGTCAGCCGCTGCGTGACGCGATGCACGTCCGAGCGGTGCTGGCAGACGGCACGGAGCACGAGTACGCCGGCGGGCTCGACCACCAGGTGCACCGGGGGGTCGACACGGTCGGCCACGGCGGCGCGTTCGTCGGCTTCCGCGCACACCTGCTCCGCGCCCCGGCGCACGGAGTTGCCGTCGCCGTCCTCGGCAACCGGGCCGACCTGTCGGCGCAGCCGATCGCGCTCGACGCGCTGTGGGTGGTGCTGAACCACCTCGGCGTAGAGCTCGAGCCCGTCGACGCGGCGAGTCCTGACGCCGAGGGCACGCCGGTCGAACCGCTGCGGCTGGGGCTGTGGCGCGACCCGGAGACGATGCAGTACGCGCGCACGGTCGACGTGGAGGGCCAGCCGCACCTGGAGGCCCTCGGCTTCTCGCTGGTCGCCCGACCGGCAGCGGGGTGTCACGTGCTCGAGGGGCTACCGCTGCCGCTCGCCGCGAAGGTCGACGACGAGCGCTTGGTGCTGCTTCTCGCCGGCCGCGCGGGAGTGCTGCCGGCGTACGACGCCGTCACGCCGACGCCGATCCCTTCGGGGCTGCCCGGCACCTACCGCAGCGACGAGCTCGAGGTCGACGCGGTGGTGCTCGAGGCAGACGGAGCCGTCGAGGTCCGTGTCGGGCGCAAGCCGGACCCGGTGGAGCTGCTGCCCGGCATCGACGGCGAGGTCTGGCACAAGGAGGCGACGCTGCGGGTCGTCCGTGCCGGCGACGGGATCGCCGCCCTCGAGGTCTCCAACGGACGCGCTGTCGGCGTGCGGTTCGACCGCGTCGACGCATGACGGCGGCGCAGCAGGCTCGCGCGGTCGCCACGTGGGAGACCACGGCGGCCGAGCTGGTGGAGGCCGCCCTCGAGCGCATCACGGCGACCGACGGCGACGTGCGTGCGTTCGTGCGCGTCGCGACGGACCGGGCTCGTTCCGAGGCCGCCGCGCTCGACGTCGAGACGCGGTCGGGACGCAGCCGAGGGCCGCTCCACGGCGTACCGGTCGCGGTGAAGGACCTCTTCGACGTCGCGGGTGAGGTCACCACTGCCGGGTCGGAGGTTCCGCCGGATCCGCCGGCCGCAGCGGATGCGACCGCCGTCGCCCGCCTGCGGGCCGCCGGCGCCGTGGTCATCGGGCGGACGCGGACCCACGAGTTCGCGTGGGGGCTGACCACGCGGCATCCACGGCTCGGCGGGACGCACAACCCGCACGCGCCAGACCGGGTCGCCGGCGGGTCGAGCGGCGGCTCGGCCGCGGCGGTCGCGCTCGGCGTCGTGCCGATCGCGCTGGGCACCGACACTGCGGGCAGCATCCGGCTGCCGGCCGCGTGGTGCGGTGTCGTCGGGCACAAGCCGACCTGGGGTGCGGTGCCGACCCACGGCGTCCTGCCGCTCGCACCGAGCTGCGATCACGTCGGCGCGCTGACCGGCGACGTGGCCGACGCGCGGATCGCGCTGTCGGTGCTGACCGGACAGGACGTCCGAGCAGGTCGACGCGACGCGGCCGGTCTCCGGGTCGGCGTCTCGACCGACGTCGGTCCAGCGGCGCGGTGTGTCGTCGACGCGGTCGAGCGCGCGGCCGCCCGACTCGGTGACAGCGGGGCGACGGTGCGCCCGGTGTCCCTGCCGGATCCGGGCGAGGTGGCGGCCGTCTTCTTCGCGGTCCAGGCCGGCGAGGCGCTCGCGTGGCACCGTGGGAGCGGACGATGGCCGGCGTGCGCCGACCGGTACGGCGCAGACGTCGCCGCCCGGCTGCGGCGTGCCGAGTCGACCGACCTGTCGGCGGCCGGACGTCGTACCGCGATCGTCTCCGCGGCAGGCGACCTCTTCCGGGACGTCGACGTCGTCGTCCTGCCGGTCGCGGCCGCCGGGCCGTCGTCGGTCGACGACCCGGACCAGATGCTCGTAGACGGAGTGCTGACCGACCTGCGCGACGCCGTGCTCGCCCACACGCTGCTGGCGTCGGTGTGCGGCCTGCCGGCGTGCTCGGTGCCGGCAGGTCGCGACGACGACGGGCTGCCCCTCGGCGTGCAGGTCGTCGGACGCCCGGGTGCCGACGCGCTGGTCCTGGACGTCGCTGAGCTCATCGAGCAATCCCAGCAACCGCTGTCGACGAAGGGGCACGCGTGGCAACGATCGACGTGACGCACTGGCAGGAGCGGCTCGACGCGCTCGCGGACAAGCACGGCATCGTCGGCGCCACGCTGGCGATCTCGCAGGACGGCGCGGTCGCCGCTGCCGCGACCGGCGTGCTCAACGTGCGCACCGGGCACGCGGCCACGCCCGAGTGCGTCTTCCAGATCGGGTCGATCACGAAGGTGTTCACGGCGACGCTCGTCATGCAGCTCGTCGACGAGGGCCTGGTCGACCTGGACGCGCCGGTCGTCACCTATCTGCCGGACTTCCGGGTGCGTGACGAGGAGACCAGCCGCACGGTGACGACGCGGAACCTGCTCGCGCACACCAGCGGGATCGACGGCGACCTCTTCCTCGACACCGGGCGCGGCGACGACGCAGTCGAGAAGTACGTCGCCGCGATGGCCGACGTCGCGCAGAACCACCCGCTCGGCGCGACGATGAGCTACTGCAACTCCGGCTACATCGTGCTCGGCCGGCTGATCGAGGTCCTCCGCGGAGGCACCTGGGACGCCGTGATGCATGAGCGCGTCTTCGCGCCGCTCGGCCTGACCAGCGCCGGCACGCTGCCCGAGGAGGCGCTGCTGCACGGCGCGGCGACCGGGCACCTGCAGCCGCCCGGGGCACCCGAGCCGGTCGTGACCCCGCAGTGGGGCATCTACCGCTCGTGCGGCCCGGCCGGGCTCATCCACATGACCGCCGCCGAGCTGCTCGCCTTCGCACGGCTGCACCTCGCCGGCGGCGCCACGGCTGACGGGACTCGGGTCGTCTCGGCGGCGTCCGCCCGCGCGATGCTCGAGCCGCAGGTCGCCGTACCGGACCCGTGGACCCTCGGCAGCCACTGGGGGCTCGGCTGGATCCTCATGCAGTGGGACGGCCGGGAGGTCTACGGCCACGACGGCGCGACGCTCGGCCAGGGGGCGTTCATGCGCGTGCTGCCGGACCGCGACCTCGCCGTGGGGCTCATCTGCAACGGCGGGAAGATGCGCGAGCTCTTCACTGACCTGTTCGTCGAGGTGTTCGCCGAGCTCGGCGAGTGCGCGATGCCGCGACCGCCCGAGCCGGTCGAGGAGCCGCCGGCGTACGACGGCGGGAAGTACCTGGGCCGCTACTCCCGCGAGAGCGTGACGATGGACGTGTCGGAGGGCGCCGGTGGCCTGGTGCTCACCATCACGTCGTCCGGTCCGCTGGCCGAGACGATGCCGCAGGAGCCGCAGGTGCTGACGCTGACGCCGTACGAGCCCGACATCTTCCTGGCGAGGATGCCGGAGGCGACGTCGTACATGCCGGTCGTCTTCTTCACGATCGACGACGGCACGCGCTACCTCCACTTCGGCGCCCGCTCCACCCCCCGCCGCGGGTGAGCCGGATGGACGGGACGGAGCTGCGCGCCCTGGTCGAGGCCGAGCGTGAGCGCTTCGGCGTGGCCGGGCTGTCCGTCGTCGTCATCCGCGACGGCGAGGTCGTCGTCGCCGACGGGTTCGGCACGCGCGACAAGACCGACGACCTCCCGGCCACCCCGACGACCCTGTTCGCGCTGGCTTCGGACACCAAGCACTTCGTCGCCGCGGCGTGCGCCCTGCTCGTCGAGGACGGCCTGCTCGAGTGGGACCGGCCGGTCCGCGACTACCTGCCCGACTTCGCGCTGCACGACCCGCACGCCACCGCACTCGTCACGCTGCGCGACCTGCTCGCCCACCGCACCGGCCTGCCGAGGCACGACGCGCTGAATGCGTGGTCGGGCACCCGCCTGTCGCCCGAGGAGGTCGTGCGCCGGCTGCGTCACCTGCAGCCCAGCGCGGCGCTGCGGCAGACCTACCAGTACAACAACCTCGCGTACGTCACGGCCGGCCATCTTCTGGGCGTGCTCACCGGCGGCGACTGGGAGACGGTCGTGCAGACGCGGCTGCTCGACCCGCTCGGCATGACGGCGACCTGCTTCAGCCGGGAGGTCGCGGAGAAGACCGGGGACATCGCCGTCGGCTACGACATGGACGGGGTTGCCGTCCCTAAGCGCGGCGAGGGCCGGCGCGGCCCCGCCGGCGGCATCCTGTCCAACGCCGAGGACGTCGCCCGGTGGCTGCTGGCCCGTCTCGGCCGGCCGACCGAGGGAGGCTGCCGTGTCCTGAGTGACGCCGCGCTCACCGCGCTGACGACGCCGTCGATCGTCGAGCCCGTCGGCCTTGCGCGGTTCCCCGAGATCGTGAAGACGGGTTACGCCCTGGGCACGAGCACCGTCGTCTACCGGGGCGTCCGCGTCGTCCACCACGGCGGCAACATCGACGGGTTCTGCAGCGACCTGCTGCTCGCGCCCGACCGCGGTCATGCGATCGGCGTCGTCGCCAACATCAGCGGCTCGGGCGTGCGCGATGCGATCCCGCTCGCCGTCCTCGACCGGCTCCTCGGCCTCGACCCGCTGCCGTGGGGAGAGCGCTGGCATGCGCTCATGTCGAGCTACCGCGGCGGCGCGCTCGCGGCGCGCGACCAGCTGCGGGCGGCTCCGGAAGGCGGTCCGCCGAGCCGGCCTCTGGCCGACTTCGCCGGCCGCTACGCCCACCCGGCGTACGACGTCGTCGACGTCTCGGTTGACCCCGGCGGCGACGCGCTGCGCGTGTCGTACCACGGCTACGACGACATCGAGGTGACGCACAAGGACGTCGACGTCTGGGACCTCCAGGTCCCCGGGTACGACCTCGCGCTGACGATGTCGTTCCGCGCCGGGCCGCACGGTGTCGAGGACCTGGTGATCCCGCTCGAGCCGATGGTCGACCCGATCGTGTTCGTGCGGGAGCCCGCGGTGCTGACCGACGCCGAGGTGTCTCGCCTCGTCGGCGCCTACTCGATGGGCGACATCGCGCTCGACGTCGCGCGCGACGGCGACCTGCTCGTTGCCGAGATCCCGGGGATGGTGCGTGCCGTATTGCAGGCGCGCGACGCGTTGCGGTTCACGGTGCCGGGCCGGAGCGGTCTGTCCGTCACATTCACGGTCGACGACGCCGGCCGGGTGGAGCGGCTGCTGCTGGCTCCGTTCGGCGTGTTCGCGCCGTCGGCGGCCGTCGATGGCTGAGTCCGCGGCGGCTGAGCCGGCGATGTACGACCTCGTCATCCGCGGCGGCCGCGTCGTTGACCCGGCCGCCGGGATCGACGAGATCGCCGATGTCGGCATCGACGGCGACCGCGTGGTCGCGGTCCTACCGGGTCCGCTGCGCGGCCGGACGACCCTCGACGCGACGGGGCACATCGTCGCGCCGGGATTCATCGACCTGCATAGCCACCTCAACGGCATCGCCGGCATGCGGCTGCAGGCGTTCGACGGCGTGACGTCGGCACTCGATCTCGAGGTCGGGGCGGCACCGATCGGGATGACGTACGCCGCAGCGGCCGCGGAGGGACGCCCGCTGAACTTCGGGTTCTCGGCGTCGTGGTCCGCGCTGCGGATGCAGGTGCTCGCCGGCATCGAGCCGACCGGCGACCTGCGAAACGGGCTCGCGTTCCTCGGTAACCCCGCCTGGCAGGGCCCCGCGTCCGCGTCGCAGCAGGCCGCGCTGCTCGCGCTGCTCGAGCAGCAGCTGGCGGACGGGGGGCTCGGCGTCGGTGTCATCGTCGGCTACGCGCCCGGGACCGACCCCGAGGAGTACCTCGCCGTCGCCCGGGTCGCCCAGGCGGCCGGTCGTCCGGTCTACACGCACACCCGCGACCTGATCGAGTTCACGCCCGACGTGCCGGTCGACGGCGCGACCGAGGTGGTGCGGGCGGCGGCGGAGACCGGCGCGCACATGCACTACTGCCACGTGAACAGCACGTCCGTGCAGCACGTCGACCGGGTGCTCGGCCTGGTCGAGTCCTGCCGCATCGCAGGCGGCACGGTGACGACCGAGGCCTACCCGTACGGCGCCGGGATGACCGGCATCAGCGCCGCGTTCCTCGACCCGGAGCTGCTGCCGCGCCGCGGCCTCACCCCGAGCGCGCTCACCTACCTGCCGACGGGGGAGCGCATCGCCGACGAGGCCCGGCTGCGGGAGCTGCGCGCGTCCGATCCCGGCGGCCTCGTCATCGTCGACTTCCTCGACGAGTCCGACCCGACCGACCTCGACACGCTGCTCCGGTCGCTCGAGGTGCCCGACGCGTGCATCGCCAGCGACGCGATGCCGCTCACCTGGCTGCGCACTGCCCCGGACGAGCGCGCCTGGCCGATCGCAACCGACGCCGTCACCCACCCGCGCGCCGCGGGCACCTACGCGAGGTCCTACCGCCGGCTGGTGCGCGAGCGTGGGTCGATGGACGTCATGGAGTTCGTCCGCCGAGCCAGCACCCTGCCGGCGGCGGTCGTCGCCGCCTCGGTGCCCGGGCTCACCAAGGGCACCGTCGCGCCGGGTGCGGACGCCGACGTCGTCGTCTTCGACCCCGAGACGTTCACCGACCAGGCGACGTACGCCGAGAGCACCCGCCCGTCGACCGGCGTACGTCATCTCCTCGTCGCCGGCACCCCGGTCATCCGCGACGGCGCGCTCGACCTCGACGCGTTCCCCGGACGACCGGTCCGGGCATGACCCCCTTGCACGACTCTCCGTACACCGTCCCAGTGAGGTCGTCATGATCATCCTGAGGTCACACCGCAGGCGCGTCGCCGGACCCGCACTGGCCGTGGCTCTCGCCGTGGCTGGTTGCGGCTCGACCGCGGCGCCGCGCGCGCAGGACAGCGTGCTCGGCCCCGGCGGTCTCGTCACCGCGCCCGACGGCACGGTGGTCACGCCCGAGGGAGCCGTCGTCGAGGGCGGCGCTGCTGCCGAGGGCGACCTCGGCGTGCCGGCAGCGGCAGCGGGATCGTCAAGCACGTCCGGCTCGACCGGTTCGGGCGGATCGTCCGGCGGCGGCTCGACCGGCGGATCCTCAGGCGCCTCGACCGGCGGCTCGACGGGAGGCTCCGCCGGGTCCGGCGGGTCGACCGTCGCGGGCGGCCCGCACGGACCCGGCGTCACGGCCACCACCATCAAGGTCGGCATCCTCTCCTACGAGGACCCGAACGCCGGGAACAACGCGGCGGGCATCACCACGGCCGACGTGCACGAGCTCGACAAGATGTACGCCGCGCTGATCGACGACCTGAACAAGCGCGGCGGGATGGCCGGGCGCAAGGTGCAGCTCGTCGTGCACAAGGTCGACAGCGGCAGCGGGACGTTCGACCAGATCCAGCAGGGGGTGTGTGAGAAGTTCGCCCGTGACGACCCGGTCTTCGCCACCTGGTCGCCGCTCGGTGACAACGCGATCGCGTGCTTCGAGAGGGCCGGCATCACCTCGATCGGCAGCGGCCACGGCGGTTACGGGCTCAAGCAGTACGCGAGGTACCCACACCTGATCACGCCTGGGGCGTTCTCCCAGGAGCACCAGATGCTGAACACGGCCAACGGCCTGCACGCGCAGGGCTGGCTCGGCGGCTGGAGCCACGTGACCGGCGCGCCGGCCGAGGGCACTCCGCCGCACGTGGGCATCGTCACGTTCGACCTGCCCGACGCGCGCAACGCGGCGGAGAACTACTCGAAGCCGGCCTTCGCCCGGGCCGGGGTCAAGCAGATGCAGGTCTTCTACATCCGGCCCAACCTGCAGGACGGCCAGGCTGACGCCGCCGCGGCGGTGCTGAAGTTCAAGTCCGAGGGAGTCACTCACGTGACGTTCCTGGACAACACCGGCGGCATCCTCGCGACGGTGTTCGCGGCCAACGCCAACTCACAGGGCTACTTCCCGCGGTACGGCTGCGACTCGGGCAGCTGCAACCAGATCGTCGCCGAGCAGATGCCGCAGTCGTCGCTGCGCGGCGCGGTGCTCGTCGGCTGGTCACCGCTGAACGACGTGCCTGCATCCAAGGACCACGTCCTGCCGGCGAGGGCCCGCTGCGAGAAGATCATGACCGACCACGACATGGCGCCGTACAGCCGCAACGACCAGAACGTGATGGCGAACGTCTGCGACAGCGTCTGGTTCCTCGAGGCCGCGCTGAACGCGGCCGGTCCGCGGCTGACGAATGACACCGCCATCGCCGGCGCGATCAGGATCGGCCGCAGCTTCACCTCGCCCGCGACCTTCGCGGTCGAGGTCACGCCGAGGAAGCATGCGGGAGCCGACGCCTACCGGTACGCCGAGTGGGACCCGACCTGTGGCAACTCCGGTGCGGGCTGCTTCATCTACACCGGCCCCGTGCGCCGGTTCGGCAGCTGATGCCCGGCGTCGCCGACAGCCAGGTAGAGCGCTTCGTCACCCACGACGGGCTGTCGCTCGCGTACACCGTCGACGGCGACGGTCCGACCGTCGTCCTGCTGCATGGCATGACCGCGGACAGCCGGATCAACTGGCAGGACCCCGGCATCGCGGCTGCGCTCGTACAGGCCGGCTGGCGGGTCGTGCTGCTCGACGCGCGTGGCCACGGCAGCTCCGATCGCCGCGCCGAGATCGAGCTGCACGAGCGGCACCGGCACGCCGGGGACCTGGTCGCGCTGCTCGACCACCTGGAGGTGGGCACCTGCGCGGCGGTCGGCTACAGCCTGGGCGCCACCACCGTCGCGCTCGCGCTGCCGGACGAGCCGCGGATCTCCGTCGCGGTCCTCGCCGGGATCGGCCTGGCCAGCATCGATCCCTACCCCGGCGGCCCGGAGACCGACGCGGTGCTGGCGGCGCTCGACGCCGACACCGACGACGACGTCGAGCCGATGCTGCGCCCGTACCGCGAGCACCTCCGGTCGTGGGACGCGAGCTTCGACGTCGCCGCAGCCACCCTGCGCGCGCTGCAGCGGCCGACCACGTTCCACCTCGACCGGATCGCGGCGCCGGTCCTGGTGCTCAACGGCTCCGACGACGCGCCTGCGAGCGAGCTGGCCGACCGCATCCCCGGCGCCCGGCAGCGGACGGTGCCCGGCGCCCACGGGACCGCGCCGCTCGAGCCAGACTTCGTCGCCGCGGTCCTCGAGTTCCTCGACGAGCACCGGGGAGCACTGACCGACCGTGGAGGACCCGTACCGGCCCGGTAGCTCCAGCCCCGGCCTTCGTCCGTCGGGCCGAACGTGTGTGTCGCGCGTGTGCGCGATGGACAACCGCTGAGCATCGCGGCCGAGACACACTGGAGCGATGGACGTCGCCACGAACCGGACCGCTCGACCCCAGCGCGTAGCAGCAGGCGTCGTTGCCCTACTGCTCGCGTCGGGATGCGGCAGCACGGCGGCACCGCGTGCCGTCGGGCCCGGCGGCGGTCCGGTGGGCGGCGAGGCGCTCGGCGGCCCGGCCGGTACGACGGGCACCGATGTAGAGCCCGGCCTCGGGACGGCGCCGGGCGCCGGCGGAGCCGGCGCGAACGCGCCGACGACGAGCGGGCCACGCAGCCTCGGCGGGGGAGCTGTCGGCACCGGTGGCACCGGAGGCGGCGGCACGTCGTCCGGCGGGTCGACGTCGGGCGGTGGCGGCTCGTCGGGCGGATCCCGTGGTAGCGCACCGCGGTCGGCGAACCCGCCGGGGGTCACCGACACCACGATCACGATCGGCCTGGCGTACGCGACCAACACCGAGGCGCGCGGCCAGCAGCTCGGCGTGGACGGGCCCGACATCGGTGACCCGCTGGCGCAGCAGCGGCTCATCGTCGACGACATCAACAAGAGGGGCGGCATCCTCGGCCGCAAGGTCATCGTGGTCGAGCACGCCGTCGACGCGACGTCGACCGAGCCCTACGCGGTGCAGGCGCAGGAGGAGTGCGCGACGTTCACCGAGGACAACAAGGTGTTCGCGGTCATGGACGGCGGCCTCGACGACACGCTCCGGGAGTGCGTGCACCGCGCAGGTGGCGTCATGGTCGAGGTCAGCACGCAGTCCTACGTCGACGGACGGACATTCCGGCGCTTCCCCTATTACATCGAGCCCGCAGGCATGGGACAGGACCGCATCGCCGCGGCATGGACGCCGGCCCTGCGCGCCCAGAGCTACTTCACCCCGTGGGACTACAACACGGGCCAGCCGGGTGCGCTGCCGGTGAAGGTCGGCGTGCTGCTCCTGGACGACCCGGCCGACATCTACGCGTACGAGAACTTCCTCGCGCCGGCCATCAAGGCAGCCGGCTTCCCGGTGCAGTCGTTCCGGGCGTCGTCTCCGAAGAGCAGCGGCGACGGCGCCGCGGTCGCGCAGATCCAGGCCGCTGTCCTGCAGTTCAAGTCCGACGGCGTGACGCACTTCCTGCCGCTCGACTCCGGTGCGGGGCTGGCGCTCTACTTCGGCAACAACGCGAACTCGCAGCGCTACTACCCGCGGTACGGCGTCAACTCGGCCGCCGGGGTCCAGACGCTGCTCGATGCGGGCCTGTTCCCCAGGGAGCAGCTGAACGGCGCGATGGGCTACGGCTGGAGCCCGTTCCTCGACATCCCGGACGCCGAGAACCCCGACGACGGGCCCAACTCCAACGCCGCGCGCCGCTACTGCTTCAAGCTGCTCCGGGACAACGGGCAGCAGGTCAACGGGTCCATCGCGAAGCGCGGCGCGGCAGAGCAGTGCACCAAGCTGTACTTCCTGAAGGCCGCGCTCGAAGCCGGCGGGCCGCGGATCAGCCGCGCGTCGTTCCTCGCGGGCGTGCACGCGCTGCGCGGGACGTTCGAGGCAGCCAGCACGTTCCGCACGCTGCTCGGGCCGACGAACCACGCCGGC
Organism: Mycobacteriales bacterium; assembly: GCA_035536955.1. Taxonomy (GTDB): domain Bacteria; phylum Actinomycetota; class Actinomycetes; order BP-191; family BP-191; genus DATLNF01. Next base: position 11,557 of record DATLNF010000005.1, on the reverse strand, counting down.
GTCGCCGGCATCCGCAACACGGCGTACGACGCCACGTGCGGGTGCTTCCGCTACACCAGCCCCCTGAGGCCGCTGTGAGACCCGGGGTCACGGCCCTTCAGGTGCGCTGAGTCCGCCCCTCCAGGCCGACCCGCTCCAGCTTGTGCCACGGCAGGTGGATCCCGGACAGCGCGCTGACGACGGACTGGATCACGACGAGGTACATGAGCTGCCGGTAGACGAACTGCTGCAGCGGCATCGACCACAGCGGGCGCAGCGGCTCCTTGTCGAGTCGCAGCGCGTACGCCGCGGCGAGCATCTGCAGCGCCAGGAAGCCGAGCCAGTAGCCGAGCACCTTGCGCGGGTCGAGGAACAGCAGGCCGTAGACGGCGAAGACGTCGACGACGGGCGCGAGCAACGGCAGCAGCACCTGGAAGCCGAGCAGGTAGGGCAGCCCGACCAGACCGAGGGAGTGCGCCTGGCCGCGCTCGCGCACCGCGCCCCGGTGCTTCCACACCGACTGGAGGGTGCCGTAGCACCACCGGTACCGCTGCCGCCACAGCGCGGTGAGGGACGCCGGCGCCTCGGTCCACGCGATTGCGCGCTCCTCGTACACGACCCGCCAGCCGGCGCGGGTGACTGCCATCGTCAAGTCGGTGTCCTCGGCCAGCGTGTCGCTGCTCACGCCGCCCACCTGCCGAAGCGCGGAGCGCCGGAACGCCCCGATCGCGCCCGGCACGGTCGGCATGCAGCGGAGCAGGTCGTAGAGGCGACGGTCGAGGTTGAAGCCGACGACGTACTCCAGGTGCTGCCAGCGGCCGAGGAGCCCGCGGCGGTTGCCGACCTTGGTGTTGCCGCTCACCGCGCCGACGCGCGGATCGGACAGCGGTTGGACGAGCCAGCGCAGTGCGTCGCGGTCGAAGACCGTGTCGCCGTCGACCATGACCACGACGTCATGGGTCGCGAGCGCGATGCCACGGGTGAGCGCCGCCGCCTTGCCTGCGTTGTCCTGGCGGATCATCCGGACGTTCGGCAGGGCAAGGTCCTCGACGATGCCGCTCGTGCCGTCCGTCGATCCGTCGTCGATGACGACGACCTCGACGTCCGGGTAGTCACTGGCGACGATGGAGCGAACGGTCGCCGCGATGCCGACCGCTTCGTTGTACGCCGGCACCAGCACGGTCACCGGCGGCAACCACCACGCGTCTCCGATCCGCCGCCATGACACGCCGACGTGCCACCGGGCCAGCGCGACGAGGACGACGAGGCGGACGACGGCGAGGATCCCGAGCGGGAGCAGGAGCCACGTCAGCGTGGCGGCCAGCGCCTCGGCGAGCCGCTCGGCGACCAGCAGCCCTCGACCTTGCATCCGGCGCAGCCCGCGCACCGGCTGCATCGCCGCGTCGGCCTCCAGCCCGAGCCCGCCGGAGACGGTGGTGAACTGGTAGCCACGCTCGCGGTAGGCCTCGATCACCCGCGGCAGCGCAGCCACGGTCTGCGACCGGTCGCCGCCTGCGTCGTGGAACATGACGATCGAGCCCTCGTCGCCAGCCGGCAGCGTGTTGCGCACCAGCCGGTCGACGCCCGGCCGGCGCCAGTCCTCGGAGTCGTGGTCGGCCAGGACGACGAGGTACCCCGCTTCGGCAGCCCGGGCGTACGCCGCGAGCTCCGGCTCGGTCACCGCGCTCGGCGTCGAGCAGTACGGCGGCCGCAGCAGGGCGCTGTTGATCCCGGCGCTGCCGGCGAGGCCCAGCTGGCTGAGCGAGAGCTCGAGGTTCTGGCGCCAGCGGGGTGCCGTCCCGAGGTCGGCGTGCGTCCACGTGTGGTTGCCGATCTCGTGGCCCTCGGCCACCGCACGCCGTACCAGGGCGTCGTCGCCGGTCACCCGCGACCCGACGACGAAGAACGTCGCCGGCACGCCCGCGCGCGCGAGCACGTCGAGGAGCGGTCCGGTCCACCGGCGGTCCGGGCCGTCGTCGAACGTCAGCGCCACAGTCCGCGGCGGCAGGCCCCGGGAGGTGAGGCCGTCGGCACCGCGGAAGAGGATCGCGCCGCCGCCGGGGACCTCCGCACTGGCGGCGGCGCGGGAGCGCTCCGTGGTCGACCGGCCCAGCTGCTGGTGGGTGAAGCCTTGCAGCAGCAGGGCCGTCAGCACGACGAGCAGGCCGACAGCGAGCGGGCCCCACGGCGTACGGGGCCGTCGGCGCGATGCGGCGTCGGCCGGCTCGGTCATCATCTCGACCGGGACGGCCTCGGCCTCGGCGAAGGCGCGCGGCTGCTGCGCGGCGGCCCGTCCGGGCTCGGCGACGGCGAGGCCGTCGGCGTCGTGCCCGCGGTCGGGGCGACGCGGCCCGGTGCGCTCGCTGAGCGCCCCGGGGCTGAGGGCGCCGGTGCGGCGGACACGGTCGCCGCCGACGCCGGGGGGGCGGACGGCGAGCGCCGCGGTGGCGGCGGAGTCGCCCGGGGCGCGGGGCGTGCGGTCGGCTCGAGCACCGCCTGCGGGTCGTCGCGCGTACCCGTGCCGGTGCCGTCGGCGAGCTCGCCTGCGCCGGGCCCGGGCAGTACGGGGCCGAGTCCGGGCAGCGTCAGGCCGGACAGCTGCGACGGACCCACCAGCGCCGCGAGCACCAGCAGCAGGTACCCGACAAGCAGGGAGGTCAGCGCCCAGCTGGCCCGGCGGGTCCATCGCCCGCGGCGGCCCGACGCGTCGACGAACACCGGCCGCGCCGGCGGTCGCGGGCCGGGCCCGCTCGGGTCGGTGTCCATCGCCGCACCATCATCCCCCGCGGATCAGGAGCACCGCCGGGCTGTCCCCGTCTCGGGCGTTCCTCGAACATTGCGGTGCTCTGCGCGGTAGCGAGCTGGTCGGGCCGCAACATTCGGGGGCCATCGGCTGGCGGGCCGCGAGCGCGGCGTCAGTAACCGGCGGCAGCGCCGACGACGGCCCGGCCGTCGCTGGCGCCCTCGAGCACGTCGTCGCGCACGGTGATGACGTGCGCGTGGCCGAAGCCCGCGCCGTACGGCCGGGGTACGACGGAGTGACCCCTCGCCGTCAGCTCGCCGGCCCAGCTCCGCGGTACGCCGTCCTCGAGCTGCACGTCGACGACGCCCCGGTCGCGCCACGTCGAGAACCCGTGCCCGTCGCGCGAGGCGAGCGCCCAACGTGCGGCCGCGACCGCCGACGCGGCAGGCTCTCCGTCATGCAGCAGCCGGGCGAGCAGCTGCAGCAGGATCTGGGGCTGCGCGTCGCCGCCCATCGTGCCGAGGACCGTGTGCAGGCGATGGTCGTCCGTCGTCACCAGCGCCGGGGCGAGGGTGTGCGGGGGACGTCGGCCGGGGCCGTACTCCGCTTGATGCCCAGGCTGCAGCGAGAACCCGACACCGCGGTTCTGCAGGAAGATCCCGGTGGTTGGCTCGGCGAGCATGGTGCCGAAGCCGGCCGCGTTGGACTGGATGAGCGACACGCCGGTGCGCTCGCGGTCGACGACGGCGAGGTGGATCGTGCCGCCGGGCCGGTACGTGCCGCCGAGCTGCTGCGCTCGGTCCCGGCTGATCGCCGAGCGGCGTGGCGCTAGCCGCTCCGGTGCGATCAGGGCGTAGCCGTCGGCGTGCTCGTGCAGGACCTCGACGCGGTCGTACGCCGCGGCCCGGGCGGCCTCGATGGTGAGGTGCGCCCAGATGGGATCGCCCGAGTCGACGGGCAGGTCCAGGCCCTCGGCGATCCACGCCGCGGCCAGCGACAGGTATCCCTGCGAGTTCGGCGGGATGGTCCACACCTGCTGGCCGAACACCGTCAGGCCCAGCGGGTCGACCCAGTCGGCGAGCGTTGCCGCGAGGTCCGCCTCGACATACTCGCCGCGGCCGAGCGCGACGAGCCCGGCGCCGAACTCGCCGCCGTAGAAGCCGTCGCGACCGTCGCGGACGACCGCCTCGAGCGCCTGCGCGACGCCCGGGCGGCGGACGAGGTCACCGGGCTGCGGGGGCCGCCCGCCGACCCAGAGGTGCGCGGCGGCGGGTCGACGACCGAGCGCGTCGACCGCGGCGGACAGTCCGGGCGACGCCGGGAACCCGTCGCGGGCGTAGCCGATCGCCGGCCCGAGGACGTCGGCGAGGTCGAGCCGACCACCGCGCGCGTGCAGCGCCAGCCACCCGTCGACGCACCCGGGCACGGGCACGGCGCGGATGTCGTCGTACATCGGCATCTCGGTGTGACCCTCGGCGCGCAGGCGATCCGGGTCGGCGCCGGAGCCGGCCCGCCCGCTGGCGTTGAGCGCGAGCGGAGCGTCGCCGTCACGGCTGACCAGTGCGAAGAGGTCGCCGCCCATCCCGCACATGTGCTGAGTGGTCACCGCGAGCACGGCGCTGGTGGCAACAGCAGCGTCGACCGCGCTCCCCCCGCGGCGCAGGATCTGGACCCCGGCGCCCGCCGCGAGGTGGTCGACCGCGCACACGATGCCGTTCGGCGCGAACCGGACCGCGTCAATCGGGCTCATTGCGCGAGGCTAACGGGCAGGATTGCCGACATGAGAGCAAGGGAGCCCCGGTGAGGCCGCTTCAGGGGGAGCACGTGGCGAGCGCGGCGGCGTACGCCGACAAGTGGCTCGGCTACCAGCAGCGCACGCGACAGATCCCCGGGCTGACGGCGATCGTGCGCCACGACGGCGTACCGCTGGTCCAGTCGGCGCACGGCCTCGCCGACCTCGAGCGCGGCACTGCTATGAGCCCGGAGACGATGTTCCGGGTCGCGTCGAACTCGAAGATGCTGACCTCGACCATGGTCGCCCAGCTGGTGGAGCAGGGCCGGCTGCGGTACGACGACCGGCTCGGCGACCACCTGCCGTGGCTGCCGGCGGCGTCGGGGATGCGCGCGGTGACGCTGCGCGAGCTGCTGGGTCATGCGAGCGGGGTCTTCCGCGACGGCCGCAGCGCCGACTTCTGGCAGCTCGACGGGGAGTTCCCGGACCACGGGGTGCTGCGCGGCTGGCTCTCCGAGGATCCGCAGGTGCTGCCGGCGAACGACCGCTTCAAGTACTCCAACGTCGGCTACGCACTGCTCGGCCAGGTCGTCGAGCACGTCACCCGCATGTCGTACGCACACCTGCTCAGCGTCGCGATCGCGCGCCCGCTCGACCTGGCCGACACCGGCGCCGACCTCGACGAGCACGCCGCCGCGCGGCTCGCGACCGGCTACACGTCCAGCCGGGACGGGATGAGCCGGCTGCCGCTCCCGCACGCCAGCACGGGCGCTTACGCACCGGCGACCGGCTGCTACTCGACGGCCGACGAGCTGTCCCGGTTCGCCGACGCCCACTGCCTCGGCGTCCCCGGGCTGCTCTCCGACGAGTCGAAGCGGGCCATGCATCAGCCGCACTGGGAGGTCGAGGGCGAGCCGCAGCGCTACGGCCTCGGCTTCCAGTGCTTCGACGTCGGCGGTCGTCGGCTCGTCGGGCACGGCGGCGCGTTCCCGGGCTTCATCACTGCGACGCGGTTGGACCCGGCCGAGCGTCTGGTCGTCGTCGTGCTCACCAACGCCATCGACGCACCGGCCGCCGAGCTCGCGTGCGGAGTGGTCCTGCTGGTGAACATGGCGCACGAGGTCGCCGACAGCCTTGATGTCGTCGACGCCTCCGCGGATCGCTTCGTCGGCCGCTTCTACTCGATGTGGGGCGTCACCGACGTGGTGCGCCTGGGCAGCCGGCTGGTCGCCGTCGACCTCGACCGGCTGGACCCGACGGATCACCTCACCGTGCTCCGCCCGGTCAGCGAGGACGAGCTCGAGATCGTGTCGACGTCGGGCATGCGCTACCCGGGTGAGCGAGTCCGGTACTCGTTCGAAGCGGACGGGTCGGTCAGCTCGGTCCGCTTCGGCGCGCAGACCCTGCTGCCTGTGGAGGGGTTCCGGGCTACGCCGTACGCCGGCCGCCCGGAACGGTAGCCCTAGGGTTGGCCCATGGACGTGGCCGCGCCGACGCGCGTCAGCCTCCCGCCGTTGCTCGTCGACGAGCTGGGTGCGCTGCTCGGCGATCGCGTGTCGACCGCTGCGGCTGATCTCGACCAGCACAGTCACGGCGAGTCCTACCACGCCGCGCATGCCCCCGACGTCGTGGTGTGGCCCGAGTCGACCGATGAGGTCGCCGCCGTGGTCCGGGCGTGCGCGGCGGCCCGGGTGCCTGTGGTGCCGTTCGGCGCGGGGACGTCGCTGGAGGGGCATGTCGCTGCGCTGCACGGCGGCGTGACCCTCGACCTCACGCGGATGAACCGCATCGTGGAGGTCCGGGACGGCGACCTCGACGCGACGGTGCAAGCCGGCGTCACGCGCAAGCAGCTCAACGCGCACCTCGAGCCGCGCGGTCTGTTCTTCGCGGTCGACCCGGGGGCCGACGCGACGCTGGGCGGGATGGCGTCGACCCGCGCGTCGGGGACCAACGCTGTGCGCTACGGCACCATGCGCGAGAACGTGCTCCGGCTGACCGTCGTACTCGCCGACGGTCGAGTCATCACGACTGGGACCCGCGCCCGGAAGTCCGCCGCCGGTTACGACCTCACCCGGCTGTTCGTCGGCTCCGAGGGGACCCTCGGCGTCATCACCGAGCTCACCGTGCGGCTCTTCGGCGTGCCTGAGGCGATCTCCGCGGCGGTCTGCGCCTTCCCGGACGTGCGCAGCGCCGTGAGTGCCGTCATGGAGGCGATCCAGCTCGGCGTACCGGTCGCGCGCATCGAGCTGCTCGACGACGTGCAGATCGCCGCGTGCAACGCCTTCTCCGACCTCACGCTGGCGGTCGCACCCACCTTGTTCTTCGAGTTCCACGGCACGACGCGGGGCGTCGCCGAGGACGCGGAGACGGTGCAGCAGATCTGTGCCGGGTACGGCGGGACCGCGTTCGAGTGGGCGACCCGCGCGGAGGAGCGATCGCGGCTGTGGACCGCCCGGCACAACGCCTACTACGCCGGTCGCGCCCTACGGCCGGGCGGGCAGGGGATCGCGACGGACGTCTGCGTGCCGATCTCGCGGCTCGCCGACTGCATCCTCGAGACGAAGGAGGACCTCGTCGGCTGCCCGGTTCCTGTCGCGCTGGTCGGTCACGTCGGCGACGGCAACTTCCACCTGACGTTCGTCGTGGACCCGGACTCCGCCGAGGAGCACGCGGCGGTCGCGCGGCTGCACGACCGGCTGGTGCGCAGAGCGCTGGAGATGGACGGCACGTGCACCGGCGAGCACGGCATCGGGTCGGGCAAGCTCGACTACCTCGAGGCCGAGCACGGGGCGGGTGTCGACGTCATGCGCCGGATCAAGGCGGCGCTCGACCCCGACGGCATCCTCAACCCCGGCAAGGTCCTCCGCCCCTGACGAGCCCCGCCGAGCCCGGGTCCGCCCAGCCCCGGATCCCGCGAACGTTGCGGCACGCTGAGCGTGGAACGGTGCGGATCGCTTCAATGTTCGGCGGGTGGCCGGGCGGATGCTCGGCTGCTCGGTCAGATCGCGACCATCGTGAGCAGCTCGTACCGGGCGACGGTGTCGCCGTCGGAGTTGGTGACGTTCGCGTCCCAGCGGACCTCGCCGTAGTCGGCGCCGTCCCGCGGGTTCTTCTCCTTGCACGTCAGCGCGACCCGGATCCGGTCGCCCGGCTTCACCGGCGTCGTGAAGCGCAGGCCGTCGAGTCCGTAGTTGGCGAGCACCGGGCCCGGCGCCGGGTCGACGAAGAGCCCGGCGGCCAGCGACAGGATCAGGTACCCGTGCGCGACGATGCCGCCGAAGATCGGGTTGGCCGCCGCGGCGACCGGGTCGGTGTGCGCGTAGAACGCGTCCCCGGTCAGCGCGACGAACCGGTCGATCTCCTCCTGCGTCACCTCGTGCAGGTCCGAGACGACCGAGTCGCCGATCTTGAGCTCGCCCAGCCGCTTTCGGAACGGATGCACGTCGTCCTCGACCCGCGGCGCACCCGAGACCCAGCGTCCGGTCACCGCGGTGAGCATCGCGGGCGAGCCCTGGATCGCGGTGCGCTGCATGTGGTGCATGACTCCGCGGATCCCGCCGAGCTCCTCGCCGCCGCCGGCGCGTCCCGGCCCGCCATGCACGAGATGGGGGAGCGGGGAACCGTGGCCGGTCGACTCGCGGGCGCAGTCGCGGTCGAGCACGAGCAGTCGCCCGTGGTACGCCGCGGCGCCCAACGCGACCTCCCGGGCGAACGCCGGGTCGTGCGTGACGATCGAGCCGACCAGGCTCCCGAGCCCCCGCGCCGCGAGGCTGACGACGTGGTCGACGGAGTCGTACGGCAGCACGCTGCTGACCGGGCCGAACGCCTCGATGTCGTGGACCTCGGACCGCTCCGGGTCGTCGTACCGCAGCAGCAGCGGCTCGAGGAACGCGCCGTCCCTCGCGCCGTCCGCGACGAACGCCAGGTCGCCGCGTACGAGCTCGCCGGCGTCGGCCAGCCGGGTGACCGCGCGACGCACCTCGTCGCGCTGGTCGGTGCCGGCCAGCGCGCCCATCGTGGTCTCCGGGTCGTCCGGGTCGCCGACCCGCACTGTGCCGAGCGCCTCGCGCAGCGCGTCGGTGACCGAGTCGAGGTGCTCGCGCGGGACGAGCGCGCGGCGGATCGCGGTGCACTTCTGCCCGGCCTTCGCGGTCATCTCGCGGACGACCTCGCGGACGTAGAGGTCGAACTCCTCGGTGCCCGGCTTCGCGTCGAGGCCGAGGATCGAGCAGTTCAGCGAGTCCGCTTCGGTGTTGAAGCGGACCCCGTTGGTCAGGATCGACGGGTGTGCGCGCAGCTTCGCCGCGGTCGCCGCCGAGCCCGTGAACGCGACGAGGTCCTGCCCGGTCAGGTGGTCGAGCAGGTCGCCGGCGCCGCCGCAGATCAGCTGGAGCGATCCCTCCGGCAGGATCTGCGACTCGATGATCCGTCGTACGACGAGCTCGGTGAGGTACGCCGTCGGGCTGGCCGGCTTCACGATCGACGGGACGCCCGCGATGAAGGAGGGGGCGAGCTTCTCGAGCATGCCCCACACGGGGAAGTTGTAGGCGTTGATCTGCACCTGCGCACCGCGCAGCGGGACGCACACGTGCTGCCCGACGAACGAGCCCTTGCGGCTGAGCATCTCGACGCCGCCGTCGACGAGGACCGTGTCGTTGGGCAGCTCCCGGCGGGCCTTGCTCGAGTACGCGAACAGCGTCCCGAACCCACCGGCGATGTCGATGTCGCCGTCCTTGCGCGTCGCACCGGTTGCGGTCGACAGCGCGTAGAACTCCTCGGAGCGCTCGGTGAGGTGCGTCGCCAGCTGCTTGAGCAGCAGCGCCCGCTGGTGGAACGTCAGCTCGCGCAGTGGCGGCCCGCCGACCGTCCGGGCGTAGTCGAGCGCGGCCCGCATGTCGACGCCCTTGCTCGAGATGCGCGCGATCTCCGCGCCGCTGACCGCGTGGCGCAGCGCGGTCCCGTCGTCCGCGCCGGGCTGCCAGCGCCCCTGGACATAGCTCTCGAGCATCATCGACAGGCTCCCGTACGTCGGCGCGGCAGGGACTGTGATCGTAGGTCAGCCGCGCGTTGCTACGTGATCGCTGATTGGTGGGCGGCCGCGTGCCGTAGCAGCGCTTCGACCACGCGGTCGACGTCGTGGTCGTCCGTTGCCCAGTCGGACACGGAGATCCGCATGAGGCGCTCGCCTCGGTACGTCGTACCGCTCAGGAACGCGACGCCCTCCGCGCGCACGCCGGACATCACCGCGTCGGAGAGCCGGCCGTGATCGCCGTCGGCGGCGAGCCAGCGGACGAGCACTTGGTTGGACACCACGTCGTTCACGATCTCGGCCTGTCCGCTCCCGGCGAGCGAGGACGCGAATCGCTGGGCGAGCCCCACGGTGCGATCCACGAGATCCGCGAGACCGCTGCGGCCGAGCGACCGCAGCGTCGCGTAGACGCCGACGCCGCGGGCGCGCCGCGAGAACTCCGGATTCCAGTCCATCGGGTCACGTGCGCCGGAGCCCTGCTCGAGGTAGCTCGCCTGGACGCTCATGGCCGCCCGCTGCGCGGCCGCGTTGCGGCAGATCGCGATCCCACAGTCGTACGCGACGTTGAGCAGCTTGTGCCCGTCGGTCGACCACGAGTCGAGCCGGTCGAGCCCGGCCAGGTGACCTGCCATCGAGGGGGCGGCCGCCGCGAAGAGCATCACCGGACCGTCGACATGCACCCAGGTCGGGTTGCCCGCCGTGCGGTGCGCCTCGGCGAGGTCGGCGACCGCGTTGAAGTCGTCGAAGGCGCCCGTGTTGATGTTGCCGCACTCCACCGCGATCACCGTCGGCCCCGACACCGAGGCGAGGGTGCGGGCCAGCTCGGCCGGGATGACCCGGTCCTGGTCGTCGCACGGGACGACCACCGCTGCCCGCTCGCCCAGCCCGAGGTAGCGCAGTGCCCGCAGGATCGTCGAGTGGACGCCCTCCTTGACGACCACCGTCAGTCCCGGCGCGCCGTACAGGCCGTTCGCCTCGACGTCCCATCCGACCTGGCGCAGCACCTCGTCCCGCGCCGCGGCGAGGCAGGTGAAGTTGGCCATCTGCCCGCCGGTCACGAACCCGACGGAGCTCTCGCGCGGCAGCCCGAGCAGGTCGACGAGCCACTCGGCGGCGAGTTCCTCGGCGACGGCGACACCCGGCGCCGGCGCGAACAGGCCGGCGTTCTGGTCCCACGTCGAGACGAGCAGCTCGGCGCCCCACGCCGCGGGATGCAGTCCGCCGATGACGAAGCCGAAGAACCGTCCGCTCGCGTTGGCTGTGACGAAGGGGCTGAGGTCCCGCACCAGGTCGGCGATGACGTCCGCCGCAGGCACTTCCTCGTCGGTGGGCGGTCGGTCGAGCGCGGCACGGATCGTCGCGTGGTCCCCCGTCGGGTAGACCCGCCGCTGCGGCAGCGACTCGAGGTGTTCGAGCGCTGCCGGCGCGACGACGTCGAGTACCGACTTCCAGTCCGACTGACGCACGGCTACCCCCGATGTCGGTGACGACCCGAGATGCTCGCACGCCCCGATCCGGCCGGGCGGGCTGGGTCGGTCAGCGAGGGTCGGCGAAGCCGACCGGGCGGGGCCGGTAGCGCGGGAAGACCTCGCCGAGGCGCCCGTTGCGCATGCGCTGGCGGATGATCTCCGCGAGCACGTCGCGGTAGTCGGTCGTGACCTCCAGGTCCCCCTGCTTGTCGAGCTGGCTCTTCGCGAGCCCGGGCCACCGCCCGTAGACCTTGCCGCCGCGGATCCCGCCGCCCATCGCGAACATCACGTTGCCGTAGCCGTGGTCGGTGCCCTGGCTCCCGTTCTCCGCGACGGTCCGGCCGAACTCGCTCATCGTGACGACGGTCGTGCCCCGCATCAGCGTCCCGAGGTCGGTGTAGAACGCCGCGAGACCTCCGGCGAGGTCGTCGAGCTGGGTGGCCATGAGCCCGTTGTCGGTCGTGCCCATGGCGCTGTGCATGTCCCAGCCGCCCAGGTCGACGCAGGCCGCCTCGAGGCCGACCCTCGCCTTGATCAGCTGCGCGACCTCCTGCAGCGACCGCCCGAACTCCGTGGCCGGGTACGTCGCGCCGTCGGCCGGCGTG
>DATLNF010000004.1:0-11390 GCA_035536955.1 Mycobacteriales bacterium | reverse complement strand
CCGCGCGTGCCGCAGACCCGGGGCGACCGGGTCCCGGCGCCGCTGCTCATCCTCGTCGCGATCGCGTCGGTGCAGACCGGCAGCGCCCTCGCCCGCACCGTGTTCGACGACCTGGGTGCCGGCGGAGTCACCCTCCTGCGGCTCCTGCTGTCCTCCCTGTTGCTGCTCGTCGTGCTGCGTCCGCGCTTGCGCGCCTGGACGAGAGAGTCGTGGCGGGCGGCGATCGTCCTCGGCGCCGCGATGGCCGGCATGAACCTGGTCTTCTACCTGTCCCTGCGCACCGTCCCGCTCGGCGTAGCGGTGACCGTCGAGTTCGTCGGGCCGTTGCTGCTGGCGCTTGCCCAGACGCGTCGCCTCGTCGACCTGCTCTGGGCCCTGCTCGCCGCCGGCGGCGTCGTGCTGCTCGGCGTCGACACCACGAGCGGCATCCCGCTCTCGGGGCTCGGCCTCGCGCTGCTGGCCGGCCTGTTCTGGGCCGGCTACATCCTGGCGAGCGCGCGGGTGGGCCGAGCGGTCCCCGGCGTCGACGGCCTGGCGGTCGCGCTCGCCGTCGCCACTCTGCTGGTCCTGCCGTTCGGTGCTTCCGGCGCATCGGCGGTATTCAGCCGGCCGGCGCTGCTCATCCCCGCGCTCGGAGTGGCCCTGCTGTCCTCGGTGATCTCCTACGGGTGCGAGCTGACCGCGCTGCGCCGTATCCCGACCCGCGTCTTCGGGATCCTGATGAGCCTCGAGCCGGCCGGCGCGGCGATCGCCGGTCTCGCCTTCCTCGACCAGCAGCTCGGCGCGCGCGAGGTCACTGCGCTGGTCCTCGTCAGCCTGGCGAGCGTCGGCGTCACGTTCGGGCGCCGGCGCGACGAGGTGTCCCCGCAGCCGCTGGAGTGAGCGAACGTCAGCCGAGTCACCCGGCGGCGAAGCACTGCCAGGGACGGTCGATACCTCTCAGCTCCGGCGTGCCGCGGTCGGCGAACTCGATGTCCGAGCCCGCGACGAGGTCCTTGACGGTGCTGGACACGAGCACGTCCCCGGGCCCTGCGACTGCGGCGATGCGAGCCGCCACGTGTACGGCGATGCCGCCGACGTCGTCGCCCATCACCTCCACCTCCCCGCAGTGCAGGCCGCTGCGCACCTCGAGCCCGAGCCGGGCGGCTTCCGTGCGGATCGCCTGCGCGCATCGCACGGCGCGGCCCGGACCGTCGAAGGTGGCCAGCGAGCCGTCGCCCATCGACTTGACCTCCCGCCCGCGGTGCCGGTCCACCTCCCGGCGCACCACTCGCTGGTAGGTCTCCAGCACGTCGCGCCAGGCGGCATCGCCGAGGGCGGCTGCGCGCTCGGTCGACCCCACGATGTCGGTGAACAGGACGGTCGCGAGAACCCGGTCCGCTACCGGGGCGGGACCGCGGTCTCCGGTGAGGAACTCGCGGATCTCGGCGACGACCGCAGCCGAGTCGGCAGTCCACGGGAAGTGATCACGCCCGGGCAGCTCGACGTACTTCGCGCCGGCGATCTGCTCTGCCATCCACTGACCGGCGCGCCGGTTCACGACCCGGTCGCCGTACCGGTGGATCACCAGGGTCGGGACGCGAACGATCGGGAGGACGTGGCGCACGTCGACGTCGAGGAACATGAGGAACAGCTTCTGCATCGCGGCGGGACTGGCCGCGGCGCGCCGGTACCGCCCGGCGTACTCCTGCGCCACCGGGTCGTCGGCGTATGTCGGCATCCAGATCTCGAGGTCCTCGCCGGTGTAGACATGCGGCGCGACCAGCTCGCGGGCCGACTCGATGATCGCCTCGGCGGGCGCGGCCCACGGGTAGTCCGGCGCCCACGTGGCGCGCGCCATGCCGCCGTAGAGAACCAGTCCGGCCGTGCGGTCGGGATGCGTTGCCGCGAACACAAGTGACATCGCCGCGCCCTCGGAGATGCCGAGCAGCACCGCGCGCTCGGACCCGGCCGCGTCCATCACTGCGCGCACGTCGTCGATGCGCTCCTCGATGGTCGGCAGATCGTCGATCCGGTCAGACAGCCCGGTCCCCCGCTTGTCGAAATGCAGCACCCGCGCGAACGTCGCGAGACCGGCCGTGAACCGCACCCAGAGCGGCGACTCCCAGTCGAGGTCCAGGTGGGTCGCGAACCCCCCGACGATGACGACGTCGACGTCACCCTGGCCGAACACCTGGTAGGCGATCGACACGCCGCCGGCGTCGGCGTAGCGCGTCTCGGGCCGGTCCACGGGCGGCACGTTCGGTCAGCCCACTGCGACGGCCGACACGGCCGACACGGCCGAGAGCACGTCGGCGCGCGTCCGGCCCGGTGGCATCGACGGCAGGCCCCGCTCCACCGCGGCCGCGATCCCTGCCGCGACACGCGGGTCGGCGAGCATCTCGTCCGGGGACTGCAGCAGGTTGCCGCTGCGCGCGACACCGGCCCACACGTCGCGGTCGGTGAAGCCCGCGAGGAAAGCCTGCTCCCACGCGCGAGCGTGCGCCTCGAGGCCGGGGTCGAGCGCAGGCTCCTCGCCGTACAGGACCGCGCGCCAGCGCGATCGGGTCAGGGTGTCCTGCGCCAGGGCGTTGCGGAAGTACGGCGCGATGCCGCGCGACGTCGCGTCGTCGACCGCCCGGGTCAGGCCCTCGTCCGCCTCGCCCGTGAATGCGTCAGCCACGGCCTCGGCCAGGATCACCGCGTGCCCGCTGCCGCGGCCGAAGGTCGGGTTCGTCACGCACAGCGCGTCGCCGAGGACTGCCAGCCCGGTCACGACGGGACGGTCGTCGACGACGAGGCGGCGCAGCCGGTTCTGCAACCCGGCCATCACGAGCACGCCGGACAAGGGCACCACCCGCGTCGGATCCACCCGTGGGGCGAACGCAGGCACCGCACCCGCCGCCGCCTCGAACGCGGCGGGGTGCTGGAGCACGCGCAGCGCCGCGTCGTCGTCGTCGATCTGCATCGAGATCGTGAACGTGTCGTGCTCCCCCGGGAAGGCGACCATCGCCATCGCGTCGAGGAAGCTCGGCTCGACGAATCCGACCGCGTAGGACTGCGGCTCCGCACCGGGAAGCTCGCGGTAGTGCCGGGTGTAGTAGACGTTGCCGCACGGCGCGGCGGCACCGTCGTCGATGGTGATGCCCGCGTCGGCGAGCCAGCGCGGCACCCGGGTACGCCGGCCGGACGCGTCGACGACCAGCGCGGCGGACCACGTACGGTCATCGGTGACCACTCCGGTGACGTGCGGCAGCGCAGCGTCGGTGACCGCCAGCCCGCGCGCGGCCACGCCGGTCTCGATCCGCACCCGGGGATGCCGTTCGACGTAGCGCCGTACGACGCCGTCCAGCACCGCGCGCCGGCAGTTGAGGACCACCAGCTCGTCGTCCTCTGGTCGCGGCGCGCGGTCGGCGATCGGCGCAGGGAGCCGCTCGATCCGACGGATGAGTCGGCCACCGGCGTCGAGCAGCTCGTCGAGCAGTCCGGGGCACCTCGTCCGCAGGTGCTGTACGTAGCGACCGAGGAACGCGTGCGAGTGCTGCAGCTGCGGCGTACCCGGCCGGACCCAGTCCAGCGGGTCGGCCGTCGGCGGCGCGGAGTCCCGGTCGAGGATGGTGACGTCGAAGCCGCGCTCGGCCAGCGCGTGAGCGGTGTGCATCCCCGCGAGGCTCGCGCCGAGCACCACGACGTGGCTGTCGTCCATCTCGCCCCCCGGCCGTTGCCCAGACCGCATCATGCCTGGGCCAGGGACGGGTAGGAATGCCCCAGCGTGATCCGTCGTTCAGGCTAGTTGCAGAGACAACTACTTCGGAAGGTGCCACCATGGCGTTCTCGCCGGTCCGGCTCAATCACGCGGTGCTCTACGTCGCCGACCTGGACCGCTCGCTCCGGTTCTACACGGAGGTGTTCGGGATGGAGGTCGTCGCCCGCGAGCCGCGCGCGAATGCCGCGTTCCTCCGGCTGCCGCGCTCCGGCAACCACCACGACCTCGGCCTGTTCGGGATCGGCACGGCGTCGGGGCCGAAGCGGCCGGGCATCGGGCTGTACCACCTCGCCTGGCAGCTCGACACCATCGACGAGCTGGTCGAGGCCCGCGCGTCGCTGCTGGCGCACGGTGCGCTCGGCGGCGAGTCCTCGCACGGCGCGACGAAGAGCGTGTACGGCGCCGACCCGGACGGCAACGAGTTCGAGGTCATGTGGATGCTGCCGCGCGAGGCGTGGGGCGAGTTCGAGAACGCCGCGCCGATCGAGCGGCTGAGCCTCGACGACGAGGTCGCGACGTGGTCCGGCGTACGCACGGCCGGTCAGATCACGGCCGAGCCGGCTCCCCCGCAGTGACCTGGTTACCCCGGAGACGAGCAGCGGCGCGCAGCGCGATCGCTGCGCGCCGCTGGACCGCTGGACCGCTGAGGGCCGGTGCGGGGAGGGTCAGCCGCCGACCTTGAACGACGAGGTCGACGCCGCACTGTCGAACGCACCCTCGTCGACGAAGTCCGCCACCGTGTAGCCGACGACCGGCTCGGCCGGCGCCGTCCACGCGGTCATCGCGTCGAACGTCGCCTTCTGGATCTCCTTCGGCATCTCCGCGAACTTCACCGTGTAGATGATCGCGTTGCCCTTGATCTCCGCGGTCGGCGTGAGCGCCTGCTCCGGGTCGCCGGTGGCCGGGTCGGTCTCGCTGCCGCAGCCGCTGAAGACGAGGTTGTGGTCCGGAGCCATGCCGCCGGCCGCGCGCGTGTAGCTGTAGAGCAGGAACGTCCCGCAGCCGGCCACGTCGCCGCGCAGGTTGTAGCTCGGCAGGCTGCCCATCGTCGGCGCGCTGCCGAGCGTGAAGGTGACCACGAGGTCCTTGAGCTTGCCCGCCTTCTTGGTGACGTCGAAGCCCACGGAGACGATGTCGTAGTCGCCGGACCCGCGCTGGTCACCGGCCGGGTCCTCGATCTGCGGCTTCGGCGCGGCACCGGCGTACGGCGCGACGAGCGCGGTCATGGCAAGGGCGACGGTGAGGATCGGGCGCACGCGCACAGGGATCTCCAGACGTGAGGCGCGGCCGCCGGTCGACGGCCATTCCTCCTTGCTTCGGCCTCGGCCTCCCGACTCCTGCTGCCGCCCGCCGGCCGTTCACCCGGGGACCCCCTGGGGGGCATCGGTGAGTTCCCGGCCGGAGCGTCGTCTGCCCTCCATGACGCGGGACCGCGTGACGTGCGCCGTCATCGAGGTGGTCGACGGGAGCTCCGAGGTGGCGACCGTCACGATCACCGGCGCGGTTCCGCAGCTGTTCGTCGTCGACGCGGTGGCCCGGCTGCGGGCCGCCGCGCAGCCGCTCGGCTGGTCGGTCCGCCTGCGGGAGCCGTCGGCGCCGCTCGCCGAGGTGGTGGAGCTGGCCGGACTACGCGTGCAGCTCTGCGGGCAGTCCGAACGCTCGGAAGAGCGCGGGGTCGAGGAAGTGGTGCAGCTCGACGAACCGCCCCGCTGAGACCTCGAGCACCTGGAGCGCGAAGGGGAGCCAGCGGGCTTCGCCGGCCTGCTTGTAGGCGCCGAAGCCGGCGGTGCCGTTGGCCACGATCGGCAGCAGCCGCGACCCCTCGCAGCCGGCCCCCTGCCCGACGTACCACTTCGCGATGTCGGTCGTCCCCCGCAGCCACAGCGGGAACGGCGGCATCGTGAACGTCGCGTCCTCGTGGATCAGCGACACGAGCGAGTCGATGTCGTAGCGCTGGAACGCGTCGACGTACCGCTCGAGGAGGGCCTTCGCCTCCGGGTCGTCCGGCTCGGTCCGGCCGGCGGTGAGGTCGCGGTCGGCGAGCGTCGCGCGGGCGCGTTGCAGCGCGCTGTTCACCGACGCGACGGTGGCGTTGAGCAGCTCGGCCACCTCGCTGGCCTGCCACTTCAGCACCTCGCAGAGGACGAGGACCGCGCGTTGCTTCGGCGGCAGGTGCTGGAGCGCGGCGACGAAGGCGAGGCGCACCGAGTCGCGCAGCGCGGCCACCTCGGCGGGATCGACCTCGGCCGGCAGCACGCGGTCGTCGGCGATCGGCGACACCCAGGTGCTCTCCGGAGTGGGCGCGGGGAGCGGGGTGTCCGCCGTCCACGGCGCCGAGAGGTCCATCGGCTGCGCCCGGCGCTGGGTGCTGCGCAGCGCGTCGAGACAGACGTTGGTCGCGATGCGGTAGAGCCAGGACCGCAGCGACGCGCGACCCTCGAAGCTGTCGGCGCCGCGCCAGGCGCGCAGCATGGTCTCCTGCACCGCGTCCTCGGCGTCGAAGCCCGAGCCGAGCATGCGGTAGCAGTAGCCGGTGAGCTCACGCCGGTGGGCCTCGAGGTCGCGTTCGAGGCCGGCGTCGACAGTCGTCGCGTCCATGACCGGGAGCGTAGGGCCTCGGCAGGGCAGGGCGGTCACGGCGGCGAAGCACTCAGCCATGCGACGGTCGCTTCTCCTCGGGATCACGGCAGCGACCATCGCGGCGTTCGCGCTGCCCGGCTCGGCCGCGCCCAAGTCCATGACCTACACGGTCGACTTCCGCGACGCGACGCCGGACCCGACCGGCATGGCGGTCGGCGACGACGGCCACTGCAGCGGGCTGCTCCCCCGGGAGGCGCCGCACGTGTTCAAAGCCCCGGCCCGCGGGACGCTGAAAGCGACCCTCGGCGGCTTCGAGGGCGAGTGGGCACTGCACCTGATGGACGCCAAGGGCAGCGTGCTGGCGGAGACCGACACGACCGGCGCGTACGAGTCGCTCAGTGTCAAGGCGAAGAAGGCCGGCACGGTCATTCACGTCCTGCCCTGCAACCTCGTCGGCACCCCCGACGGGACCATCACGATCGTCTTCACGTACTCCTAGCCCGTCACCCGGCTGTGGACGAACCGGGGGACAACCCTGTGCGTCGTGCGGCGATTCCGGTGCATAACCGTCCTTCGCATGTGGACATCCTGGGGACGGCGAGAAAGTCCGAAAATAGTTGGCGCGCAGGGGTTGTGCCGCCGGCTCAGGACCTCTACAAAGTGCTCCTGTCGCCGGCACGGCCGGACCACCGAGGGGGCAACCCCGAGGACGCACGCAACGCACGACGCTCGGTACGACGGAGCAGGTCGCGGGGGCAACTCCGCGAACGGCGAGGTCGACCACCAGGCGCACGGCGATGCGGACGGGTCAGGCCGAGCAGGTGGCGCGGTCCGAGCAACGCACGACTGCCGAGCGATCGGCGATCGGTGCAGCGAGGACCGAGAGGGGCCCCTCGATCTCATACATCGAGGGGCCTCTCGCCATTCTCTCCCCCGTTGCGCGCGGCTCCGCCGCAGCGACACGCCGGGGCCCGGGGTCAGGCGGTACGAGCCCGCACGGCACTCGGCTCCACCCGGTCCTGGTCGCGCGACCAGCCGACGTACGCCAGGACGAGGAGCGCCGCGCCCGCGATGCCGATCGGCACCTCGTCCAGGACGTGTACTGCGTCGCTGAACACCCTGATGGCCGGCTCGAACATGTCACCTAGCCCCATGATCCACGCGACGAACAGCAGCGCGAACGCGACGGACAGCGCGATGCGCCGCCCCCGGCCGCCGGCCTGCCGCAGGCCGAAGCCGACGACGGCAACCACCCCGAGGCCGACTCCGCCGAGGTGGCTGACCGGGCCCATCGGGCCGTCGAGCGCCTCGTTGCTGCTCCCGATGACCAGCGCGACCTTGAGCACCAGGATCGTGCCGGCGAGCGCGGCGACGTACGGCGCCCAGCTGTGGCGTGCAGGTGTAGCAGACATGGCGTGGTCTCCCCCAGATAGGTGACGTGCGGTCGGGGTCGACGTTAGGCAGCCGGCCGGAACGGCGGATCGCCCCGTGGGCCGGACTTCTGCCTCGGTCTCGCGACCGAGACACGGTCAGCCATCCGACCGATGCGCGGCCCCGTGGGGCGCCGCTAGCGTGAGACGCATGCAGGTTCAGGCGATCGTCGAGCGCGCCAACCGCTGGTGCGCGCGGGCCGGGACCGCTCCGGCGGACGCCCTCCTCGCTGCCGCGGCGACGGCGTTCGTCGCCGTCGACCTCGACTACACCGGCGTGCACCCGCTGCTCGGATACGGGCTGGCGTTGCCCGCCATGCTGACTCTCGCGTGGCGGCGGCGTGACCCTGTTGTCGTCGCGACCGTCGTGTGCGCCACCAATCTGATGCTCTCGTTGGCGTCGACGAACCCCTACGGCTCGCAGGCGGCCGGCGTCGCGGTCATTCTCGCGGTGTACACCGTGGCGTCCCGCTGCGACGGACACGCCGCACTAATGGGCGGGACGCTGACGTTGCCGCTCGTCGTGGTGGCGCACATCGCGACGAAGGACGGCGATCCTGGTGACTTCATCGCGGTGCTGCTCTGGGGTGCGTCCTGGGCCGCCGGGCGCGTGGTGCGCCGGCGGACACTCGAAGCGGCGCGCATCGCTACCGAGGCGACGCGACGAGCACAGGAGCGCGAGGACGAGGCCCGGGAGGCGGTAAGCCGCGAGCGCGACCGGATCGCGCGCGAGTTGCACGACGTCGTCGCGCACGCCGTTTCGCTGATCGTCGTGCAGGCCGGCGCGGAGCGGCTGGCGCTCGGCAAGGCCTCACCGCGGACCCGCGGAGCGCTCGACGCGATCGAGGTCACCGGTCGGCAGGCGCTCATCGAGCTGCGCGCGATGCTCGCGGTGCTGCGCTCGCCCGAGGACGGCGCCCACGCAGAGCTCGGGCCGCAGCCCGACGTGAGCGCTCTTCCGGCTCTGGTAGAGCGGGTCCGCGAAGCCGGACTCGACGTCGACATGCGCAGTGACATCGGAACGACCCTGCCCGCCGGCGTCGGGCTGTCGGCCTACCGCATCGTGCAGGAGGCGCTCACCAACGCTGTCAAGCACGGCGCGCGGACGGCGACCGTCGACGTGCGCGTTGACGGTGAGGTGCTCGTCATCGATGTGCGCAACCCGCTCCGCCCCAACGCGAAGAGGACGCGCGCAGAGCTGGGGAGCGGGCGCGGGTTGATCGGCATGCGCGAACGCGTCGCGCTGCACGGCGGCGGGCTGCAGGTCGGACCCAACGCGGATGCGTGGGTCGTGCGTGCCTGGCTTCCCGCAGCCAGCGTTGATGGAACGCTGGCCCGATGACCGTGCGCGTCGTCGTCGCCGAGGACCAGGCACTGGTGCGCGCTGGGCTCGTCACGATCCTGCGGACGGATCCGCAGATCGACGTCGTCGCCGACGTGGCGGACGGCGAGCAGGCGATCGAGGCGGTGCTGCGGGAGCGCCCCGACGTGGCGCTGCTCGACGTGCGGATGCCCGTCCTCGACGGGCTGGCCGCTACCCGGCGGATCTGCGCGGAGACCGAGGCCAAGGTGCTGGTGCTGACGACCTTCGGCGAGGACGCGGTCGTGTTCGAGGCCCTGCGCTCCGGCGCCCTCGGGTTCCTGCTCAAGGACACCCGGCCGGAGGACCTGCTGGCGGCGGTGCACGCGGTGGCGGACGGCGAGAGCCGGCTGGACCCGACCGTGACGTCAGCGGTGGTCGGGCACTTCCGTCGGCAGGGCGGCCGGTCCGGCGCCGAGGCGTCGACGTACGCCGCCACCGCGGTCCAGCAGCTGACCGCGCGCGAACGCGAGGTGCTGATCCTGATCGCGCGCGGGCTGAGCAACGCCGAGATCGGCGCCGAGCTCGTCCTCTCGCCGGGCACGGTGAAGACGCATGTCGGCAGCGTGCTGTCGAAGCTCGGCGTCCGCGACCGGGTCCAGGCCGTGATTGCGGCGTACGAGAGCGGTCTCGTGCAGCCGTAGCCGCCCTCCCCCGGCGAACATTCGACGAGAACCGGGGAATCGCCGCACGGCGGCGCCGAAAGTTCGGTACCGCGTCGTGCAGCCGTAGCCGGCGTCACACCTGGCGCAGCACCTGCGCCGGCCGGACGCGGTTCGCCACGGCGGCGACGAGAGCCGCCAGCGCGGTGCAGGCGGCGACCGTCGCGAGGCCGATGGCGACGAGCTCGGCAGCGGTCGGCAGGACCGAGCCGTCCGCGCTGCCGTTGGCCGCGGCGTACGCCCCGCGGAACATGCCGACGCCGAGCGGCAGCCCGACGAGCGTGGCGGCCGCGGCGACGAACGCGGTCGCGTACGACGTGCGCGCGACCAGCTGCCGCCCGGAGACGCCCGCGGCGCGCAGCAGCGCGTCGTCGCGCCGGGACTCCGTGGCGGTGGTCAGCGTCGTCGCCACGAGCCCCGCGGCCGCCATCACCGCCAGCACGGCCATCAGGGTGTAGGCGACCGGACGCAGCAGGTCCGGCGCGGTCGCGGCGACGAAGCCGATGGGCGCGGCGGTCACCGCCGCCTCCCGGTCGAGCGTCGCGTCCATGCC
The DNA here is from genome assembly GCA_035536955.1 of Mycobacteriales bacterium. Classification (GTDB taxonomy): domain Bacteria; phylum Actinomycetota; class Actinomycetes; order BP-191; family BP-191; genus DATLNF01. The sequence continues at coordinate 1,060 of DATLNF010000004.1, read as the reverse complement.
GACCGACGACACGGCGGCGGCGACGGCGAGCGCGATGCTGGTCGCCGCAAGCAGGCGGCGCGCGGGTCGCGCCACCGTGGCGGCGAGGCCGAGAGCGATCAGCGGCATGACGCGCTCGACGCGGTCGGCGTAGGGGAAGCGGCCGTAGCTCCGGCCCGCCACCGCGCCGGCGAGCGCGGTCACGGCCGGCACCCGCTGCTGGCGGGCGACCGGCACCGCGGTCGCGACCGTCACCCCGGCGAGCAGCGAGGTGGCGACGAGGAGGAGGACCGCGGCGTCGGGCGTGCCCCCCGGCGGCGCGCCGAGCAGCGCGACGGTCGGGCGGACGACGCGGTCCGCGAGCGGTCGCGCGGCGAGCCAGCCGGCGAGAGAGGCGATGGCGGCGAGGACGGCGTGCTCGAGGACGAGTACGCCGACCGCGCCGCGTGGTGTGAGCCCGACGGCCCGGAGCAGGGCCGACTCGCGTGCACTCGCAACCGCCCGCCCGGACGTGAGCACGGCGGCGGTCGCCGCCGCGGTGAGCAGCAGCAGCCCGGCGAAGGTCAGGACGACGACGCGCTGGTCGGCGACGTCACTCGTGGTCGCCTCGCGGTGATCCAGCCAGGTGCCGGTCATGACCTGGTGGCGCAGCTGCAGGTCGGTGGCGACGTGATCGGCGGCCGTCGCGTCGCGCAGGCGCAGCGCGATCGTCGCGCCGGTCGGCGCGCCCGCGGTGACCCGGGCCAGGTCGGCGCGGTCGATGAGCACGAGTCCGGGCTGGGTGGCCGGGAACGGAGCCTGGCTGGTGACGATCGCGATCCCGGCCACGCGCAGCGGCGCACCCGGCGCATCACCGACCGTCGGCAGCAGCCCGTCCGCCGCGGCCGCGCGGGCGACGGTGACCGGGTCGCCGACCCGGAGACCCAGGGCGCGCGCCAGGGTCGCCTCGACGACGACTCCCCCGGAGCTCGCGGCGGTGCCGTCGATGAGCAGCGGGCGGTCGACGGTCTCGCTGGTCTCAGGCGCAGCCACCAGCCGCGCGAGCAGCAGTCGGCCGTCGACGCGCAGCGTGCCGAAGGTC
>DATLNF010000003.1:0-6849 GCA_035536955.1 Mycobacteriales bacterium | reverse complement strand
GCGGCTGGGACCCCGACGCCGAGGGGATCGGGTCACGGATCGCCGCCCAGGCCGAGATCGCGGTTAGTGCCGCCGACGCCGTGCTCTTCGTCGTCGACGCCACGGTCGGGGCGACCGAGCACGACCGCCTGGTCGCCAAAGTGCTCCAGCGATCGCGCAAGCCGGTCGTGCTGGCCGCGAACAAGGTCGACGACGCCCGCACGGAGAGTGACGCAGCCGAGCTGTGGGGGCTCGGCCTCGGCGAGCCCGTGGTCGTCAGCGCGCTGCACGGGCGGGGGAGCGGTGACCTGCTCGACGCGGTGCTCGCCGCGCTGCCCGACGCGCCACCGGTCGTCCACGACGAGCCGGCCGGACCCCGGCGGGTCGCCCTGCTGGGACGGCCGAATGTCGGCAAGTCGTCATTGTTGAACCGGCTGCTCGGCGAGGAGCGAGTGCTCGTGGACAGCGTGGCGGGCACCACCCGCGACCCGGTCGACTCCCTGGTGGAGCTCGGCGGGTCGACCTGGCGCTTTGTCGACACGGCCGGCCTGCGGCGCCGGGTGCGTGAGGCGAAGGGCGCCGAGTACTACAGCAGCGTGCGCACGATCGGCGCCCTGGAGGCCGCCGAGGTGGCGGTCGTGCTGCTGGACGCGAGCGAGCCGCTGACCGAGCAGGACCAGCGGGTGATCTCCACCGTCGTCGACGCGGGCCGCGCGCTGGTCATCGCCCTCAACAAGTGGGATCTGGTCGACGAGGACCGGCGCTACGACCTGGACCGCGAGCTGATCAGCGACCTCGAGCGGGTGCAGTGGGCCACCCGGGTGAACATCTCCGCGAAGACGGGTCGCAGCGTCGACAAGCTGGCGCCCCACCTCGAGCGGGCCCTCGCGGCGTGGGATCGGCGGGTGCCGACCGGCAAGCTCAACGCCTGGCTGGGGGAGGTCGTCGCGCGAACCCCGCCGCCGCCCCGGGGCGGCCGCGCGCCGAAGGTGCTCTTCGCCACGCAGGCCGGCACGCGGCCGCCGCGCTTCGTCCTGTTCACGACGGGCTTCCTCGAGCCGGCGTACCGCAGGTTCATCGAGCGGCGACTCCGCGAGGACTTCGAGTTCGAGGGCAGCCCGATCGAGATCGGCGTGAAGGTGAAGGAGAAGCGGACCCGGTCGGGAGGCCGCGGGTGAGGCTGGTAAGGTCACCGCGCACCCGCGCAGCACGGCGGGCGCCGGGACGTGGCGCAGCTTGGTAGCGCACTTGACTGGGGGTCAAGGGGTCGCAGGTTCAAATCCTGTCGTCCCGACGGCGGAGCACGGCGTACGACGGAGCCCGGCAGCACGCGCTGACATACTCGGCGCGTGATCGTCGACGGAACGCCCCAGTCGCTGATCCCCGCGACGGACCGGGTGCTCACCGTCCCGAACGTCCTCTCCGCGCTGCGGCTCCTCGGCGTGCCGGTCTTCCTCTACTGCCTGCTCGGCGCTGAGGCGGACGGCTGGGCGCTGACGATCCTGATGGTCAGCGGGTGGACCGACTACTTCGACGGCAAGATCGCCCGCAGGTACGGCCTCACCAGCCGAGTCGGCCAGCTCCTCGACCCCCTGGCGGACCGGCTGTACGTCGTGACCACCCTGCTCGGGTTCGCGATCCGCGACGTCGTCCCGTGGTGGCTGACGATCGCGATCCTCGCCCGTGATGCCGCGCTGCTGCCCACGCTGCCGATCCTGCGCCGGCACGGCTACGGACCGCTCCCGGTCCACTTCCTGGGCAAGGCAGCGACCTTCAACCTCCTCTACGCCTTCCCGCTGCTGCTCGCCGCGCACTCCTGGAGCGGGTGGTTCCCCACGGCGTGCCGGCCGCTGGGTTGGGCGTTCGCCGCGTGGGGCACGGCCCTGTACTGGTGGGCGGGCGTGCTGTACGTCGTCCAGGTACGCCGGCTCGTGCTGGCCGACGCCCGGGCCGGGCTGAGTCCGACAGGAGCGCACGCGTGAAGGCCGTCGTCATGGCGGGCGGGGAAGGCACCCGGCTGCGCCCGATGACCGCCAACCAGCCGAAGCCGCTGCTGCCGGTCGTCAACAAGCCGATCATGGAGCACGTCCTCAACCTGCTGCGCCGGCACGGCTTCTCCGAGACGGTGGTGACCGTCCAGTTCCTCGCCAGCCTCGTGCGCAACTACTTCGGCGACGGCGACGAGATCGGCATGCGTCTCGACTACGCGACCGAGGAGTCGCCGCTCGGCACCGCGGGCAGCGTCAAGAACGCCGAGGAGGCGCTGCGCGACACGCCGTTCGTCGTCATCTCCGGCGATGCGCTGACCGACGTCGACCTGACCGCGATGGTCGAGTTCCACCGCGAGAGCGGCGCGCTCGCCACCGTGGGGCTCAAGCGCATGCCCAACCCGCTCGAGTTCGGCATCGTCATCACGGACGAGAGCGGCCGGATCGAGCGGTTCCTCGAGAAGCCGACCTGGGGTCAGGTGTTCTCGGACACGGTGAACACCGGGATCTACGTGATGGAGCCCGAGATCTTCGAGCACATCGCCGCGAAGGAGTCGGTGGACTTCTCCGCCGACGTCTTCCCCGCTCTGCTGGCCGCGGGCGCGCCGCTCTACGGCCACGTGTTCGACGCCTACTGGGAGGACGTCGGCACGCACGAGAGCTACATCCGCGCGCAGGCCGACGTCCTCAACCGCGACGTCGAGGTGGAGCTCGACGGGTTCGAGCTGTCCCCGGGTGTCTGGGTGGCCGAGGGCGCCGAGGTCGACCCGGACGCCGTGCTCCGAGGCCCGCTCTACATCGGCGACTACGCGAAGGTCGAAGGTGGAGCGGAGCTGCGCGAGTACACGGTGATCGGCAGCAACGTCGTCGTCAAAGGCGGGGCGTTCCTGCACCGCGCCGTCGTGCACGACAACGTCTTCGTCGGACCCGGCACCAACCTGCGCGGCTGCGTCATCGGCAAGAACACCGACATCATGCGCGGCGCCCGCGTCGAGGAGGGCGCGATCATCGGAGACGAGTGCCTCGTCGAGGAGGAGGCCTACGTCTCGCACACGGTCAAGGTCTACCCGTTCAAGACGATCGAGGCCGGCGCGGTCGTCAACACCAACGTCATCTGGGAGTCGCGCGGTCAGCGCACCCTCTTCGGCGCCCGCGGCGTGTCCGGGCTGGTCAACGTCGAGATCACGCCGGAGCTTGCGGTCCGGCTCGCCTCGGCGTACGCGACGACCCTCAAGAAGGGGTCGGTCGTCACGGTCAGCCGAGACGCGTCGCGGGCCGCTCGCGCCCTGAAGCGGGCTGTGGTCAGCGCCCTGACCGTCGGCGCGATCGACGTCCGCGACCTCGAAGTGGCCCCGGTGCCGGTGACCCGCTTCGACGTCGGCGTGACGGAGGCGGTCGGCGGTATCTGCCTGCGCACGACGCACGGCGACCCGCAGAGCCTCGACCTCGTGTTCTTCGACGCGTCCGGCGCCGACCTTTCACCGGCCGCGCAGCGAAAGCTGGAGCGCGTCTTCTACCGCGAGGAGTTCCGTCGCGCGTTCCCCGGCGAGATCGCCGAGCTGAGCTTTCCGCCGCGCACGATGGAGCAGTACACCCAGGAGCTGCTGGAGCGGACGGACACCTCCGGGATCCGCGAGGCTTCGCTCAAAGTCGTGGTGGACACCGCCGGCGGTACGGCGACGCTCGCGCTGCCGACCTTGCTCGGCCGCCTGGGGATCGAGGTGCTCACCGTCAACGGACGCCTCGACGAGACCTACACGACGGAGACGCTCGCCGATCACATGTCCGGCATCGAGCGGTTGGGTGAGTTGGTCGCGTCGTCCCGTGCCGCCTTCGGCGTGCGGTTCGACCACGGCGGCGAGCGGATGGCCCTGGTGGACGAGCGCGGGCATCTCATCCATGACGACCGCGCCCTGCTCGTCCTCCTCGACCTGGTCGCCGCCGAGCGCCAGACCGGCACCGTCGCGCTGCCCGTGACGACGACCCGCATCGCCGAGCAGGTCACCCGCTACCACGGGGTGCAGGTGCGGTGGACTCCGCTCTCGGCGGCGGAGCTCATGACGGCGGCGGCCGAGGACGGCGTCATCTTCGCGGGGGACGGCCGGGGCGGGATGATCATCCCCGAGTTCGGCTCGTCCATCGACGCGATCGCCGCGTTCGTCCGGCTCGCCGGACTGGTGGCCCGCACCAAGCTGACCCTCAGCCACATCGACTCGCGGATCCCGGTCGCCCACGTCGTCCGGCGCTCGGTGCCGACGCCGTGGGCGACGAAGGGCCTGGTCATGCGATCCGTGGTCGAGGCCGCGGGCGATCGGGAGGTCGACACGACCGACGGCGTTCGCGTCGTCGAGCCCGACGGGGACTGGGCGCTGGTCCTGCCCGACCCGGCCGAGGCCACCACGCATCTGTGGGCGGAGGGTGGCGACGCGACGCGGGCGAGCAACCTGCTCGAGACGTGGACCAAGGTCGTCGTGGGCGCAGGTGCGGGCTGAGCCGCCGCCCCGCGCCGACCGGCACAATGGCGCCATGAGCGACCAGCCGCGCGCGGGTGCGCACCGGGAGGAGCTGGACACCCCGCTGTTGGTCGACGTCACGACGATCACGATCGACCCGGCCTACCTCCAGGCGGCCGCCCGGCGCACCGGCGACAGGGGCCCGCGACGCAGCTCGCGTGTCCTGTTCGTCGCGGTGCTGGTGACGCTGGGGGTGCTGATGTCCACCGCGTACCGGGAGACGAGGGTCACCGCGCCCGCCGCGAAGCGCGCGCAGTCCGCGCTCGTCGACGAGGCGCGACGGCGTACCCGACGGACCGACGACCTGCAGCGCGCCGAGGCGGCTCTGCGCGAAGCGGCGGCGACCGCGCGGGCACAGCGCCTGCGGACGACCGCCGCGGGCCGGGACCTCGCGGAGCGGCTGGCCGGCCTCGAGCTCGCGGTCGGGTCGGTCGCCGTGCGCGGCCCGGGGGTGGAGGTCGAGCTCCGCGATGCGCCCGAGGACGAGCGGGGCGAGGACCTCGCCGGTGAGGGAACGGTGCGGGACCGCGACATCCAGGAGGTCGTGAACGCGCTCTGGGCAGCCGGCGCCGAGGCGATCGCCGTCAACGGGCAGCGGCTGAGCTCGCTGACCGCGATCCGGGAGGCCGGCGAGGCCGTGCTGGTGGACTACCGGCCCGTGACGCCGCCGTACCGGATCCACGCGGTCGGCGACCCCGACCGGATCGAGCCGGAGTTCACCGACAGCAGCACCGCCGCAGCGTTCCGCACGCTGGCCGAGCTCTACGGCATCGGGTTCGACGTCCGCCGGCGCGAGAGCCTGTCGCTGCCGGCCGCCGGACCGCGGCTCCGGTACGCCGAGGTGGCGCGGTGATCCCCGCCGTCGCGCTCGCGATCGGGGTCGCGCTCGGCCTGCTCGTCCAGCCGTCGGTCCCGATCGCGCTGCAGCCCTACCTGCCGATCGCCGTCGTCGCAGCGCTCGACGCCGTCTTCGGGGGCGTCCGCGCGATGCTCGACGGGATCTTCGACGACCGGGTGTTCGTCGTGTCCTTCGTGTCCAACGCCGTCGTCGCCGCGGTCATGGTCTTCGTCGGGGACCAGCTCGGCGTCGGCGGCCAGCTGTCGACGGCCGTCATCGTCGTGCTCGGGATCCGGATCTTCCAGAACCTCGCCGCGATCCGGCGCCACCTCTTCCGCGCATGAGGGGGACGCGGAGATGAGCGGCGCACCGGACCTGGTCAGGCTGCGCCCGACCCGCGGCACGGTCCTCATCGGCATCCTCGCCGGCGTCCTCGGGTTCGCGCTGGCCGTGCAGGTCCGCAGCCAGCAGGAGACCGACGTCTTCCCGGCGGCCCGGCAGGAGGACCTCGTGCGGATCCTCGACGACCTCAGCGCGCGCGAGGACCGGCTGCGCCTCGAGATCGACGAGCTCGAGCGCACCCGTGACCGGCTCAGCGGTGACGTCGGACAGGAGTCCGTCGCGCTCGACGAGGCCCGGCGCCGCGCCGAGATGCTGGGGATCCTGGCCGGGACGCTGCCCGCCGCCGGGCCCGGCCTGCGGCTGACGATCGAGGATCCCGCCGGGACGGTGACGGCCGAGGTGCTCCTCGACGCGATCCAGGAGCTCCGTGACGCAGGCGCGGAGGCGATGATGCTCAACGGGGTGCGCATCGTGGCCTCGAGCCACCTGGTCCGCGAAGGACGCGGCGTCGCGCTGGACGGAACCACGCTGACCGCGCCGTACCGCTTCACCGTCGTGGGGGAGTCCCAGACCCTCGCGGAGGCCATGGGCATCCCCGGCGGGGTGGTCGACGTGGTCGCCTCGCTCGCCGACGCCCGGGTGGTGGTCGACCCGCGCCCGAGGGTGGTCGTCGACGCCTTGCGGCAGCTTCGACCGCCCGTCTACGCTCGCCCGTCCGAGCGGTAGGACCCGCTGGAGAAGCAGCCACAGGAATGAGGCGCGGTGTTCCCGGACGACTGCAAGTACACAGCCGAGCACGAGTGGGTCCGACCCGCCGGCGAGGGGGTCGTGCGGATCGGGATCACCGACTACGCGCAGGAGGCGCTCGGCGACATCGTCTACGTGTCCCTCCCGGAAGAGGGAGCCGCGGTCTCGGCGGGCCAGCCGTTCGGTGAGGTCGAGTCGACGAAGAGCGTGTCCGACATCTACGCCCCGCTGCCGGGCACCGTCAGCGCGCGCAACGACCGGCTCGACACCGAACCCGAGCTCGTGAACAGCGACCCGTACGGCGACGGCTGGATCGTGGAGGTCACCCTCGCCGACGGCGCCAGCCTCGACACGCTGATGGACGCCGCGGCGTACCAGGAGCTGGTCGAGACGCACTGAGAGGCCCTCTACCTCAGGTCGAGGTGCCGGTCGTGACGCCCCC
>DATLNF010000002.1:0-28691 GCA_035536955.1 Mycobacteriales bacterium | reverse complement strand
AATCGCTGGGGCGGAAGGACTGTGCAAAGAACTTGCTAGCGAATTGCGGCGAGCACCTGCCGGGCCTCGTGCGCCAGCTCCAGCGCGATCTCGGCCGCCGGCGCGGTGCGGCGCACGAGACCCACGCCCTGGCCGGCGTACAGCGCCATCGCCTCGACGTCGCCGACGTCGCGCGACAACGGTAGGTCGTCGCTGTACCGGCGGATCTCGGCGCCGGCGTCGCCACGCCGCGCGACGACGTCCCCCTCACCCGGCCGGGCACCCGGTGCGGGGCTGCCGGCCTCCTGCCACGCGCGCGTCGTGCTGTTGCGCAGGGTGCGGTGCGGCGCGTCCGGCCACCCGCCGTCGAAGAGCCCGCCGTACACGGTGTCGGTCTCGCTCGCCGCGATCAGGCGCGCGCGGTATTCCGGGTGCACGTCGGCCTCCGCCGCGAGCAGGAACCGCGTCCCCACCCAGGCGGCCGCCGCGCCCAGCACGAGGGCGGCGGCGACCCCACGGCCGTCGGTGATGCCGCCCGCGGCCAGGACCGGCACCGGCGACACGGCGTCGACGACGGCAGGCACGAGCGCCAGCGTCGAGACCTGCCCGGCGACGTGCCCGCCCGCTTCCCAGCCCTGCGCGACGACGGCATCGACCCCTGCGTCCGCGGCGCGCCGGGCCTCCTCGGCCGAGGCGACCATGTGCACGTGCAGGGCGCCGGCCCGGTGGATCAGCGCGGTGCACGGCGCCGGGTCACCCCAGGACGTCGACACGACGCGGACGCCTGCGTCGAGACAGGCGCGGACTCGCTCCTCCTGCGGCCACGCCAGGACCACGTTGGTCGCGAAGGGACGATCGGTCAGGGCCGTGGCCGCCCGGACCCGCGCGGCGCAGGCCTCGACGGGGGTCCAGCTCAAGGCCAGGGAGCCGAGGCCGCCCGCGTTGCTGACCGCCGCAGCCAGCGCGGGAGTGGCCGCACTGCCGATCGGCGCCTGGACCACCGGCAGCGTCATGCCGAGGGCGGCGCAGAAGTCGAGGCCGCTCACGACCGGAGCAGTCCGCCGACCACCGCCGCGGCCCGGTCGACGTCCGCGTCGTCGGCGTCGAGGTGCAGCACGAGCCGCACGCGGTGCGGGCCGAGCACGGAGATCAGCACGCCCTCCGCAGCGGCCGCACTCGCGACGGCGCGCGCATCCAGGCCGCGCTTGGCGAGGTCGAGCGGGACGATGTTCGTCTCGACCGCGGCCGCGTCGACCGTGTCCGGCGCCACATCGGCGAGCCGCTCGGCCAGCGTCCGGGCGCGGGCATGGTCCTCGGCCAGCCGCTCGACCTGCGACGTGACCGCGACCAGGCCGGCGGCCGCGAGCACCCCCGCCTGGCGCATCCCGCCGCCCAGCTGCCGACGGAGAACCCGCGCGGCGGCGACGTGCTCGACCTCACCGACGACGAGCGAGCCGACGGGGGCCCCGAGCCCCTTGGACAGGCAGACGCTGAGCGTGTCGAACAGCGCGCCGTATGCCGGCAGCGGGACACCCGCGGCGACGTGGGCGTTCCAGATCCGCGCGCCGTCACAGTGCAGCGCAGCGCCGGCCGACGCCGTGACCTCGCGCAGCGCGGTGAGCGTGGCCAGGGGGTACACCGCGCCGCCGCCGCGGTTGTGGGTCTGCTCCACCGAGACCGCCCGGGTGGGCACGGTGCCGAACGCCGGATCGCGGACCTGAGCGGCGACGACATCGGGCTCGAGGAGGCCGCGGTCCGCGACGACGGTGCGCGTCTGGATCCCGCCGTGCTGCGCGGCACCGCCGCCCTCGTAGCTGACGACGTGCGCGTCCGCATCGCAGAGGAGCTCGTCGCCGGCCGGCACGAGCAGCCGCAGGCAGATCTGGTTGCCCATGGTCCCGGACGGCACGAAGAGCGCGGCAGCCCGGCCGAACATCCCCGCCACCGTCTCCTCGAGCCGGCGCACGGTCGGGTCCTCGCCGTACACGTCGTCGCCGACGTCGGCCGAGGCCATCGCGTGCCGCATCGCGCGCGACGGCCGCGTGACGGTGTCGCTGCGCAGGTCGGTCCGGCCGTCGGGCGTGGGCACGTGGTCTCCGGAGGTCACGAAGCAGTTGCGGCGGGCAGGTCTGGATCGGACCAATGTAGTAGGAGGATGGGCACGCACCGTGAGGGGGTACGTCGTGCGAGCCCAGGCTCCACCCGCGATGAGCGCCGAGGCGTTCACCGCTGTCGTGCGGGTGTACGCCGACCGCGTGCACGACGACGTGCGGCGGCTCGGCGCGACGCCGCCCGAGGCGGCGGAGATCGTCGAGGAGAGCGCGCTCGACGTCCTGGAGCAGGTCCGGCACCGGCCGGCAGAGGTCGGCGACGTCGTCGGGCGCTGGTTCAACCAGGCCCGGCTGCTCGCCTGCCGGCTGGTCGACGCCGACGACCGGCCCCCGGTGCCCGACCCGGCCGCGTCGGTGGACGCACCCGAGGGGCTGATCCGCGACACCGACCTCGACCTCGCCGCCCGACGCGGGCTCGCCGCGATGACGCCGCGCGACCGCATGGCCCTGCTGCTGCGCGACGCCTACGAGCTTCCCGAGTCCGCGACCGCGACGGCCCTCGAGCTCGACGTCGCGTCCGCGCACTCCCTCGTCGCGAGGGCCCGCCGGCGATTCGCCGAGGCGACCGGCGCCGCCGACCCCGCCGATGCCGCACTCCTGCTCCGCGGCCTCGCGATCCTGGCGGTGCCCGATCCCGAGCGGGACCAGATCCTGAGTCGCGTCGCGCGGTCGGCGCGGGCAGCGCTGCCGAGCGCGGCCGACCTCGTCCCCATCAACGGCGACGACCTCGACGTGCGGCACCGCCCGTCCTGGCTCGTGGTGGCCTTCGCGCTGGGCCTGGCTCTGGTCTCCGGCGCGGTGACCGGCGTCGTGACGTCGACCGACGCCGCGCTCCCCAGCTCCTCGGCCGGGGGTCTGCTGCCGGAGCCGGTGGTGCCGTTCGACGTACGCGCGAACGACCCGGCCTTCGCCACGCCGACCAGCACGGCCTCGCCGTCGCCGACGGTCTCGGCGATCGACGCCTCGCCCACCGCGACGGCAACCGCGACCGCGACCGCGGCGCCGACGGACGAGCCGAGCCCGACGTCGTCGCCCGCCGCCGGACCGCCGGCGATCAGCCTCTTCCCGAGGAGCGGGCCCGACTGCACCCCGTTGCAGGTGTCCGGTCGCAACTTCACGCCCGGCCGGACGGTACGGGTCCGCTACGCCGACCCGCTCGGGCGCACGACGCCTTCAGGCGAGACGGGAATCGTCGGCGACGACGGCCGGTTCCTGGTGCAGTTCGACGCCTGCGACCCCAACCGGCTGCCCGGGCCGCACCAGGTCAGCGCCCGGGCGGGCGGCGACCAGGCGACGGCGACGTTCACCGCGACGAGCTGACCTGCACCCTTCGCTGGTGGAGCATCTCGGCGAGCAGGAACGCCAGCTCGAGGCTCTGGCTGGTGTTGAGTCGCGGGTCGCAGGCCGTCTCGTACCGTCCGGCGAGGTCGCTCTCGACGAGCTCCTCCGCGCCGCCGAGGCACTCGGTGACGTCCTCGCCGGTGAGCTCGACGTGGATCCCGCCGGGCCACGTGCCCAGGGCAGCGTGCACCTCGAAGAACCCACGGCACTCGTCGAGCACCGCGTCGAAGTGGCGGGTCTTGTAGCGGCCTGACTCGTAGGTGTTGCCGTGCATCGGGTCGCAGCACCACACCACCGGATGTCCGGCGGCCTGCACGGCCTCGACGATCGGCGGCAGGCACTCCCGCACCCGACCGGCCCCCATCCGCGAGATGAACGTCAGCCGGCCGGGAGTGCGGTCCGGATCGAGCAGCCGGGCCAGCTCGACCGCCTCGGCCGGCGTCGCGGTCGGCCCGAGCTTCACGGCGAGCGGGTTGATGACGCCGCGGAGCAGCTCGATGTGCGCGCCGCCGGCCTGCCGCGTCCGCTCGCCGACCCAGAGCAGGTGGCCCGACCCGGCGACCCAGTCCCCCGTCGCAGCCTCCTGCCGGACGAGCGCGGACTCGTACTCGAGCAGCAGCGCCTCGTGCGAGGCGTAGAGCTCGACCTCGTGCGCCATCTCGAAGCGGTCGAGGTCGATGCCGCAGGCGCGCATGAAGTCGAGCGCCCGGTCGATCGCCACGGCGACCGACTCGTAGCGCTGACCCGCCGGGCTGCGCCGGACGAAGTCCTGGTTCCACTCATGCACCTTGCGCAGGTCGGCGAAGCCTCCGGTGGCGAACGCGCGGACGAGGTTCAGCGTCGTCGCCGCCTGGTGGTACGCGCGGAGCATGCGCCGTGGATCGGGGGTGCGCGAGTCCGTCGTCGGCTCGATGTCGTTGACCGCGTCACCGCGGTACGACGGCAGCGGGTGCCCGTCGACGACCTCGACCTCGGCCGACCGGGGCTTGGCGAACTGCCCGGCGATCCGGCCGACCTTCACGACCGGCACCGCGGCGCCGTACGTCAGCACGATCGCCATCTGCAACAGCGTCTTGATCTTGTCCCGGATGCCGTCCGCCGACAGCGCCGCGAACGTCTCGGCGCAGTCGCCGCCCTGCAGCAGGAACGCCTCGCCGCGCGCGACCGCGGCGAGCCGGGCTTGCAGCGTCCGGCACTCGCCGGCGAACACGAGCGGCGGCAGCGCGCGCAGGTCGCCGACGACCTCCTTCAGGACGACGGCATCCGGCCACGCCGGCTGCTGCTGTGCCGGGCGGGCTCGCCAGGTCTCGTCGGGAGGGGTCACCCCCCGAGCGTACGTGCGTTCATCGGCGCCGGCAGCGCGGATCAGCCGAAGAACACCTCTGCCTCCGCGTAGAGCTCGGGCGGCACCGTCTTCAGGGTGCCGACGGCGTCAGCGAGCGGGACCTGCTCGATGGCGGTGCCGCGCAGCGCGGTCATAGTGCCCCACTGCTGGGCCTGGACGGCGTCGATCGCATGCAGGCCGAACCGCGTCGCGAGCACCCGGTCGTACGCCGTCGGCGTCCCGCCACGCTGGATGTGGCCGAGCACCGTGGCTCGCGCGTCCTTGCCGGTGCGGCCCCGGATCTCCTCCTCCAGACGCTGGCCGATGCCGGCGAGGCGGACGTGCCCGAACGCGTCGGTCTCCCCTTCCTTGACCGCCATCGTCCCCTCCTTCGGCACCGCTCCCTCGGCCACCACGACGATCGGGGCGTAGCGAGTCTCGAACCGGTGCACGATGTGCCGGCACACCTCTTCGATGTCGAACGGCCGCTCCGGGATGAGGATGACGTTGGCGCCGCCGGCCAGTCCGCTGTGCAGTGCGATCCAACCCGCGTGCCGGCCCATCACCTCGACGATCAGGACCCGGTGGTGGCTCTCAGCCGTCGTATGCAGGCGGTCGATCGCATCGGTCGCGATCTGCACCGCCGTGTCGAAGCCGAACGTGTAGTCCGTGGCGTTGAGGTCGTTGTCGATCGTCTTCGGCACGCCGACGACGTGAACGCCCTCGGCGTGCAGCTTGTTGGCGACCCCCAGGGTGTCCTCGCCGCCGATGGCGATGAGCGCGTCCAGGCCGAGCGCGTGCAGGTTCGCGGTGATCCGCTCGACCCCGCCGTCCACCTTGAAGGGGTTCGTGCGGGACGACCCGAGGATCGTGCCGCCGCGCGGCAGGATGCCCCGGACCTCCGCGACCCCTAGCGGGGTGTGATCGTTCTCGATCGGTCCCCGCCAGCCGTCGCGGAAGCCGACGAACTCGTGTCCGTACTCCTGGACGCCCTTGCGGACGACGGCCCGGATCACGGCGTTGAGGCCAGGGCAGTCGCCGCCGCCGGTGAGCACTCCGATACGGCTCATGTGACGGTCAGCACACCTTTCATCTCGGCGGGATGAATCGTGCACACGAAGGGGTACTGGCCCGCCTTCGACGCCGTGAAGCTGAAGGGCTTCGACTCGCCGGGCATCGTGACGAAGGTGTCGGTCGCGCTGACCAGCCCCTCGATCTCGATGTCGTGCGGCAGCTGGCCGACCTGGGTGATCCGCCCGCGGAACTCGACGCCGACCCGGGCGGCGAGAGTGTCCGGGTCGAACACCAGCCGCTGGGTCGCCTTGACCTGCACGGCGGTGCCCGCCGTCGGCGACGCGGCCGCGGCCGGGGTGGATGAGGCGGTGCCCGCTTCCGAGGGCGCAGCCGGCGACAGGTCAGGCGCGTCGTCGGCACACGCGGTGACCGCGGCGAGCAGGAGCAGAGCCGCCGTCGGGCGCAGCAGGCGCGAGCGCCCGGTCATGACACCGTCAGCGTGCCCTTCATCTGGGCCGGGTGAATGGTGCACACGTACTCGAACTTCCCTGCCTTGTCCGGGGTGAAGGAGAACGCCTTCGCCTCCCCGTCCTTCGTCGTCATCGTGTCGCCCGGCTTCACGCCGAACTCCTTGATCTCGATGTTGTGCGGGATGGAGCCCACCTGCACGATCTTCCCGTTGAACGGGCTGCCGACGGTCGCGGTGAGCGTTGCCGGGTCGAACTTGAGCTGCTGGGTGGCCTTGACCTCGATGACGTCACCATCGGCGGCCGGCGCGCCCGACGTCGCGGACGAGCCCGGCTGCGAGGCGGAGTCGGTACCCGCGTCATCGGCGTCGTCACCGCCGCACGCGGTCATGGCTACAAGGGTGAGAGCAGCGGCGCCGAGGCGCAGAGCGCGAGTCACGGGTGGTGCTCCTTCACGGTGGTCGGCACGCGCACATCCGGGCGCGCGTGGGGCATTATCCCTTGGTGATGCGCTCAAGGCGCCGCCGGGCCGCGTCGACCCTGTGGTGGTGATGATCTTGCTGCGCCGGACCGCGGTGCTGGCCTGCGCCGCGGTCCTCGCCGTGACCACAGTGCCCGGGGGCGCGACCCCGGCCGTGGCCACGCACCCTGCGCCGGCGGCGAGAGCGCTCCACCAGGCGAGCGACGTCCCGTCGCTGCGGCGTGAGCTGACCGCGGCGACCGCGGAGGTCGAGCGGCTCGCGGCCGAGGTCTTCCGGGAGTCCGCGCGAAGCGCTCACCTGCGCCGGGCCATGGACGCACTCGCCGAGCAGCAGGACGCCGCGCGCGCGGCACTCGACGACCGGATCCGCGACGTCTACATCCGCGGCCGCGGTGATCCGCTGGCGACGTACGTCGCCAAGCTCAGGAATCCCGATCTCGCTTACGCCGTACGACGTAGCGGTCTGCGCGAGGTGCGCACGGACGCCGAGCTGGTCGCCGACGTCCGCCAGGAGTCCGCAGCGGCTGTGTCGCTGCGTCGCCGGGCTGAGGCGCTGCGCCGCGACCTGGTCGCGCGCGCGGCGCCGGCGCTGGCGGCGCAGGATCGTGCCCGCGCGCTGCTGGCCGCGGCGGAGGCCCGCGTGGCCGCGGACGCCGTCGCCCGCGCCGAGCTGGCGCGGCGCAGAGCTGCACTCGACGCCGCGTCTCGCGCGCTGACCCTCGCGGTCGCACCGGCGGTCACGACGCGCGGACGGCGCGCGGCCGGCAAGGAGGCGCCCGTCGTCTCGCACATCGAGCAGCACTGCTGCGCGGTCCCACCCGGCTACGTCGCCACCGGTCACACGATCCGCGGGATCGCCTCGTGGTACGGGCCGGGCTTCGTCGGCAACCCGACCGCGACCGGCGCGCCGTACGACCCGGAGCGGCTGACCGGGGCGATGCTGGCGGTCCCGCTGGGGACCGTCGTGCGCGTGACGACGGCCGAGGGCCGGGCGGTCGTCGTGCTGATCAACGACCGCGGACCCTACGTCGCCGGTCGCGTCATCGACCTGTCGAGAGCGGGCTCGCGCGCGCTCGGGTTCGACGGCATCAAGCAGGTCACGGTCGAGGTCCTCGCGCCGGCCTGACGCCGCTAGGGTCACCCGTCATGACGTTCTCCATCGTCGGCCGGGACGAGGCCGGCACGGCGCTCGGGGTGGCGGTCGCGTCGAAGTTCCTCGCGGTAGGGGCGGCAGTCCCGGCCGCGGAGGCGCAGGTCGGCGCCGTCGCGACCCAGGCCATGGCGAACCTGCGGTACCGGCCTGACGGGCTGGTCCTGCTGCGGGAGGGCAAGCCCGCCTCGACCGTCGTCGCCGCGCTGACGCGCGACGACGAGCAGCGCGAGCACCGGCAGGTCGGGGTCGTGGACGCCGAGGGCGGCTCGGGGTCGTTCACCGGCAGCGAGTGCATCGGCTGGGCCGGACATCGCACCGGGCCGGGCTACGCGATCCAGGGCAACTGCCTGGTCGGCCCGGACGTCGTCGCGGCCGCCGAGGCCGCGTGGTGCGCCGCGCGTGCCCCGTCGCTGGCGCGCCGCCTGCTGAGCGCGCTCGGAGCGGGAGACGCCGCGGGAGGTGACCGACGCGGGAGGCAGAGCGCGGCCCTGCTCGTCGTCGCGCCGGGCGCGGGCTACGGCGGTGGCAGCGACGTCCTCGTCGATCTGCGCGTGGACGACCACCCCACGCCGGTGGCGGAGCTCGACCGGCTGCTGACGCTGCACGGGCTGTACTTCGGCAAGCCCGACCCCGAGTCGCTGCTCGCCCTCGACGAAAACCTCCGGTCGGAGGTCGCCGGCCACCTCACCAGGCTGGGTCACGACCCCGGCGCAGACTTCGACCGCGCCTACGAGACGTGGATCGGCACCGAGAACTACGAGGAGCGCCACGTCGCCGGGTTCATCGACCCCGTGGTGCTCGAGCGGCTCCGGGCACAGGAGCGGACGTGACCGGCGTCCTCGCGATCGACGCCGGCACCACCGGCGTCACCGCACTCGTCGTCGACGCGAGCGGCTCCATCACCGCGCGCGGCTACCGCGAGTTCGCGCAGCACTTCCCGCACCCCGGTTGGGTCGAGCACGAGCCGGACGACATCTGGGCCGCCGTCGTCGGCGCCTCGGCGGACGCACTCGCGCTCGCTCCGTCGACGCCGGTCGCCGTCGGCGTGACCGACCAGCGGGAGACGGCCGTGGTCTGGTCCCGGGACGGGCTCAGGAGCCCCCGCCGGGCGATCGTCTGGCAGGACCGCAGGACCACCGAGCTCTGCGCCGAGCTCCAGCAGCAGGGCCACGAGGCGCGGGTGCGCGAGCTCACCGGGCTGCGACTGGACCCGTACTTCACCGGCACGAAGCTCGCGTGGCTGCGCCGCCACGAGCCGGAGGTGTGGCGTGGGGTCGCCGACGGCGCCCTCGCCGTGGGCACCGTCGACTCCTACGTGGTGGCCCGGCTGACCGGCGGCCGGGTGCACGCGACCGACCCTTCGAACGCCTCCCGGACGCTGCTCTTCGACCTCCGGCTCGGTGCGTGGAGCGAGGAGCTCGCCGACCTGCTCGGCGTGCCGATCGGCGCGCTGCCGGAGGTCCGCCCATCGGCAGGTGACTTCGGACGCACCGACCCCGACAGCTTCCTCGGCCTCGATCTGCCGATCCGAGGGGTGGCGGGCGATCAGCAGGCGGCGCTGTTCGGCCAGGCGTGCTTCAGCACCGGCTCGAGCAAGTGCACCTACGGCACCGGGTCGTTCGTGCTCGTCAACACCGGCGACTGGCCCGTGACGAGCGAGGCCGGGCTGCTCACGACTGTGGCGTGGGACATCGGCGACGGCCTTGTCTACGCCCTGGAGGGAGCGATCTTCGTCACGGGCGCCGCAGTGCAGTGGCTGCGCGACGGGCTCGGCCTGATCAGCGCTGCCGCCGACGTCGAAGCGCTCGCCCGCAGCGTGGCGGACAGCGACGGCGTGGTGTTCGTGCCCGCCCTCACCGGGCTCGGCGCGCCGGACTGGGACCCCTCGGCACGCGGCGCGATCGTCGGGATCACCCGCGGTACGACGGCCGCGCACCTGGCTCGGGCGACGCTCGAGGCGATCGCCTTCGAGGTCCGCGACGTCGTCGACGTCATGACCCGAGAGGCCGGGCTGGCACTGGCCGAGCTGACCGTCGACGGCGGGGCGAGTGCGAACGACCTGCTCTGCCAGCTCCAGGCCGACCAGCTCGGCGTACCGGTACGACGGCCGACGGCGCTCGAGACGACGGGCCTCGGCGCGGCCTTCCTTGCGGGGCTCGGCGCGGGCGTCTGGTCATCCACCGACGAGCTGCGCAGCACGTGGCAGCTGGGCGCGACCTTCGAGCCACGCCCCGGGGCGCGGGACGACGGCCGACATCTCACCTGGCGACGCGCCGTGGAGCGGGCGCGCGGCTGGGACCTGGGCCGCTAGGCTCCGGCAGCGACCGAGGAGCCAAGGGGGCGCCGTGCGAGGTCAGGACGTCAGCGCGCTGCTGCGGACCACCGACCTGTTCTCGGCTCTTGACGACGAGGCGGCCAGCCAGCTCGCCAAGCAGATGGTCACCCGCAACTACCGCAAGGGCCAGACACTGGTCCACCAAGGCGACCCCGGCACGGCGCTGTTCGTCATCGTCGAGGGGTCGGTCGCCGTCTACGTCACCTCGGAGAACGGCGACCGGATGACGATGACGACGCTCGGCCCGACCGACGTGCTGGGCGAGATCGCACTCTTCGACGAGGGCGTGCGATCCGCGTCGGCGGAGGCGCTCGAGCCGACGACGGTCCTGGTGCTCTCCCGCGCGGCGTTCCTCGACCTGCTCCGCGGTCACCCGGAGATCGTCGACCAGGTGCTGCGGGCGATGGGGTCGCTGGTCCGACGCCTGTCGGACCAGGCCGCGGACTTCGTCTTCCTGGACCTCCCGGGCCGGGTCGCGAAGACGCTGCTTCGGCTCGCGCCCGACGCGGCCGCGGCCGCGGGGCGCCCGGTCGAGATCGCGGTGACGCAGAGCCGGCTCGCCGAGATGGTCGGCGGGTCGCGGCAGAGCGTCAACCAGATCCTGCAGAACTTCCAGGCCCGCGGGATGCTCGAGGTCTCCGGCCGGCGAATCCTGGTGAGCGATCCCGAGCCGCTCCGACGGAGGGCCGGCATCTCGGGCTGACCGACATCGCCGATATCCCCCCACATCGGCGCTCGCGCGGGCACACTCGCCGCCAGAACAACGCCTACGTACCTGGGGGGATTCATGGAAGGTCGGCCGCTCTACCGCACGCTCGCCGCGATCGGACTCGCGGCGCACGCCCTGTCGTCGCTGATCCACGTGGTCCTGGTCGGCGGGGATGACAGGACGTTCTTCGTCGTCATCCTCGCCATCGCACTCGTCGCCGCCGTCGTGACCTGGTCGTGGTCGAAGGGCATCTGGGTGTCGCTCGTCGCCGGCCTCCTGCTCGAGGTGGCGACGTTCTGGTTCGTCTTCCCCATCACCCAGGGCTTCGCGATCAGCGCGCTCGACGTGGTGCCCGCGCTCATCGGGTTCGTCGGGGTCTGGACCGCGATCATCGCCTCGATCCGCGGCGTGATGACCCGGCGCGATGCCCGGGGCTTCACCGATGCGACGCGGCGCAAGGTGCTGACGGGCGTCGGCGTGATCGCGCTGCTGGCGGTCGTCTCGACGGCGCTGACGTTCATGAACAAGGAGACCGTGTCCGCCGACGAGGCGGCCGGCGCCACCGAGGTCGTCATGCACGACCTCGACAAGTTCGCGCCGGCGAGGCTCGAGGTCGCGTCGGGCGAGAAGGCGCGGTTCGTCGTGCGCAACGACGACCCGATCGCGCACACGTTCACGGTGAAGGAGTACGACGTCAACGAGGTGGTCGGCCCGGGCTCGTCGAAGATCATCGAGTTCACGCCGACCAAGACGGGCAAGGCCAAGTTCCTCTGCGAGTTCCACATGCCGATGAAGGGTGACCTCGTCGTCACCTGACCCGTGCCGCGTGTCGCGCCGGCTGGTCCTCAGCCGGCGCGGCGCGCGGGCGCGTCGCTGACCATCGCCTCGTGCGCGGCGGCGCGCGCGTCCGCGATCTCCGCCTTCGCCGACGTCGCGTACTTGTCGACGTACTCCTGACCCGACAGCTGCATGAGCTCGTACATGATCTCGTCGGTCATCGAGCGCAGCACGAACCGGTCGTGCTGCATGCCCGCGTAGCGGGCGAAGTCCAGCGGCTTGCCGATCCGCACGCCGACCTTCTGGATCTTCGGGATGACCTGGCCGGGGGGCTGGATCTCGAAGGTGTCGATCATCGCCACGGGGATGACCGGGACGCCGGCCTCGAGGGCCATGCGCGCGACACCGGTCTTGCCGCGGTAGAGACGCCCGTCCGGTGAGCGGGTCCCCTCCGGGTAGATGCCGAGCAGCTTGCCCTCACGCAGCACCCGCTTGCCGGTCTCGAGCGCGGCCTGCGACGCTCGGCCGCCGGTGCGGTCCACGGGCAGCTGGCCGGCGCTTCTGAAGAACGCCGCCTTGAGCCGGCCCTTCACGCCGCCGGACGTGAAGTAGTCGCTCTTCGCCAGGAAGGTGATCTGTCGGGGCACGACGAGCGGCAGGAAGATCGAGTCCGAGAACGAGAGGTGGTTGGACGCGAGGATCGCCGGGCCGTCCGCCGGCAGGTTCTCCAGGCCCTCGACCCGCGGACGGAACAGCAGACGCAGGATCGGGGTCAAGATCAGCTTGATCGCCCAGTAGAACACCTGCGCGCGCTCCTCCGCCTCGCCCTGCCACCCGGTGGCCCCGACCCTAGAGATCCCGCTCGGTGACGTCCATCCCGCGACCCGCTGCGTACGATGGACACCCCGTTCGCCGTACCTCCTGGAGCGCCCGTGCCAGTCCGCCCCGGCGCCGAGCCGTTCTCGTTCGACGGCGGCCCGATCGGCGCTCTGCTCGTGCACGGGTTCACCGGGTCGCCGGCCAGCATGCGGCCATGGGGTGAGCACCTGGCGGCGACCGGGCTGACCGTGCTCGGCCCGCGGCTGCCGGGTCACGGCACCCGCTGGCAGGACCTGAACCTCACCGGCTGGCGCGACTGGTATGCCGAGGCGCAGCGCGGACTGCTCGATCTGCGCGGGCGGTGTGACCAGGTGTTCGTGATGGCCCTGTCGATGGGCGCCTGCCTGAGCCTGCGGCTGGCCGAGGAGCACCCGGACAAGGTCGCCGGACTGGTGCTGGTCAACCCGAGCCTGCTGACCCTGCGGCGGGACGCGAAGCTCCTGCCGGTCCTGTCGAAGGTGGTCCCGTCGCTCAAGGGCATCATCAACGACATCAAGAAGCCGGGCGGCGACGAGATCGGGTACGACCGGATTCCCCTGCGGGCCGCGGCGACCCTGGCCGACATGTGGCGGACGACGGTGAACGACCTCGGCCGGGTCAGCTGCCCCACCCTCGTCTTCCGCAGCGCCACGGACCACGTCGTCGAGGCGGCCAGCACCGAGCTGCTCCTGGCGCAGATCGGCGCGGGTGACGTCGAGGAGCGGGTGCTGCAGGACAGCTACCACGTGGCGACTCTCGACCACGACGCCGAGCAGATCTTCACCGGCAGCGTGGACTTCGTCCGTCGGCACGCCGCCGCCGCGGTCTGAGCGCGTGAACGACCTCCCGTTCGCCGCCGGCGAGCCCGACGACGTCCGGCGGATGCCGGCCGGGGTGCGCGCGAACGCGCTCGCCGCCGACTACTTCAGCCTGCTCCGCGAGGTGGACCACCGCGTCGCGGACGCCGTGCTCGACGCGCTCGAGGACGCGGGGGTCGCCGCATACGTCGAGCCGGCGCCGCCCGCGGCGACGGAGGGCTACACCAGGCCGCGCTTCACGACTCCGCACGACCGGCTCTACGTCGACCGTGATCATCGCTCGATGGCGGTCGACGTCGTCGCCGCCGAGCTGCCCGGCATGCTCGCCGAGCTAGAGCCGATCGACCACGACACCGCGTTCGAGGAGATCGTCGCCGGATGGGACGCGCCCGCCGCCGGACCCGTGCCGCCGTGGCCGGTGCACGAGGACCTCGACATCACGCTGCGCGACCCGGCCGCTGACCTGCCGAGGTCGCTCTCGGTCCCGGTGGACGTCCCGGACGACCCGGTCGAGGTCGACGAGGGCCACTACGTGCCGCCGCCGCCGCCGCCGCTGCCGTCGCCCGATCACACCACCAAGCTGGCTGCCGCGGCGATCGCGTTCGGCTTCCTCGTCGTCTTCCTGCTGCCGGGCCTGGGCGTGCATGTGGTCCGCGAGGTCACCTACCTGGGCGTCGCCGCGATCCTCGGCGGGCTGGCGACGCTGGTAGCGAGGCTTCGCGACGGCCCCTCGGTCGACGACGGCCCCGACGACGGCGCAGTGGTCTAGAGCAAACGGAAACGGCATGAGCGGGCTCCCGGCGGTCACCTGTCGCCGGCCTCACCGGCCGCGCACCACGGACTACGCCTGACCACGTGCCACGGTCGTGGCCCAGATAGATTGCCTGCGTCCTGACGAGGCGAGGAGCGCAGCCGGTGGCGGTCACCGAGACGGTCGAGATCAGCGGCCACCTGATGGACTCGGGCATGCTCGCGAGGGTGCTCGACGACGTGCTCGAGTACGGCGGCGACTACGTCATCGACCGGTTCGAGCTGGGCCGCAACCACGACGACCTGTCCAAGGCGACGATCCGCGTCGGCGGCGACTCGGAGGAGCACCTGCAGCGCATCCTCATGCGCCTGCAGACCCACGGCGTCAACCAGGTCGATCCCGGCGAGGCGGTGCTGAAACCGGCCGACCGCGGCGGGGTGTTCCCCGAGGACTTCTACTCCACGACCAACCTCGACACGCTCGTGCGCGTCGAGGGGCGGTGGATCCCGGTGGACCACCCGGAGATGGACTGCGGCCTGGTCTACCGCGACGGCCGCGTGCGCACCGTGCCGGTCAGCGACGTCATGGCCGGCGACCTCGTCGTCTGCGGCGCGTCGGGCGTGAAGGTCGTGCTGCCGCCGAAGCAGCACTCCGCGAACGCCGAGTCCTTCGAGTTCATGTCCTCGGCGGTGTCGAGCGAGAAACCGCAGGCGCTGCTCGTGCGGCAGATCGCCGAGCGGATGCGCAACGTCAAGGCCGAGGGGAAGCGGATCCTCTGGGTCGCGGGACCGGCGGTGGTGCACACCGGGGCCGCTCCGGCGATGGTCGCGCTGGTGCGCGCCGGGTTCGTCGACGTCTTGTTCGCCGGCAACGCGCTCGCGACGCACGACATCGAGTCCGCGCTGTACGGCACGTCGCTCGGCGTCGACCTGGCGAAGGGCTCGGGCGTCGAGCATGGCCACGAGCACCACATCCGCGCGATCAACACGGTCCGCCGGGCGGGGTCCATCGCCGAGGCCGTCACGTCGGGGGTGCTCGTCGGCGGCGTCATGCACGCACTCGTCGAGTGCGACAAGCCGTTCGTCCTCGTCGGGTCGGTGCGCGACGACGGGCCGCTGCCGGACGTCTACACCGACGTGATCGAGGGCCAGCGCGCCATGCGCTCCGAGCTGCGCGACGTCGGCTTCGCGATCATGGTCGCGACCATGCTGCACTCGATCGCGACCGGCAACATCCTGCCGGCCTCGATCCCGCTCGTCTGCGTCGACATCAACCCCGCCACCGTGACCAAGCTGGCCGACCGCGGATCGGCCCAGGCCGTCGGGATCGTCACCGACATCGGGCTCTTCCTGGAGCAGCTCGCCGGGCAGCTCGTCCCGACGTACGACGGCACCTGATCAGCCGAGTGCGGTCAGCTGGTCCCCGAAGGTTCCGACCAGCCCGGGTGGCGACTGGAGGTCGGACAGCAGCCGGTCGACGAGCTGCGGTGTCTCCGTCGGCGCCGTGAGCCCGGCCCGGAGAAGTGCCGAGGACTGCCACACGAGCGACCGGGCCAGCCATACCGTCGCACCGAGCTCCGCCCAGCGGCCGCTCGCCACCGCGAACGCCGCGGCGGCCTCCGCCCAGTCGCCACGGCGGGCGTGGTGCAGCGCGGCGTTCTCGTCGACGGTCGCGTCGAGCTCCACGGACGCCTCGGGCGCCGTGCCGATCCGCTGGGACGTCGGCTGACCGGTCAGCAGCTGGGCCTGCTCCAGGCAGACGGCCGCGAGCGCGCCGTACTGCGGCGTGTCCTGGCGCCGCGACGCGTCGAGCGCCTCGGCCAGCAGGTCCACCGCGCGACGAGGGTCTGTGACGAGCACGGCGCGCGCGCGGTCGAGCCGGACGGGCACGGCATAGAGCCCGGCGCCGTCACGCTCCAGTGCGTCGACCACCGGCTCGGCCAGCGCCTCGGCATGTCCGGCCGCGCCGACGTCACGGGCGATCGCCACCTCGACGTGGTCGGCGTCACGGTTGAGGACGGCGCCGATCTCGGCCATCCTCGCCCGACCTCTGGCGAGTCGCTCGCTCGCTTCGTGCGGATCGCGAGCCAGCATCCGCGCGCGGGCCGAGAAGATCTCGGCCATCCCGGCGAACCTGCGCAGCCCACGCTGCTCGGCGAAGGCGTGCGCGTCGCGGTACACCCGCTCGTTGTGGTCCGGCAGCCCGAGCGCCGAGGTAGCGGCGAGCTCGCAGATCATCGCGTCGACGACGATCCGGGTCGCGCCGACCGCCATCGCGTCGGCGTACGCCGACCGAGCGAGCTCCAGCGCGGCCCGGTTCTCCCCCCGGTGCTGTGCCATGAACGCGGCCGTGCGCCGCAGGGACGCTCGAGCCCGGACGTCCCGGTGGAGGTCGGTGGCCGACTCGGCCACGGCATACCACTTCCGGTAGGACGTGCCGCCGACGATTGTCAGCTCGTAGGAGAGGTCGATGGCGACATCACGCTGCCCGACCACGTCACCGATCTCGACGAAGGCGTCGTACGCCCTGTGCAGGCCACTGAGGAACGCGGACCGGTCACGCAGCCGCAGGGAGTAGGCCTGGTGCCGCACGGCCTGCGCGAGCCCGGGTGCGTCACCGGCGTCGCGAAGCAGGCCGAGCGCCTCGTCGAAGTGCGGCGCGGCGTCGTCGACGAGGCTGAGCGAGCTCAGGATCTGCGCGCGGACCAGCCGCGCCCGGCCACGCTGCGCGGGTTCGACGCCGGCGAGCGCGGGTTCGATCCGATCGAGGTCGTCGAGGGCCGCTGGGAAATCCTGCAGGTCGAATCGCGCCGCGGCCCTGGCCACAGCGAGGGCGACCATCGTCTCGTCGGCGAAGCACTGGGGCGCCGCGGTGGTGATGCTCACCGCGCGGGTCAGGATCTCGTCGGCGTATCGCGGCTGACCTGCGGCCACGGCTGCGGCGTGCCGGGAGAGGTGTCGCACGGCGGCCGCAGCAACCCCGCAGCGAGGTGAGCCGGCAACCGCGGGGTCCGCCGCGAGCAGGTCCCACGCCGCGGCGTAGTGGTGCGCGAGCAGCGACGCCGGCACGTCCGCCGGCGAGCCGCCCGAGATCTCCGCCAGCCAGGCCCCGACCGACTCGTGCCGCGCCGCGCGGACGCGCCGCGACAGAGAGTCGTACGCCACCTCACGGATCAGCGCGTGCTTGAACGCGAACTCTCGACTCCCCACGACGGAGGACTCCGCCACCCGGCGCAGCAGCCCTCGCCGTTCGAGCGAGCCGAGCAGGGAGTCGACATCACGCGCGGGGTCAACCCGACGTAGCCACTCGTCCCAGACGACGTCGCCCGTGACGGCCGCGTCCTGGAGGACCGTCCGCTCCCCCGCAGGCAGCGCGTCCAGCCGCGCCGCGATGAACTGTCGCATCGAGTTGGGGATCTGCTCGACACTGCGCGGGTCGACCTCGACCGCCTGACCGTCCGCCACGATGCCACCGGACTCGACGAGCAGGCGCAGGCACTCCTCGAGGAACAGGGGGTTCCCGCCCGACCGTCGCCGCAGCACCGCCGCAGCGGCGTCCGGAACTCTCCCACCGAGCGTGGTCGTCAGCAGCTCGGTCATCTCGTCGTCGTCGAGTGGAGCGAGCGGGTACGTCGGGCAACCACCGGACCAGCCGTCCGGCCGCGCGAGCCCGAGCACCACCATCGGCAGCGGCCACGGAGCCTCGTGGATCTCCGCGATCACGCGCAAGGCGTCGGGCCGCGCCCAGTGCAGGTCGTCGAGGATGAGGATGAGCGGCCGATCGGCCGCGATCGCCGCCAGTGCGTCCCGCACCACCGCGACCGCACCCGCGACCGGGTCGTCGCCCGCGCCGGCAGTCTCGCGGAGGTTCGCGAGGTCCGGCACGGCGGCCACCCATGGCGACAGCGCATCGTCGTCGTACGGCGTGCACCCGACGGAGATCACCGTCACGTCGTCGTAGGAGGCCGACCACTCGAGAGCGAGCCGGGACTTCCCGTAGCCCGCGTCACCGAGGACTACTCCGACCTGGGTGTATCCGGTCTCCCTCGCGGTGGCCAGCAGGACGTCGAGGTGCCGAAGCGCCGCAGCGCGGCCCACGAAGGCGGACCGGACCGACATCGATCGCCGCCCCGGCACGGCATCCGCAGCGATGCCGACCGCGCGGTAGACCGGCACCGGCTCGTCGATGCCGCGGATCTGCGTGGGGTTCGGGCCCGCCAGCTCGACCCGGCCGCGGGTCAGCTCCGCGGTCCTGGGGCCTACGCAGATCTCGCCGGGGGCAGCGAGCGCGCAGAGGCGTGCGCCGCGGTTGACGGCGTCGCCGGCGATGGACAGGTCCGGCCCGGTCCCACACCAGACGGCGACCTCACCCGAGTCGACGCCGATGTGCAGCTCTGGGATCTTCAGCGCACCCGGTGCGGAGTTGATGGTGGTCAGCGTCGACTGGAGCGCGAATGCAGCCCGCAGCGCGCGCTCGGCGTCGTCCTCGTGCCCGACAGGTGCGCCGAATACCGCCATGAACCCGTCGCCCTGGATGCCGGGAACCGTCGCGCCGAAGGACTCGGCGACGGACCGGAGCGCTCGCATGGCCGGGCGGACCACGTCATGGACGTCCTCGGGGTCGAGTCGCGCGCACAGCGCCGTGTAGCCGGCGAGGTCAGCGAACAGCACGGTGACGAGCCGGCGCTCGGGAGCGGCCTCCGCCAGCTCCGCGGGCTGCCCGAGACCCGTCGTCATGACCGTCAGGCCGACTCGACCGAGGCGAGCTCGAGGGGCCGGACCGCGAGTCCCGTGCGGACCTGCTCGACACCCGGCAGGGAAGCCATGCCTTCGACAGCGCTCATGAGCAGGTCGCGGTCCGTGGCGCCGAGCTCGACGAGCAGCCGGTCGGGGTCGCTGAGTCGGGTGACCGCCGTCACACCACCGCTCGCCGCGAGTCGCTCGTGGACCGCGTCCCGGCCGCCGTGCTCGACCTGGAGCTCCGCAACCGCGAAGTACGACGCCTTGGGGCCGAGGCTCGGCTCGGGTGAGCCGAGGCACGACCAGTCGACCTGGCCGGTCTCCGGGTCGATGCAGCGTGGTGGGACACCGATCAGCGAGCGCGTCTCGGTCGTCTCCGCGGACGCCTGCACCGCGACCAGCACCTCGATCCGCCCGGGGCTGACCGCGCCGAGCTTCTCGGTCACGTCCCTGAGCTCCTCGATCGTGTTGAAGCTCACCGCGGCGTACGCCGCGAAGCACCCGGCGGTGCGCACGCTGAACCTGGTGAGCTCGCTGAGCGCGGCATCAGTGGCTTCGTCGGTCTTAGTCAGCAGCAGGTACGCATTCACGGGCAGCCTCCGTCGTGATCTTCGGAGCGCCGAGTCTCTCGGGTCGATCCCTCCCGCGGCAAGGACTGTCGCGGAAGGTCACACCGTGTCTGCCAACCATCCGACATCGCAGACGACCGGCCGGTGGTCGCTCGCGCGGGTGACCTCATCGCCGTCGGGCACCTCGCAGGAGGACACGCTCAGGGCGGCGTCGACGAAGACGGCGTCGATCCGTCGCCGCGGCCGCGCGGTGCTGAAGGTCCGTCCCGTCCCGTGTCCGGCGACGAGCCATGCGTCCTGCATCCCGTCGGCGAGCAGCCGCCATGCCGGGAAGGTGTCGGTCTCGTTGAGGTCCCCGGCGAGGACCGCGGGCAGCCGGTTGTCGCGCAGGCGGGTCCGGATGATCCGGGCGTGGCGCTCCCGCTCCTCGAGGTCGAGGCCGAGGTGGACGGTGGCGACCTGGGCGCGCACCGGGCCGAGCTCGACGACCGCGCGGACGAGGCCTCGGCGGTGCCGCCCCGGGGCCCACGGCAGCGGCTGTCGCAACGTCGCCCCGACCCGCACCCGGGGAGCCACCAGGATGCCGAGCGCAGCGACCGGCGGACCGGCACTCGCCACCACCAGCCCGCAGTCCGCGGCCAGCCGCGCTGCTTCGCGCCGCGGCGCCGCGAATCTCGGCATCTCCTGCAGGCACACGACATCGGCGTTCAGCGTCCGCAGCACGTCGACGACGTCGGCGCGGGAGTCGCGCAGCGACCGGACGTTCCAGGTGACGACGCGCATCAGCGCGTGATCTGCGTGCCGGCTTCGCCGAAGATCGCGTCCGCGACGCTGGCGAGGTCGGTGATGACCGCCCGTGCGCCGCCCGCTTCGACGAAGTCGCACGCCGCGGCGACCTTCGGCCCCATCGACCCCTCCGGGAACTCCCCTGTCGCCAGCAGCTCGCGCGCGTCGACCGCCGAGATCCGGGCCAGGGGGCGCCCCTCCGGCGTACCGAAGCCGACCTGCACCGCCGGCACGTCCGTGAGGATGCAGAGCACGTCGGCGTCGACGAGACCGGCGAGCCGGGCGGCGGTGCGGTCCTTGTCGACCACGGCCTCGACGCCGCGCAGCAGTCCGTCCTCCTCGACGACGGGCACGCCGCCCCCGCCGGACGCGATCACGACATGCCCGGCGGCGATGACCTCCAGCAGCGGCCGCTCCTCGACGAGGCCGAGCGGCAGCGGAGACGCGACGACCCGGCGCCAGGTGCCGTCGCGCATCGGCTGGAAGACGTACCCGGTCTCGTGCGCGATCCGCTGCGCCGTGTCCCTCGGGTAGGACGGGCCCACCGGCTTGGTCGGACGGCGGAACGCGGGATCCCGTCCGTCGACGACCACCTGGGTCACCAGGCAGAGCACCGCGACGGACTGACCGCGGGCGCGCAGCGCGTTGTCCATCGCCTGGGCGAGCAGGTAGCCGATCTGGCCCTGGCTCTGGGCGCCGCACACGTCCATCGGCATCGCCGGGATCGCCGGTGCGGCGGCCTCCTGCTGCAGCAGGATGCGGCCGATCTGCGGACCGTTCCCGTGGGTGATGACGAGGCTCACGCCGTCGGCGACGAGCCCGGAGAGGTAGCTGCAGGTCGCCGCGAGGGCGGCCCGCATCTCCTCCGCCGACCCGGTCGCCCCGGATGGGGACAGCGCATTGCCCCCGAGGGCGACCACGACGCGCACCCAGCGACCCTATGCGGTGAGGCGGGCGAGATCCGCCGCGCCGACCAGCCCGGCCTCGTTGCCGAGTGCGGCCGACCGAAGCGCGGCGGGCGGGCGGTGCGATCCGCCGGGCAGCCGCGCCCGGAACTCCGCCTGGGCGGGCCCCAGCAGGAGGTCGCCGGCGTCGGCCAGCCCGCCGCCGATGACGAACACCCGCGGGTCGAGCAGCGCGGCGAGCATGGCGAGCCCGGCGCCAAGGCGGCGGCCCACCTCGTCGAGGCAGCCGCGCGCGAACGGATCGCCGCCCTCAGCTGCGGCGGTGACCGCTGGGCCGACCAGGGTGTCGACGCCGCCCGCGGCCTCCCGGAGGACGCGGCTCGCCGCTGCCGGGTCAGCGGCGGCGCGGTCCCGGGCGAGGCGGACGAGCGCATTGCCGCTCGCGTACTGCTCCCAGCACCCGCGTTGACCGCAGCCGCACTCGCGGCCGTCCGGCTCCACGGTCATGTGCCCCGCCTCGCCGGCCATCCCGAAGCCACCGCGGCAGAGCCGGCCGCCGACGATGATCCCGGTCCCGATCCCGGTGCCGACGGTGACGAGGACGACGTCGTCGATCCCGCGCGCGGCGCCGAACCGGTGCTCCGCCCAGGCGGCCGCGTTCGCGTCGTTCTCGACGGTGACCGGCAGGTCGACGGCTGCGGCGACTCGGTCGCGGAGGGGCTCGTCCCGCCACGCGAGGTTCGGGGCGTAGACGACCGTCGCCCGGTCGGCGGACACCCACCCGGCCGCCCCGATGCCGACGGCCGCCACCGCCGGGTGCGCGGACCGCAGCTCCCCCACGACCTCGGCGATGACCCGCTCGGTGTCCGCGGCGGAGTCGCTGGGCGTCGGCCGGCGCAGTCGCGCGAGCACCGCACCGGCGTCGTCGACGACCCCCGCGGCGACCTTCGTCCCGCCGACGTCGACGCCGATCGCGAGCCCCACCGTCAGCTGATGTCGATGTGCTCGACCCGCGACGACGGCGGGCGTCCGCCACCGCGCTCCGCCGCCTCGAACGCCGCCCTCGCGGCACTGACCAGCGAGCCGGCTGCGGCGGCCAGGTGCTCGACGACCTCCGGCCGGGCGGCTCGGGCCAGCGCCAGGAGCTGGCACAGCGGGCAGATCACGCACTCCGGCCCCGCATGCCCGGCCGCGGGCCGCGCGTCGCCGTCGGCGCCGCTGCCGGCGCGCGCACCCTGCACCCACTCCTCCGCTGCCGCGAACAGGCGGGACGCCTCCTCGCCGAGACTTCCGACAGGCTCCGTCACACCGGTAGTTCCTCTCATGAGTGCATCCACAGCTCGGGGTCGGGCACGAACTCGACCCGCAGCGTGCCGTCGGCGAGCTGTGCGCCGGCGACCGTGCATCGGCGGAGGACGCTGGGCAACGACATCACTCGGCGGTGGGTGCCGACCGTCACGACGAGCTCGTCGCCGCGCCGGGCAAGGTCGAGATCGCGCCGCTCGGCGAGCGGCAGGGCGAGGACCAGCGCGAAGCGGTCGTCCCCGAGCCGCTCGACCGCGATCGGCTCGGGGCCGACGGGCACGGCGAACGGGTCGGCGGCGCCGTAGACGTCGGCCGCGAGCGCCTCGAGCTCGCCCAGTCCGACCGGCTCGCTCGCCCGGTACGGCGAGCGGAAGACCGGCAGCGGCGCGAACGACTCGTCGACCTCGGCGAGGATCGCCTGCTGCGCGTCCACCCAGCCGGCTCGCCACGCGTCGTCGCCGCCGGAAGGGAAAACCCGGTTGGCGACCACGCCGTCGACGCGGTAGCCGTACAGCGACAGCGACGTCAGGGTCCGCCGCGCCTCGGCGACGACGACGGCCTCCGGCGTCAGGACCAGCCGCACCGAGGTGCGCGCGGGATCGGTGAGGACGGTGCGGACCTCGCCGAGCTCGGCGTGCAGCCGGGTGACGGCGTCGAAGACGGAGTCCTGCGGAACGGGCAGCCCGGTCATCCGGCCGAGGACCGGGCGCAGGGTGCGCACGACGCGGCGCTCGATCGGGAAGACGCGGTCCATGTACCAGTTGAGGGCCTCGGGCAGCGCGAGCAGCCGCAGGGTCTCCGCGGTGGGCGCGCAGTCGACGACGAGCAGGTCCCACGGCCCTTGCGAGATCTGGCGGCGCACCTCGAGCAGCGCCAGGACCTCTTCCGCGCCGGGGAGCACGGTGAGCTCCTCAGCCTCCATCGGGTCCACGCCGGCCTTGTCGAGCAGCGCGACGAGGTAGTCCTGAACCTCGCGCCAGGTCTGCTCGAACCGCCGCTGCGCGTCGACCTGCTGGCCGTAGAGCCCGGTGTCGATCTCGGTCGGCTCGGAGCCGAGCGGGACGCCGACGGCATCGGCCAGCGAGTGCGCGCTGTCCGTCGACAGCACGAGGGTCTTGAGCCCACGGGCCGCGGCCAGCGCCGCGGTGGCGGCGGCGGCCGTCGTCTTCCCGACGCCGCCCTTGCCGGTGAACAGCAGGACGCGCATCAGGCCTCGGCCGGGCCGGACTCGACGCGCTTCTTCAGCTCCTTGAGGGCGGTGTCCATGATGACCTTCTCGGCCTTGCGCTTGAACATGCCGAGCATCGGTATCCCCATGTCGACGACCAGCCGATAGGTCACCTCGGTGGTGCCGTCGCCGAGGTCGCGCAGCTCGTAGGAGCCGTCGTTCTGCTTGAGCGAGCCGCTGAGGACGCGCCACTCCACCAGGTCATCGCCGTGCCACGTGTAGCCGAGGTCGTACTCGGCCTTCACGACACCGGCGTCGAGCACCCAGTGCACCACCGTGCCGCGGCCGTCGGCGCCGGTCTCCTTGACCTCGATGCGCTTGATGAAGCCGGCCCACTCCGGGTAGCGGTCGAAGTCGGCGATCACGGCCATGATCTCCGGCCTCGCCGCGGCGATGGTGATCGTCGAGGTCGCCTCGTCAGCCATGGTGCCGCGTCTCCTCCGGTCGGTTGGCGCAGGCTACTCGACAGGCGCGGGCGCCCGGTCACCACTCGAGGGCGTACGGCGACCCGTGACCGCGGAAGTGCCCGACGTTGACGCACTCGGTCCGGCCGATCCGCAGCCGGCTGACGACCGGGTTGTGCACGTGGCCGAACAGGCACAGGTCCGGCTGCGTGTCGCGGATCGCGTCGAGCACCGCCACGCTGCCGCGCTCGTGCCGGTCGGCGAGGCGGTCGTAGACGAGCTCGTCGACCTGCGGCGGGATGTGGCAGCACAGCACGTCGACCTTGCCGACGGCCGCGACCTTGGCGGCGTACTCGTCGTCCGGGATCTCCATGGGGGTGCGCATCGGCGTCTGCAGCCCGCCGCCGACGAAGCCGAACGTGCGGCCGCCGATCTCGACGACCTCCCCGTCGAGCAGCGTGATCCCGGGCCGGAGGTAGTCCGGGTAGAGGTGCGGCAGGTCGACGTTGCCGTAGGTCAGGTACGTCGGCGTCGGAAACGCGGCGAACATCTCGGCGTACTGCTCGCGGATCGCCTTCTCGAGCGTCGCCCACCGGTCGCCGCCGTGGTCGGCCCACAGCCGCTGGCTGAACGTCCGGGCCTCGTCGAACCGCTTGTCTGCGCGCAGCGTCACCAGCTCGCGGACAGCCTCGACGCCGAACAGGTCGGCCATGATCCCGGAGTAGTCGGTGTAGTCGATGAAGTGGATCAGGTCGCCCAGGCAGATGAGGGCGTCCGCGTCGCCGAGGGCTCGCGACAGCGCGTCGGTCGCGCCGTGCACGTCGCTGACGACGTGGACCTTCATGGCCTCAGCCTACGTCCGCCCGGACGTCATCCGGCGGGTTCGTCCAGGGGTGGCGGCGGTGCCGGATCCTCCACGGGGGTCGCTCCGCGCATGCTCAGCACCGCGACGAGCACGACGAAGGCCAGCGCGATGCCGATGGCGACGAAGAGCCGGGTACGACGGTCCCCGGGCAGCTCCGGACGCCCGGCGCTGAGCCCGGCACCGAACGGCGTCCCGCACTGGACGCACGCCGTCAGCTCGAAGTCGTTGAGCGTGCCGCAGTCCGCGCACGGCCAGCCGGTCGGCTTCGCCGGCGAAGCGTCGGTCCACAGCGGGCTGGCCGGCGTGCCCGCGGAGTCGTGCGGCGCGAACACCGGGTCGCCCGGCTGACCGGTGCCTCCCGGTGACGTCACCAGGGGGCGCGCCTGCTGCGGCGGCGGCGGCGGGCGCAGGTCGGCGTAGCACTGCCCGCACCAGTCGGCGTCGACCTTGATCGCCGCGTTGCATTGCGGGCACCGCCACGCCGCCACGTCTCGCCGTCCTCTCGAAGCGCTCTGGTGTCGACAGTGTCACCGAATCCGGCGGCGACGTCCGGGAGGCGCGGTCCTCAGCCCATGCGGTCGGTGCCGGGCGGTCGGCCGCGCTCGAGCTCGTCCTTGAGCTGGTTGATGACCTGCTTGACCCGGTGCACGTGCCGGGTGCGGGCGCGCACCGCACGCCGGGCGTCGGAACGCGACGTACCTGCCCAGGGCTCGGTCGTGCTACCGCGCCGCGTCAGGTCCGCGCGCAGGTAGTAGTGCAGAATCGCCCCGTCGCCCCACGGCTCGACCCAGAACTCGCTGCTGCCCACCATCGCGCCGGTCACGGTGAACCGCAGCCCCTGCTCCCCGCGGTCCATGAAGACCGTGAGCTCGAGGCCGGGGAACAGCCGCGACCACAGCGCCTCGTCATGCAAAGCGGCCGCCACCTCTGCGGGCTCGGCGACGACGAACGTCTCGTCGATCAGGTCGACCATGGGCATGCGGGAAGTATCGGGCAGCGACCGCTCTTACACTCGGATGCCATGGCTGTCCCCGAGCACGAGCGCGCCGCGGTTGCCGCGGTCGCGCGGCGCGCGGGGGTCGCGCTGGACGGCGCCTCGCCGCAGGACGTGCTCGGCTGGGCGCTCGAGGCGTGGCACCCCAACCTCGTCATCGCGTCGTCGATGGCCGACGCCGTGCTCGTCGACATGGCCTCCGCGCTGCGCCCCGGCGTGCCTGTGCTGTTCCTCGACACCGGCTACCACTTCGCCGAGACGATCGGCACGAGGGACGCGGTCGCGGCGGTGTACCCGGCAGAGGTCGTCACCGTCCTGCCGCTGCGGAGCGTCGCCGAGCAGGACGCTGCTCACGGCCCGCGGCTGCATGACCGCGATCCGGACGCATGCTGCGCTTTGCGCAAGGTCGAGCCCCTCGCCCGCGGGCTCGCGCCGTACTCGGCGTGGGCGTCCGGCATCCGCCGCGACGAGGCGACGACGCGCCGCGAGGTCCAGCCGGTCGAGTGGGACGACACGCGCTCGATGGCCAAGGTCAATCCCCTCTACGCGTGGACGCAGGAGCAGGTCGACGGCTACATCGCCGACCGGGGCGTCCTCGTGAACCCGTTGGTGCACGACGGCTATCCCTCGATCGGCTGCGCCCCATGCACCCGCCGAGTGGCCCCCGGCGAGGATCCGCGGAGCGGTCGTTGGGCGGGCACGGGCAAGACCGAGTGCGGTCTCCATGTGTGACCGATTCGGGTTCGACAGCGCTGCAGGCGTGTGCGACCCTGGGCCCATGTACGCGTCCGCGCTCCTCGTCGCCCGGCTGCATGTCGACCTGCAGCGGGTCACCAGCGCGGCCTGTCGGCTCGTGCCCGCCACCCCGGGCCGGTAGCCGCCGCGGCGCACGACGCCGCCATCGCACCGCACCCCCGGGGACGTCCCGCACGTGACGCATCCCGGAAGGTCCCATGTCCGCAACTGCTCGCACCCTCGCCTCGTTCGGCGGCGCGGTCGACACCGCGCACGACGCGACGCCCTCCGGCACGCTCCCCCCGGCGGACGAGTCGCCGGGCATCGAATCCGCACCCGGGTTCGCTGACCTCACGGAGATAGACCGGTTCGAGGCCGAGATCTCGCGCTACCTCGCCGGCGATCTCGACCCGGAGGAGTTCCGCCGGGTCCGGCTCTGGCACGGCGTCTACGGGCAGCGGGAGATCACCGACGTCCACATGATCCGCACCAAGATCGTCGGTGGTGCGCTCACCGCGGACGCGCTCGACGCCATGGCCGACGTCGCGGACCGGTGGAGCCGCGGCTGGGGGCACATCACGACCCGGCAGAACGTGCAGTTCCACTTCGTCCGCATCCAGGACGTGCCGGCCGCGCTGCGCCGCCTTGCCACCGCGGGCGTGACTACGCGCGAGGCGTGCGGGGACACGGTGCGCAACGTCACCGCGTGTCACCTGGCCGGCGTCTGCCCGCTCGAGGTGCTCGACGTCAACGCCGCCGCGGAGGCCGTCGCGCGGCACTTCCTGCGCAGCCCTCTCGCGCAGAACCTCCCGCGGAAGTTCAAGGTCGCCGCGTCCGGCTGCGCGGTCGACTGCGCGCTGACCGGGATCCACGACATCGGCATCCTCGCGACGGAGTCCGGGGACGGCCGGAAGGGCTTCCGGGTCCTCGTCGGCGGCGGTCTCGGCACGGACCCGCACGAGGCCAAACCGCTCGAGGACCTCACCGACCCCGGCGAGCTCATCGTGACCGCCGAGGCGATCCTGCGGGTCTGGGACCGGGAGATGCCCCGGCATCAGCGGGCGCGAGCCAGGATGAAGTTCCTGGTGGCGAAGCTCGGCATCGACACCTTCCGCGAGAAGGTGCTGGCCGAGCGCGAGAAGCTGCGCTGCAGCGCGGACTACCGCTACCAGCCTCCGGCCGCGCTGCTGCCGGCACGTGCCGTGCTCGCCGGACCGACCGAGCCGGAGGCGGTGGACCACCAGCCGGCGGACCCGTTCGGGTTCGCGCTGTGGCGCGAGACGAACGTCGTCGAGCAGCGCCAGACCGGGCGGTTCGCGGCGTACGTGTCGCTGCGCCTCGGCGACGTCACGAGCGACCAGTTCCGGGTGCTCGCGAAGGCCGGCCGGGCCCTCGGCGTCTCCTTCACGTCGACCGTGCGGCAGAACCTCGTCGTGCGGGACCTGCGGGCCGGGGACCTGCCGAAGCTCTACGACATCCTCGCCGAGGCCGGGCTCGGCCAGACCGGAGCAGAGCGCGCGGCCAACGTCGTCAGCTGCCCGGGTGCCGAGACGTGCAACCTCGCGCTGACCGCCTCGCGCGGCGTGGCGTCAGCGACGATCGACGCTCTCGTCGCAGCCGGTCTCGGTGACGTCGGCCTGTCCATCAACGTCTCCGGCTGCCCCAACTCCTGCGGCCAGCAGCAGATGGCCGACATCGGCCTGTCCGGTCAGGTACGCCGCGTCGGCTCCGACGAGGCGCCGGGTTACCGGATCCTGCTCGGCGGCCGGGTCACCGAAGGCGGCGCGCGCTTCGGCCAGTACGTCGCCAAAGCACCGGCCCGGCGTACGCCGGAAGCAGTCGTCACGGTCGTCGGGCGGTTCGTCAAGGAGCGCGTCGGCGCGGAGCGCTTCGGCGAGTGGGTCGACCGGATCGGCGCGGAGTCGATCGGTGACCAGCTGGCCGCCCAGTTCGACGTGAAGCTCACCCGCGAAGAGTCGCCGGAAGACTTCAAGGACTGGGGCGAGACCCGTCCGTTCGAGGTCATCCTCGGTCGCGGTGAGT
>DATLNF010000001.1:0-5397 GCA_035536955.1 Mycobacteriales bacterium | reverse complement strand
CATCCTGCTGCAGGGCGAGCCGGTCGACGCCTTCAGCGCCATCGTGCACAAGGACAAGGCCTACGCGTACGGCACCGCGATGACGACGAAGCTCCGCGAGCTGATCCCGCGTCAGCAGTTCGAGGTGCCGATCCAGGCCGCGATCGGCTCGCGGGTCATCGCCCGGGAGAACATCCGCGCGATCCGCAAGGACGTCCTCGCCAAGTGCTACGGCGGCGACATCACCCGCAAGCGCAAGCTGCTCGAGAAGCAGAAGGAGGGCAAGAAGCGGATGAAGACCATCGGTCGGGTCGAGGTCCCGCAGGAGGCCTTCATCGCTGCGCTGTCCACGACGCAGCAGTGACCGGGCGCCGCTCCTGAGTCAGTGACCGCCCTTGCCGGGCGGCCCGAGCCAGACCAGCAGGCGCACGGGCGTCTCCGCGACAACGAAGCTGTTCTGCGTCTCCACGGTGTAGGCGCCACATCGACGCGCCGGCATGCCGTTGATGTTCTCGAAGCCGGGCCCACCCGTCTCGACCGGGTAGAAGACGACGCTTCCGACCGCGTCCACGACGCCGTTGTTGGCCGACTCGGAGTAGCCGACCTGCTCGCCGTTGCGCCCGTACACGTAGAGGTCGACGTCGGTGGCGGTATCGGAGAACTCGGCCCGCAGCCACAGGTTCGGCCGGGCAGACCTGGAGTTGATGCGGAGCGTGTGGAAGATGAGCTCCATGTTGACGTCGGCTTGGTGGAAGACCGTCGCGCCGGCGCTGTGCCGGTAGGTGATCTCCAGCGGGTGCGCCTCGTCGTGGCGGTCGCTCACCTCGACCGCGGGTGCCTTGATAGCCGCCGTCCGGTGCTCCTCGGCGTAGTCCGAGGGCCCCCGCACGTCCGGGTACGAGCACCGCTTCGTCGGCGCCGCGCCGGCCGGCCCGACGAGTGCGGTTGAGACCAACAGGACCGAGGCGAGTGAGGTCGAGCGTCGCATGGGGACCCCCCTAGGCCGACCGACAGCCCCGATGGTGCCACCGCCCGCCCCGTCCGTTCTGTCAGGTCGCCGACACGACGTACGCTCGACGGGTGCCCGCTACTCCGCCCGTCGGTGAGCCGGCACCGACCGACGGGGCGCTTCCCGAGGCTGCGCTGGCCGAGCTCCGGGATCCCCGACGACCGTTCGGCGTGTACGTGCACGTGCCGTACTGCGCGCACCGATGCGGGTACTGCGACTTCAACACCTACGTCGACACCGACGGCTCGGCCCTCAGGTTCGTCGACGACGCGATCGCCGAGCTGAGGCTCGCCGCTGGAGTGCTCGGTGCTGACCGGCCGCCCGCGCGGACGGTGTTCGTCGGCGGCGGCACGCCGACCCTGCTGCCGGCCGCCGACCTCACCCGGCTGCTGCAGGGGGTGCGGGACGAGATCGGACTCGCCCCCGACGCCGAGGTCACCACCGAGGCCAACCCCGAGTCGGTCGACGACCGCTACCTGGCCGAGCTGCGTGCCGGGGGCTTCACCCGGCTCAGCTTCGGGATGCAGAGCGCGCGCACGCACGTCCTCGCCGTGCTCGAGCGACGGCACACACCTGGCCGCCCGGAGCAGTGCGTCGCGTGGGCGCGAGCCGCCGGATTCGAGCAGGTCAGCCTCGACCTGATCTACGGCACGCCGGGGGAGTCCGCCGACGACTGGCGGGCGTCGCTGCACGCTGCACTGGGCGCCGAGCCCGACCACGTCAGCGCGTACGGGCTCACCGTCGAGGCCGGCACCCGGCTCGCCGCACAGGTCGCGCGCCGCGAGCTGGCGCCGCCGGACGACGACGTCCTCGCCGACCGCTACGAGGTCGCGGACGACGTCCTGTCGAGCGCCGGGATGTCGTGGTACGAGATCAGCAACTGGGCGCGCGGCGAAGCCGCGCGATGCCGTCACAACATCGGCTACTGGTCGAACGACAGCTGGTGGGGGATCGGGCCGGGCGCACACAGCCACGTCGGTGGCGTGCGCTGGTGGAACGTCAGGCTGCCCAGCGAGCACGCTGCCGCGGTGCGCGCGGGCAGGTCGCCGGCGCAGGCACGGGAGGTGCTCGACGACGAGCAGCAGCGGGTCGAGCGGGTGCTGCTCGGCGTCAGACTGGCCGACGGGCATCCGGTCGACGACCTGCTCACCGCGGGCCGGGCCGCGGCGAAGCGGTACGCCGATGACGGGCTGCTCGACCCGGCGGCGCTCGCGGCCGGCAGGCTGCGCCTCACGCTCCGCGGCCGGCTCCTCGCCGACGTCGTCGTGCGCGACCTGGTCGACTGAGCGCGTTTTCCGCCGAGCATGCGGGAAGATCGGCGACATGGCGATCTCGGTGCGCCCACAGCACCTGAAGCGGTACAAGGACATGAGCGTGCTGCTGCTCAAGTACGGCCGCGGCGACCTCGTCCGCGATGCCGGCCTCGACGGCATGGCCGACGAACGCGGCGCCGTCGCGGACGGGAAGCCCGAAGAGCTCGCCGCCGACCTCGAGCGCCTCGGCCCGACGTACATCAAGCTCGGCCAGCTGCTGTCCACGAGAGGCGACCTGCTGCCGGCGCCGTACGTCGACGCGCTGGCGCGACTGCAGGACAACGTCGAGCCGTTCGGCTTCGACGAGGTCGAGCGGATCGTCACTGCCGAGATCGGCGCGCGGATCTCCAGGGCGTTCCGCGAGTTCGACAACATCCCGCTGGCCTCGGCGTCGCTCGGCCAGGTGCACCGGGCGGTGCTCCGCGACGGCCGCGCGGTGGCCGTGAAGGTGCAGCGCCCAGGCATCCGCGACGGCATCCTCGACGACCTGGACGCGCTCCGGGAGCTCGCCGAGTTCGCCGACTCGCACAGCCGCACGGCGCGGCGGTACGGGTTCGCGGGGATGCTCGAGGAGTTCCGCAAGTCGATGCTGCGCGAGCTCGACTACGAGCAGGAGGCCCGCAACCTGCAGACGCTCGGCGAGAACCTGACGCGCTTCTCCCGGATCCACGTCCCCCAGCCCGTGCTCGACTACACGACGACCCGGGTCCTGACGATGGACTTCGTCGGTGGCTCGAAGCTCACCAGCCTCGGGCCGCTCGCCCAGCTCGAGGTCGACGGCAGCGTGCTCGCCGACCAGCTGCTCGCGGCGTACCTCCAGCAGATCCTCGTCGACGGGTTCTTCCACGCCGATCCGCATCCCGGCAACGTCTTCCTCGACGAGAACGGCGACATCGCGCTGCTCGACCTCGGGATGATCGGACGGGTCCCGAACGAGATGCAGGAGCAGCTGGTCAAGATGCTGCTCGGGATCAGCGACGGCCGCGGCGAGGACTGCGCTCGTGCGCTGCTCACCCTCGCGACGCCCGGCCTGGATGACGAGGAGGTCGACGAGGCGACGTTCCGTCGTACGGTCAGCGAGATCGTCGCCGAGCACCAGCGCATCTCGCTCTCGGAGGTTCGCGCCGGGGCGGTCGTGCTCGAGCTGTCCCGCGCGACCGTGCAGAGCGGGCTGCGACCGCCCCCGGAGCTGAGCATGCTCGGCCGCGCGCTGCTCGCCCTCGACGAGGTCGCGCGCACGCTCGACCCGAGGTTCGACCCGAACGACACGATCCGCCGCGAGGCCGCGGACATCATGCGCGGGCGGATGACCGGCAGCGCGTCACAGGGCAACGTCTTCGCGACGATGCTCGAGGCGAAGGAGTTCGTCGAGAGGTTCCCGGCACGGGTCAACCGCGTCATGGACGCGCTCGCGGAAGGCGAGCTCAAGCTCAACGTCCGGGGCATCGACGAACGCGAGATCATGCGCGGGCTGCATCAGCTCGGCAACCGGATCACGGCCGGCGTCGTCATCGCGGCTCTCATCATGGGCGCGGCGATGCTCATGCGGGTACCGACGAGGACGACCATCCTGGGCTACCCCGCGATCGCCATCGTGTGCTTCCTCGCGGCCGCCGGGTTCGGCTTCTTCCTGCTGGCGAGCATCTGGCTGAACGACCGACGAGAGGCCAAGCGACCTCGTCGGCGACGATAGTCGCGTGCTCCTCGACGACGTCCTGCCGGAGTGGGACTTCCGCGAACGGCACGCCGTCGTCGTCGATGCGGACGAAGCCGATCTGCTCCGCGCGGTCGACGAGCTCACGTGGCGCGAGGTGCCGGTGTTCCGCGGGCTGATGCGAGTGCGGTCGCTGCGTCGGGTCGACCTCGCTCCGGACCAGCGCGTGCTGGCCGGCATGACAGCCGGTGGGTTCGTCGTACTCGGCCGATCGCCCGAGGAGATCGTCTTCGGCATCGAGCGCGCAGGTGTGTCGATCGCGGGGAACTTCCGGTACGACGGCTCGGCGCTCACGACCGAGACCCGGGTCCGGGCGATTGACGACCGCAGTCGGCGCCGGTTCCGTGCGTACTGGCTCGTGATCCGAGGGCCGAGCGGGTTGATCCGCCGCGAGTGGCTGCGGGCGGTGGTCGCCCGCGCGCAGCGGTCTGTTTGACGCTGCGGAGCTCACCCGAGGAACGTGGGCCCGTCGATCGACGTCACGACGGCAGAAGATCTCGAGGAGGACCACATGGGCAACGGCGAGACTGGTGGAGTCACCGGCACGGCGGACAAGGACTACAACATCATCTGGTTCACCGAGGCGTGCCTGAGCAACGCGCTGCGCATGGAGACCTACATCGCAGACGCCGAGCGCGACGGCGACACGGAGCTCGCGGACTTCTTCCGGCGGGCCCAGGCGGAGAGCCGCAAAGGCGCCGAGCAGGGCAAGCAGCTGCTGAAGGCGCGCCTCAACGCCTGAGGTCGTTGGTCACTCGAGGGGTCGGTAGTCCCAGGGCGGTTTTCGGTAGGTGTGTCCGGCGGGGCTGGTCCAGGTCGCGGTGCCGTCGGGTTGACGGGTGACGCGCCAGCCGCCGTCGTGGCGAAGCGGGTGGTCGCGGGTGCAGGGCACGCCGGTGTTGGCGCGGGTGGTGTCGCCACCGTCGGCCCAGCGGATGGTGTGGTCGACGTCGGAGAGGCTGGCGGGTCGGTTGCAGTTGAGGTGGTCGCACACCCGGGTCCGGTCGATGAGGTACTGCTTGAGGGCGGCGCTCGGCCGGTAGGTGCGCGGGCTGCTGTCGAGCAGGTGTCCGGTCTGCGGGTCGGTGATGAGCCGGCGGAAGGCGCCCCGGGCCGACATCTCGCGGGCGAGGCCGGCTGGGATGGGTCCGTAGCCGTCGAGCCAGGCGGGGTGGTCGGCGAGGCCGGCCCAGGTGGGGAAGTCGATCACGAGGCTGGTCGTGGTCTTGCGGGCCTGGGCCGGGGTGAGCTCGGCGCGGGACAGCGCGTCGTCGCAGATGTCGACGAGCGCGTCGGCCATCCGCTGATCCCGGGTGCGGGGGTCGTCGGCACCGGTCTTGCCGGCCCAGAACGACAGGGCGGTCATCACCCGCTCCGCCTCG